>NZ_JBICYZ010000032.1:0-100731 GCF_043201465.1 Kitasatospora sp. NPDC048298
AAACGCTCGGCTGGGAAACCCCAGCCGAGCGCCTGGCTAAACTCCTCGCGGCCTAGACAACCGACCACGTGTTGCAACGACCACTAGAAACCACCGGGACGGAGCGGGCCCTTCGTGCGTTTCAGCCGGGTCGGCGGTCGACTACCGCCGGTGCGGCGTCAGTTCTTCCAGCGCGGCTTGCGGTCGTCGCGGTCGAAGCCACCCGAACGGCGGTCGTCGCGGTCACGGCCGCCACCGAAGCCGCCACGGTCGCCGCCGAAGGAACGGCCACCGCGGTCGGACTGCGGACGGCCGCCGGAGCGGTGGTCGTCGCGGCGCGAGAACGGACGGCTGCTGCCGCCGCGCTCGTCGCGGTCCCGGCCGAAGGACGGGCGGTCGCCGAAGGAGCGGGCCGGACGGTCGCCGCCGAAGGAACGGCCGCCGCGGTCGTCGCGGTCACGGCCGCCACCGAAGCCACCACGGTCGCCGCCACGGTCACCGCCGAAGGAACGGCCGCCGCGGTCGTCACGGTCACGGCCGGCGCCGAAGCCGCCACGGTCACGGTTGAAGCCACCGCGGTCGCCGCCGAAGGAACGGCCGCCGCGGTCGTCACGGTCACGGCCGGCGCCGAAGCCGCCACGGTCACGGTCACGGTTGAAGCCACCGCGGTCGCGGTCGAAACCACCGGAGCGACGGTCGTCGCGGTCACGGTCACGGCCGCCACCGAAGCCACCGGAACGGCGGTCATCGCGGTCACGGTCACGGCCGCCACCGAAGCCACCGGAACGGCGGTCGTCACGGTCACGGTCACGGTCCCGGTCACGACCGAAGGCCGGGCGCTCGCTGCGCGCCTCGCGGTACGACGGGGCGCGGTCCTCGGCCTGCGGCGCGGCGGCCTCGGCGGCGGCCGGAGCGGCCTCGGTCTGCTCACCGGACTCGGCCTCGGCCTCGGCGGCCGGCTCGTCCTCGATGCCCAGCTCGGCCCGCTCGCGCGCCGCACGGGCGGCCAGACGGTCGGCCTCCTCGCGAAGCTCGTTGGCGCGGCGCTGCGCGCGCTCCAGCTGGCGGGTCATGTCGGCGAGCTCGCGCTCGGCGGCACCGGCGATGTTGGCGGCGCTCTCGGCCTGGACCTCGGTCAGCGAGCGGGCGCCGGTGATCTTGGCGACCTCCGCGTCGAAGGCGTGGTCCAGGATGTGGCGCGAGGCGTCGACGCCCGCGTCCTCCATCAGGCGGAAGACGCCGCGGCGCTGGTGCGGCAGCACCAGGGTGACGACGGCGCCGGAGCGGCCGGCCCGGGCGGTGCGGCCGGAGCGGTGCAGGTAGTCCTTGTGGTCGCCGGCCGGGTCCACGTTCAGGACCAGGTCGATGCCGTCGACGTGGATGCCGCGGGCGGCGACGTCGGTGGCGACGACGACGTTGGTGTAGCCGTCCTTGAAGTCGCCGAGGACGCGGGTGCGGGCGCCCTGGGTCATGCCACCGTGCAGCGCGTCGGCCTTCACGCCGGCCTCGATCAGCTGCTCGGCGACGCGGTCGGCGCCCATCTGGGTGCGGACGAAGATGATCGTGCGGCCCTTGCGGGCGGCGATCGCGTTGGTGATCGGCGCCTTGTCCTTGGGCTTCACCACGAGGATGTGGTGGGTCATCGTGGTGACGGCGCCGGCCGACGGGTCGACCTCGTGGGTGACCGGGTTCTTCAGGTAGCGCTTGACCAGGGTGTCGATCTCGTTCTCCAGGGTGGCGGAGAACAGCAGGCGCTGGCCGCCGGCCGGCACCTTGTCGAGGATCTCGGTGACCTCGGGCAGGAAGCCCATGTCGGCCATCTGGTCGGCCTCGTCGAGCACGACGGTCTTGACGTCGTCCAGCTTGGCGGAGCCGCGGTTCAGCAGGTCGCGCAGACGGCCGGGGGTGGCGACGAGGATGTCGACGCCGCGCTCCAGCGCGTAGATCTGGTTCGACATCGAGGTGCCGCCGCAGACGACCTTGAGGCGCAGGCCGAGCACCGAGCCGAACGGCTCCAGGGCGTCGGCGACCTGCATGGCCAACTCACGGGTCGGGACCAGGATCAGGCCGCGCGGGTGCTTCGGCTTGGTGCGCTCGCCGTCGGCGAGGCGGGTCAGCAGCGGCAGACCGAAGCTGAGGGTCTTGCCGGAGCCGGTGCGGCCGCGGCCCAGCACGTCCTTGCCGGCCAGGGCGTCCGGGATGGTCGCGGCCTGGATCGGGAACGGGGTGGTGACGCCGCGCTTGGCGAGGGCGCGCACGACGTCGTCGTGCAGGCCCAGGTCGCCGAAGGTGACGGTCGGCTCGGCGGCCGCCTCCTCGGTGGCCTCCACGGCCTCGGCGATCACCTCGTCCGCGGCGGTGTCGAGGGTGTCGGTGGTGTCGGTGACATCGGCGGCGGCCTCGTTCGCGGGCATGGCGAAGCGGGCGTCGTCAACGAGAGACATGCAAAACCTTCCGGAAGTGGCACGCGCCAAAGTCCGGGGTTCTGTTTCACAACCGCCTCTATGCGGTCAGCCACGGATCGCCGGAACGCGCCAAGGGCGCCAGATGGGAGTAGGGCGCCAGTCAAATGGATCAAACGAACGATCTACCACCATAGACGAGCCTGGGGATCGGAGGCAAACGCCCTGCTCAATCCGCTATTGCCCGACCACGCGAGGGCTCGGGGCCGAGGAACCGGAGCTGCCGGAGGACGGGTCCGGAGCCGGCGGGACGGTCGCGGCGGGCGAGCTGTGCTCGGGCGCGGGAGTGCCGGACGGGCGGTTGCTGGGGGTGGACGAGGGCGACCCGGCCGAACCGCCGCCGGAACGGCCCTCGCCGGTGCCGCCCGCCCCGCCGGTACCACCGGAGCCCGCCGAACCGCCGGACCCGCCGACGCCACCGCCCGGATGCGGCACGGGACTTGTGTTCGCACCGCCCGCCGCACCGCCGCCCGCACCGCCGTCGGGAGCGCCCGGCCCCGGCACCGGGACCACCCCGGCCCCCGCGCCGTTCGACCCCGGCGCCGAGTCGCCGGGCGCCGTGGCGGTGGCCCCGTTCGACCCGGCGTCGCCCTGGACGCCCCCCGGCCGCTCGGGGTGGCCCGAGGCCCCGCCGGCACGCCCCGCCCCCGGGGAGGCCGAGGGCCCGCCCGTCGCCCCCGGCCGGACCGCCGGACCGGCCTGCCCGACCGGCGCCACGCCGTGCTTCTCCTCCGCGGCCGGGCCGACCGACATGCACCCCGTCAGCCCGAGCCCGGCCATCGTCAGCAGCGCCGCCGCCCGTACCGCGCGCGAGCGCGGGACCGCCGCCGCCCGCCCCGGAGCCGTACGGGCGGCGGCCAGCCGCACCCGCACCGCCCGTACCGCCCGCACCGTCCGCGCCGCCCGCACCGAAGCCACTGAGGTCCCTCTCTACCGCCCCACCCGGGCCGCCCACTCGCGCGCGGCCGCTTTCGGTGCCCAACGCGCGCCCGGCCCGGCGGGACACGGGCAGCGGGCAAGCTCGCCCGGCGGAGGCGGTGCGGGGCGCGCCCTCCGACGCCCGCTTCGGCTCCCTCTCCGGCGCCCGCGCCGCCGCCCGCCTCGGCGCCCGCTCCGGCGCCCGGTCAGCCCCAGAGCGCCGAGGCCAGCTCCGCGCCCGCGAACACCGCGGCCAGCCCCGCCGCCACGCTGCCGGCCACGTTGGCCAGCGCGTACCGCCCGGCGCCGGTCTCGGCCAGCCGCAGGGTCTCGTACGAGAAGGTCGAGTAGGTGGTCAGCGCCCCGCAGAGCCCCGTCCCCAGCAGCAGCTGGACCTGCGAGGAGGCCGCGCCCGCCGCCACCGCGCCGGTCACCAGCCCGAGGATCAGGCAGCCGACCACGTTCACCGTGAACGTGCCCCACGGGAACACCGAGTCGTGCCGGGACTGCACCGCCCGGTCGGTCAGGTACCGCAGCGGCGCGCCGACCACCGCGCCCGCCACCACCAGCAGCCAGTTCACTCGGCCGTCTCCCCCGGCCCCGCCGTCCCCCCGCGGCCCGAGCCCCTGCCCGGGTCCCGGCCCGGCTCCCGGCCCGCGTAGGTGACCACCTCGCAGCGGTCCAGCAGCACCAGGCCCTCCGCCACCATCCCGTCCAACTGCGGCAGGAACGCCCGCACCCGCTCCTCCTCGTCCACGATCACCACCGCCACCGGCAGGTCCTCGCTCAGCGACAGCAGCCGCGTGGTGTGCACCAGCGACGACGCCCCGAACCCCTCGATCCCCCGGAACACGCTCGCCCCGGCCAGCCCGGCCGCCCTGGCCCGGTGCACGATCTCGCTGTACAGCGGGCGGTGGTGCCACCGGTCGCTCTCCCCGACCAGCACCGTCAGCCGCAGCGCGGGCCCGCCCAGCCGGCTCACCGCGCACCCCGCCCGGCCCCGCGGCGGACCGCCCGGTGGATCAGACGCCGGGTCAGCCCGGCCGCCGCCCACACCGCCACCAGCGCGCCCACCAGCGTCAGCCCGAGGTACGCCAGGGCCGGCCCGGGCCGGCCGCCCTCCAGCAGCCGGCGGATGTCCACCGCGTACGTCGAGAAGGTGGTGAACCCGCCCAGCACGCCGGTGCCGAAGAACGGCCGCACCAGCGGATGCGGCTGGCGCCCCTCGGTGATCACCACCAGGAACACCCCGATCACCGCGCAGCCCACCACGTTGACCAGCAGCGTCGTCCACGGGAAGGCCGTCGGCCCGGTCTGCCGGCCGAGCCCGGCCGCGTACCGCGCGGTCGCCCCGATCGCCCCGCCCGCGGCGACCACCGCCACCGCCCGCCCCTGCCCGCGCAGCACCGGCGGCCGACCGGGACGGCGGCCGGTGCGGGCCCGCGCCACGGCGTCGTCCACGGCGCCCTCCGAGGTCGTCATAGCCCCATCAAACACCGGGCTCCGCCACCTGGCACACCGTCATCCGACACCGGACAATGATCCGGTGGAGATGACCCGGGAAGAGTTCGAAACGCTGGTCAGTGACGCCCTCGACCAGATCCCCCCGCAGCTCGCGGCCATGATGGACAACGTCGCGGTCTTCGTCGAGGACGAACCCGACCCGGGCGACCCGGAACTCCTCGGCCTCTACGAGGGCACCCCGCTCACCGAGCGCGGCGAGTGGTACGCGGGCGTGCTGCCCGACCGCATCCTGATCTACCGCGGCCCCACCCTGCGCCACTGCGAGACCCGCGAGCAGGTGGTCGAGGAGGTCCGCACCACGGTCATCCACGAGGTCGCCCACCACTTCGGTTTCGACGACCACGAGCTCGACGAACTCGGCTGGTCCTGACCCCGCCGCGGACCCCGCCACGGACCCGCACCCCCACCCGGGCGAAACCCGTTTTGGCGATCCGCCCCACATCCCATATGCTTCTCGACGTCCCCGAACGCTGGAAACAGCGGGACAGGCCGCAAGCCCTCATCGTCTAGTGGCCCAGGACGCCGCCCTTTCAAGGCGGTAGCACGGGTTCGAATCCCGTTGGGGGCACGCAGTACACGTAGTAAAGTGCAGTACGCAAGACCGCAAGACCCTGAGTGGTTCGCCACTTCTAGGTCCCGTGGAGCAGTTGGTTAGCTCGCCACCCTGTCAAGGTGGAGGTCGCGGGTTCAAGTCCCGTCGGGATCGCTCGTCTCGCAAGAGACGGTGCAGTACGGCCAGGTAGCTCAGTTGGTACGAGCGTCCGCCTGAAAAGCGGAAGGTCGCCGGTTCGACCCCGGCCCTGGCCACAACCGGGAAGCCCCCGTAGCGAATTCGCTACGGGGGCTTCGTCGTTCACGCTCCTCGTCACCGCCTCACGGGTGACGAGGGCGAGCAGGTGGGCCTGAAGGCTGTTCCTGAGTGGCGGAGCGGTGCCGAGCAGGTGGTCGACGCCCTGCCGCGGGCGTCCGCCACCACCCCGGCCCTCGACCGGCTCCGGACGCCGGCCGGGCCGCGCGTCGCCCGTGGAGGCCCGCCCGGTGGGCGGCTCAGGAGGTCCGGAGCCAGAGCTCGGTGGTGCGCTCCACCGAGCCGTCCGCCTTGTAGTAGGTGACGGCCGCCGCGTCGGTGCCCGGCTTCGCGGCGAGGGCGTAGAAGCGGAACGGGGAGTCCCCGACCGTGACCGCTACCGCCTCGGTGGTGCCGCCGGTCTTCCAGGCGACCACGACCTTCGCGACCTCGGCCTGGACCCCCTCGATCACCACCGCGGGGACGCCCGCGTCGTCGTGGAGGCCGAGCGAGGCCCCCCCGACGGCGGCCGGGAACCCGCCCGGGGCGGACACCGCGGGCAGGGCGTCGTCCGCCTGCCGCTTGCCGTCCACGGTGTAGTAGTAGTTCACCCGGTCGATGCGCGGGTCCCAGTTGATGTCGATGTCCTTCTGGGTGACCGGCTTCGCCTTCGGATCGGTTTCGTGCCGTTCCGCCTGGATCAGCCGGGCCTGCTTGGCGAAGTCCTCCTTGCTGGAGGGGGCGGGCCACAGCGCGGCCCAGGCCTGCCAGGTGTGGCCGTTCGCCGCGCCCTCGGCGAGCTTGACCCGGACGGGGGTGAACGGGTCCCGGGTCGCGGGCACGCCCGCCGCCGAAGGAGCGGCCGAAACGGTGGCCGGAGCGCCCGGGGAGCCGGGGGCGGCCGCCGCGGTGACCGAGGCCGAAGCCACCGCCACGGTCGAGACCGCCTGCCGGCCGCGCTCGCCGAGCACCGCCGTCCCCCCGGCGATGCCCGCGACCAGCACCGCCGCCGCCCCGGCGGTCAGCAGCCGCCGCCGTCGCAGCCGCCGCCGGCCGCCGGCGATCAGCCGGTCGTACGGCACCGCGCCGGTCTCGACGCTCCCGGCCAGTTCGCCCAGCGCCCGTACCGTCGCCGGCTCGTCGCCGCCCTGCGCGTCCCCGGGCAGGTACCCGTCGCTCATCTTGTCCCTCCGATGCTCGTCAGTCCGATGAGTGAGGAGGCCCCGCGGAGTTTGGCCAGTCCTCTGGCGGCCTGGCTCTTCACCGTCCCGACCGTGCAGCCCATCGCCGCCGCGGTCTGGGTCTCGCTGAGGTCCTCCCAGTACCGCAGCACCACGGCCTGGCGCTGGCGCGGCGGCAGGGTGTCGAGCGCGGCGAGCAGCACGGCCCGGTCGTCGGGGTCGGCGCCGGCCGGCGCGGGCCGGTCCGGGAACGCGGTGACCGGGTACTCGACCAGCCGCCGCCGGAACCGTCTGGCGTGCTCGTTGAAGACGATCCGGCGCACGTAGGCGTACGGGTCGTCGGCGGCACGCACCCTGTTCCAGGCCGCGTACGCCCGTTCCAGTGCCTGCTGGACCAGGTCCTCGGCGCCGTGGCGGTCCCCCGCGAGCAGGTACGCCGTCCTGAGCAGCCGTGACCACGCGCTGCCGACGAACGCCCGGAACTCCTCGTCCCGGGCGGTCTTGTGGGCTCCCATGAGCACCTCCTCACCCTCCCGGAGCCCGGGACGGCCGTGGACCGTTGCCCGTCGTTCGCGATTCGTCGCCGACGGCTGTGACACTGGAGGGGCTCGAAAACCGAGGTGCGCTCCGCCGTGCCTCCTTGCGAACCTAGAGGGATGCCCGCAGTGAGTTCTCCCGCAGTCCAGTCCGCCGCCGTACCCGCCGAGGGACCCGGAATCGGCGAGCTGGCCGTCCGTCTGCCCGAGCTGACCCTGCGCGACCAGGTGCGGATCGGGCGCCGGCTGGAGGGGGCCCGTCGGGTCCGCAAGCCCGAGGCCCGGCAGAAGATCGCCACCGAGATCGCCGCCGACATCGACCGCGCCGAGCTGGTCGTCGAGCGCCGCCGGCAGGCCGTCCCGAAGATCGGCTATCCCGCCGAACTCCCGGTCAGCCAGAAGAAGGACGAGATCCTGGCCGCGATCCGGGACCACCAGGTGGTGATCGTCGCGGGCGAGACCGGTTCCGGCAAGACGACCCAGATCCCGAAGATCTGCCTGGAGCTCGGCCGTGGCGTGCGCGGCCTGGTCGGCCACACCCAGCCGCGCCGGATCGCCGCCCGCACGGTGGCCGAGCGGGTCGCGGAGGAGCTGGACAGTCCGCTGGGCGAGGCGGTCGGCTGGAAGGTCCGGTTCACCGACCAGGTCGGCCAGGACACCCTGGTCAAGCTGATGACGGACGGCATCCTGCTCGCGGAGATCCAGACCGACCGCGACCTGCACCAGTACGACACCCTGATCATCGACGAGGCGCACGAGCGCAGCCTCAACATCGACTTCATCCTCGGCTACGTCAAGCAGCTGCTCCCCCGCCGGCCCGACCTCAAGGTCGTGATCACCTCGGCGACCATCGACCCGGAGCGCTTCGCCCGGCACTTCGGCGACGCCCCGATCGTCGAGGTCTCCGGGCGCACCTACCCGGTCGAGGTCCGTTACCGGCCGCTCGTCGAGGACGGGGCCGAGGAGGACGAGGACACCACCGACGCCGACCGCGACCGGGACCAGGTCCAGGCGATCTGCGACGCCGCCGAGGAGCTCCAGGCCGAGGGCCCCGGCGACATCCTGGTCTTCCTCTCCGGCGAGCGCGAGATCCGCGACACCGCCGACGCCCTCGGCAAGCTGAAGCTGAAGAACACCGAGATCCTGCCGCTGTACGCCCGGCTCAGCTCGGCCGAGCAGCACAAGGTCTTCCAGCGCTCGCGCAGCCGCCGGATCGTGCTGGCCACCAACGTGGCCGAGACCTCGCTGACCGTCCCCGGCATCAAGTACGTGATCGACCCGGGCACCGCCCGCATCTCCCGCTACAGCCACCGCACCAAGGTGCAGCGGCTGCCGATCGAGGCGATCAGCCAGGCCAGCGCCAACCAGCGCAAGGGCCGCTGCGGCCGCACCTCGGACGGCATCTGCATCCGGCTCTACTCGGAGGAGGACTTCCTCTCCCGCCCCGAGTTCACCGACGCCGAGATCCTGCGCACCAACCTGGCCTCGGTGATCCTCCAGATGACCGCGGCCGGCCTCGGCGACATCGCCGCCTTCCCGTTCCTGGACCCGCCGGACTCGCGCAACATCAAGGACGGCGTCCACCTGCTGCACGAGCTGGGGGCGCTCGACCCGGACGAGAAGGACCCGCGCAAGCGCCTGACCCAGCTGGGCCGCAAGCTCGCCCAGCTCCCGGTGGACCCGCGGATGGCCCGCATGGTGCTGGAGGCGGACCGCAACGGCTGCGTCCGCGACGTCATGGTGATCGCCGCCGCCCTCTCCATCCAGGACCCGCGCGAGCGCCCGGCCGAGAAGCGCCAGGCCGCCGACGAGCGGCACCGCCGGTTCAACTCCGAGACCTCCGACTTCCTCTCCTACCTGGCGATGTGGCGCTACGTCCGGGAGCAGCAGCGGGAGCTCTCCTCCTCGGCGTTCCGCCGGATGTGCAAGGCGGAGTTCCTCAACTACCTGCGGATACGGGAGTGGCAGGACATCTACGTCCAGCTGCGCACCGTCGCCAAGCAGTTGGGCGTCGCGATCGAGGAGCCGCACCCGGACGCCGAGCCGGACGCCGACCGGATCCACCAGTCGCTGCTGGCCGGCCTGCTCTCCCACATCGGCCTGTACGAC
This sequence comes from Kitasatospora sp. NPDC048298, assembly GCF_043201465.1. Classification (NCBI taxonomy): domain Bacteria; kingdom Bacillati; phylum Actinomycetota; class Actinomycetes; order Kitasatosporales; family Streptomycetaceae; genus Kitasatospora; species Kitasatospora sp. NPDC048298. The sequence continues at coordinate 9,497 of NZ_JBICYZ010000032.1, forward strand.
GTGGAGAAGCGCGAGTACGGCGGCGCGCGCGGCGCCCGCTTCGCGGTCTTCCCCGGCTCCGGCCTGTTCAAGAAGCCGCCGCGCTGGGTGATGTCGGCGGAGCTGGTGGAGACCTCCCGGCTGTGGGCGCGGATCAACGCGAAGATCGAGCCGGAGTGGGTCGAGCCGCTGGCCGGCCACCTGATCAAGCGCAGCTACAGCGAGCCGCACTGGGAGAAGAAGGCCGGCGCCGTGCTGGCGTACGAGAAGGTGACCCTCTACGGGATGCCGGTCGTCGCCCAGCGCAAGGTCAACTACGGGCGGATCGACCCGGAGCTCTGCCGCGAGCTGTTCATCCGCAACGCGCTGGTCGAGGGTGACTGGGAGACCCACCACCGGTTCTTCGCGGAGAACCGCAGGCTGCTCGGCGAGGTCGAGGAGCTGGAGAACCGGGCCCGCCGCCGGGACATCCTGGTGGACGACCAGACCCTGTTCGACTTCTACGACGCCCGGCTGCCCGAGGACGTCGTCTCCACCCGGCACTTCGACTCCTGGTGGAAGAAGGCCCGGCACGAGCAGCCGGACCTGCTGAACTTCGAGAAGTCGATGCTGATCAACGACGCCGCGGACGGCGTCACCGAGGCCGACTACCCGGACCACTGGCAGCAGGGCAAGCTCCGCTTCAGGCTGACCTACCAGTTCGAGCCGGGCAGCGACGCGGACGGCGTGACGGTGCACATCCCGCTGCCGGTGCTCAACCAGGTCACCGCGGAGGGCTTCGACTGGCAGATCCCCGGTCTGCGGGAGGAGCTGGTCACCGCGTACATCAAGTCGCTGCCGAAGGCGCTCCGGCGCAACTTCGTCCCCGCGCCGGACTTCGCCAGGGCGGCGCTGCGTGCCGTGAGGGACCGCCGGACTGATGGCACGTTCGGCTCCGCCGAGGGGCTCCTCCCGGCCCTGGAGCACGCCCTGAAGCGCCTGACGGCGGTCACCGTGCCCCCGGAGGCCTGGGACGACGAACGGGTGCCCGAGCACCTCAAGGTGACCTTCCGGGTGGTGGACGGCAAGCGCCGGCTCGCCGAGTCCAAGGACCTGGAGGAGCTGCGGCTGAAGCTCAAGCCCAAGCTCAAGGAGACGCTCTCCTCGGCCGCTTCCGGCCAGGGCATCGAGCAGAGCGGGCTGACCGCCTGGCCGGCCTCCCTGCCGGTGCTCCAGCGCACCTTCGAGCAGCGCTCGCGCGGCCACTCGATGCGCGCCTACCCGGCCCTGGTGGACGAGGGCCAGTCGGTCGCCGTGAAGCTGTTCGACACCACGCAGGCGCAGGCCCAGTCGATGTGGGAGGGGACGCGGCGGCTGCTGATGCTGACCACCAACTCCCCGGCCAAGTCGATCCAGGGCCGGCTGGGCAACCAGGCGAAGCTGGCGCTCTCGCACAGCCCGCACGGCTCCATCGGCGCCCTGTTCGAGGACGTCGTGGCGGCGGCGACGGACCGGCTGATGACCCTGGCCGGCGGCCCGGCCTGGGACGAGGCGGCGTTCGGCAAGCTGCACGACAAGGTGCGCGCTGACCTGTACGAGCTGTCCGCGGACACCACGCTGAAGACGGCCACCGCGCTGATCGCCTTCCACAAGGCCTCGACCCGGCTGAAGACGGTGAGCAGCCCGGTGCTGCTGAACGCGGTGAACGACATCCGGCTGCACCTGGCCTCGCTGGTGCACCCGGGCTTCGTGACCGCCACCGGCTGGCAGCGGCTGCCGGACCTCAAGCGCTACCTGCTGGCGGTGGACCGCCGCCTGGAGGCGCTGCCCAACCACCCGCAGCGGGACGCCCAGCAGCTGCTGAAGGTGCAGCAGGTGCAGCAGGCGTACGGGGAGCTGCTGGCGGCCGTCCCGGCCGGGCACCAGCCCTCCGCGGAGGTGCGGGCGATCCGCTGGATGATCGAGGAGCTGCGGGTCAGCTTCTTCGCCCAGTCGCTGGGCACGCCGAGCCCGGTCTCGGAGAAGCGGATCGTGAAGGCGATGGAGGCGGCTCGGGCGACGCTCTGACCCGGGCGGTGCCGCGGCCTTCCCGGGCCGCGGCCGTGAGCTGCGGGTGGGCCTTCAGGAGCCAGTTCGACCTGGGGGCCCACCATGGGCTACAGTCTGTCTTGTTCGCAGCGCGGCAAGCGAGTGAACGAGATCAGGAAAACCTGGTCCCGTGGAGCAGTTGGTTAGCTCGCCACCCTGTCAAGGTGGAGGTCGCGGGTTCAAGTCCCGTCGGGATCGCCGCAACGCGAGAGGCCCGGAACCGTTCAGGTTCCGGGCCTCTCGCGTTTTACTTCTCGGCCCCTTACCCCGGCCAGGTCTAGACCACAAGTGACTGACGGTGTGACAGTCGTCACGGAACCCCCTCCGGAGCCGGCCCTCCGAAGCCCCCTCCAGAACCTCGCTAATTTAATATGTAAAATTGTACAGGTATTCACTGTAAATCCCCCCCACCCCAGGCGCATCAAATCGTTATCCGGAGTTCAACATTCCGACCACTTGACCGACGCCGAACACCCGCGCGCGGGTACGACAAAGGGGCCGCTTACCGGACCCGGCGGAGTCCGGTAAGCGGCCCCTTTAAAGAGCCTTTGGCCTATCAGGCCTCAGTGCGCTGGGCGGGAATCCCAGCAAGCAGAGCGCGCACCTCCGCCTCACGGTAACGGCGGTGACCGCCGAGCGTGCGAATCGACGTCAGCTTGCCCGCCTTGGCCCAGCGGGTGACCGTCTTCGGGTCCACGCGGAACATGGTGGCAACCTCTGCCGGCGTCAGCAGCGGCTCAGCATCAGGGGTACGAGCGGTCATGAGCGGCCTCCTCGGGAGAACCGAACCAGGGCGGTTCTATCCTTCAAATTCTGCACCTTGGCCCGCGATGCCCGAAATGGCATAGACGGGCCGAGTCGGTTATAGGACGAACGGCTTGTCCTGGTGTCTACAACTACACCATCCGTCCAGCCCTATCGACCAAACCGCCAAAATTGACCCCTCACGGGTTCAAGGCCGACGGATGGCGATGGACCACCCCATAGCGGACAGTCACATAGCAATGACATCCGGTTACGAAGGGACCAGACCCTCCGTTTCCCCGCAAAGCACGCATCGACTCCAGAACCACCCAAAAGTGGGCACGCTCACGTGAAGTTGGGCTGGTTGTCCCATTTTTGCACATAGGGGTAAGTTCGCGTCAACGGTGAGTAGTGTCACGTTCGACAGCTATTGACCCGAACCAGGACCTTGGTCATCACCCCTGCAGTGCCAAGGACTCTTACAGTCATACACGCGCGGTCGGACGTCAGTTCGCGTGCCGAAGTGCCAGCACCCGACGCCAGCGCACCGTCAGTTCCCCGTACACGCGCAGTGCCTCGGCCGTGTCCCCCGCCCGCAGCGCGCGCAGCCCCTCCTCCAGTTCCCCCGCCGAACGGTCCGCCAACAACCTTTCCGGACCCAGCAGATGCACCAGGCCCCCGTAGTCCAGCTCCACCAGCGAACGCGGGTGGAACTCCTCCAGCCAGCGCCCGACCCGCTCGGCCCCCCGCACCAGCTCCCCGTCCGGCACCGCCTCGCGCAGCGCCCGGAAGGCCCGTGCCACCCGCCGCCGCGCCTGCGCCATCGGCACCAGGTAGAACAGCGCCGCGGGCCGGCCCCCGTGCTCCCCTCCCCCTTCCCCCACCCCTTCCTTCCCGCCCGGCGGACCGTCCACGCCCCCGTCCGCCGCCGCGCCCGCCGCCGCGCCCCCGCCCGGCACGAAGCAGCGGTCCTCGTCCCCGAACGGCAGGAACCAGCGCACCGGCACCTCCCAGCGGCTGGTCAGGATCCACGGCCGGGCGTCCGGGTGCTCGGCCCGCCAGCGCTCCCGGTCCGCCTCGGCGGCCGCCCGGGCCACCGGCGGCAGCGCGGTGTCCAGCAGCGCCACCGGCGCCCCGGCCCGCAGCTCCTCCAGCGCCTGCCAGCTGCGCAGCCTGGTCGCCCACGGGCAGACGTACAGCACGCCGTCCACCACCCGCAGGTACGCCCGCCCGCTCTCCCGCTCGGGCAGCGCCCGGGGCGTGCGGGCGGCCAGCCCGACGAGCGCCTCCCGCTGCTCCTCCAGCACCGCCGCCGCGACCGGCTGGGCCGGCTCCGCGGCGTCCGGCCCGTGCTCCGCCGCAAAGGCCTGCCAGCGCGCCCGCTCGGGCTCCGGATAGGCGGCCAGCGGCTCGTAGACCCGCAGGTGGGCGGCGTAGGGCGGCTGTACGGAAGTACGTACGACGGTCACGTCCTGCATGGTCGCACGCGCCGCCCGACCGGGGGAGAGCGCGCCCCCGAACCGTTCGCGTCCGCACCCGCGTACCACTTCCCGTCTCACCCCTCGGACGACCGGCCCCAGCTCGGACAAGACAGCGGATCGACGGCGTCCTCGCGGCTACGCTTCGCCCTAGGCGCCCGCACCACAGCAGCGGGCCTTCATTACTGGAGTCACCACAGTGACCGACGTACAGACCCCCGCCACGCACCCCGCACCCGGCGTGCTCAGCAGGATCTTCCGTACCGAACAGGACGGCGCCCCCGGCGACGGTCACGAGCAGGTCGTCCTCTGCCACGACCGCAGCTCGGGCCTGAAGGCGATCATCGCCATCCACTCGACCGCCCTGGGCCCGGCCCTCGGCGGCACCCGCTTCTTCCCGTACGCCTCCGAGGAGGCGGCGCTGGAGGACGCGCTCAACCTGTCCCGCGGGATGTCCTACAAGAACGCGCTGGCCGGACTGGACCTCGGCGGCGGCAAGGCCGTCATCATCGGCGACCCGAACAAGGACAAGAACGAGGCGATGCTCCGGGCCTACGGCCGCTTCGTCGAGTCCCTGCGCGGCCGCTACATCACCGCCTGCGACGTGGGCACCTACGTCCAGGACATGGACGTCATCGCCCGCGAGACCGAGTTCGTGACCGGCCGCTCGCCGGAGCATGGCGGCGCCGGCGACTCGTCCATCCTGACCGCCTTCGGCGTCTTCCAGGGCATGCGCGCCACCGCCCAGGCCCGCTGGGGCCAGCCGACCCTGCGCGGCAAGCGGGTCGGCGTCGCGGGCGTCGGCAAGGTCGGCCACTACCTGGTCGGCCACCTGGTCGCGGACGGTGCCACCGTCGTCGTCACCGACCCCTTCGAGGCCGCGGTCAACCGCGTGCGCGCCGCCCACCCCGAGGTGGAGGTGGTCGCCGACACCGCCGCTCTGCTGCAGGCCAAGCTGGACGTCTACGCCCCCTGCGCCCTCGGCGGCGCGCTGACCGACGACACGGTCGCCGCACTGGGCGAGTTCGGCACCTCGATCGTCTGCGGCGCGGCCAACAACCAGCTGGCCCACCCGGGCGTCGAGAAGGACCTGGCCGACCGCGGCATCCTCTACGCGCCGGACTACCTGGTGAACTCCGGCGGCGTCATCCAGGTCGCCGACGAGATCGACGGCTTCAACTTCGAGCGGGCCAAGAACAAGGCCACGAAGATCTTCGACACCACCCTGGAGATCTTCACCCGGGCCACCGCCGACGGCGTCCCGCCGGCCGTCGCCGCCGACCGCCTGGCCGAGAAGCGGATGCGCGAGATCAGCGCCCTGCGCACGGTGCTGCTGCCGAGCGCCCGCCGCGCCTGATCGGGCCGGCGACCGACCGCGTGACGCGCGGGGGGCAGTCACCACGGCCCCCCGCGCATCACGATGTGGAACCGGATTCTCACTTCTCCGCCCGAACGGGTGATCCGAGGCCCCCTCAGGGGGGATAATCAGTCCTGGAACGACGGACCTCAGACACCTCCGGACAGCGCGAAAATCGCCACAAAACCTCCCTTGACCTGGAAAGACCTCGTCTCGGGTGCGGTCGGTGCGCGCCACGTCACACCGACGACGTACCGTCCAGCGGCGGAAACAGGTACCGTTAATGCTCCAAGGGACGGCTTCTCCCATTCGGGCAGGCGCCGGTCCTGATCATGAACACGTGTCAGACTCGGGGCCGTGAGCCCCATCGTTGAGGGGGTCGACCCATGGGGCGCGGCCGGGCCAAGGCCAAGCAGACGAAGGTCGCCCGCGAGCTGAAGTACAACAGCGGCGGGTTCGACGCTAACCGTCTGTCCAACGAGCTGGGCGTATCGCCGTCCACCTCTTCGATCGAGCCGGAGCCGATCGAGGAAGTGGAGGACGACGACCCCTACGCGGAGTACGCCGCCCGCTACGCCGACCTCGACGACGAGGACGACAGCGGGCCGGGCGCCGGGCCGTCGCAGGCCTCCCGCCGCTCGTAACCACAGCTTTCCCGCAGGCCGGTCCGGACGCCCAGGGCGCCGGGCCGGTCTTCGGCGTTCCCTCGTCCGGGACCGGCCCCTGTCCCCCGGTGGCCCCCACCGCATGCGAGAGGGCCCCTCCGGTGCTCCGGAGGGGCCCTCTCGTCGTCACGTGGCGGGTCAGCTCGCCCGGAAGCCCTCGTAGGCGTTGTAGAGGGCCGCGCCGTCCTCGTGCTCGTCGGTGCGCTCGACGATGTCGCCGAGCAGCCAGGACTCCACGCCGCGGTCCTCCAGGATCGACAGCACGACGTCCACCGAGTGCGGCGGGACGACCGCGACCATGCCGACGCCCATGTTCAGCGTCTTCTCGATCTCCAGGGTGGCCACCCGGCCGACCTCGGCGACGGTCTGGAAGACCGGCAGCGGGGTCCAGGTGCCGCGGTCCAGGCGGGCGTGCAGGCCGGCCGGGATGACCCGGGCCAGGTTGGCCGCCAGGCCGCCGCCGGTGACGTGCGAGAAGGCGTGCACCTCGGTGGCGCGGGTGAGCGCCAGGCAGTCCAGCGAGTAGATCCGGGTCGGCTCCAGCAGCTCCTCACCGAGGGTGCGGCCGAACTCCTCGACCTTGCGGTCCAGCTTCCAGCCGGCCTCGTTCAGCAGCACGTGGCGGACCAGCGAGTAGCCGTTGGAGTGCAGGCCGGAGGCGGCCATCGCGATCACCACGTCGCCGGCCCGGACCCGGTCCGCGCCGAGCAGCGCGTCGGCCTCCACCACGCCGGTGCCGGCGCCCGCGACGTCGTACTCGTCCGGGCCCAGCAGGCCGGGGTGCTCGGCGGTCTCGCCACCGACCAGGGCGCAGCCGGCCAGCGCGCAGCCCTCGGCGATGCCCTTGACGATCGCGGCGACCCGCTCCGGGACGACCTTGCCGACGCAGATGTAGTCGGTCATGAACAGCGGCTCGGCGCCGCACACGACCAGGTCGTCGACGACCATGCCGACCAGGTCGTGGCCGATGGTGTCGTGCTTGTCCATGGCGGCGGCGATGGCCACCTTGGTCCCCACGCCGTCGGTGGCCGAGGCCAGCAGCGGCCGCTCGTAGTTCTTGAAGGCGGACGCGTCGAAGAGGCCGGCGAAGCCGCCGAGACCGCCGACCACCTCGGGGCGGTTGGCCTTCTTCACCCACTGCTTCATGAGCTCGACGGCGCGGTCGCCCGCCTCGATGTCGACACCGGCGGCGGCGTAGGTGGCGCCGTTCTGGTTGCTGGTCACTGCGTGCGGCCCTCTCGGGTCAGGTGGGGGTGGTTCTTCGGAACAGCAGGGGGTGGAACAGCGGTGGGGCCCCGGTTCGCGGGACCCCACCGTCGATTCGTTACGGCCGGCGCAGCGCGTCGGCCGCGCCCGCCCCGCCGAGCAGCGACTGGACGCCGTCCAGGTCGCTGCCGCTGGTCGGCTTGCCGCGGACGGCGGGCTGCGCCTGGCCGCCCTTGATCTCGGCCTCCAGCAGGAGCTTGCCGAGGAGCGCCGGGTCCGGCAGCTCCATCGGGTACTCGCCGTCGAAGCAGGCCCGGCAGAGCTTGTCCTTGGGCTGCTTGGTGGCCTCGATCATGCCGTCGATCGAGATGTAGGCGAGCGAGTCCGCGCCGAGGGTGCGGCCGATCTCCTCGATGGTCATGCCGTTGGCGATCAGCTCCGCGCGGGTGGCGAAGTCGATGCCGAAGAAGCAGGGCCACTTCACCGGCGGCGAGGAGATCCGGATGTGGACCTCGGCGGCGCCCGCCTCGCGCAGCATCTTCACCAGGGCGCGCTGGGTGTTGCCGCGCACGATCGAGTCGTCCACGACCACCAGGCGCTTGCCGGCGATGACCTCGCGCAGCGGGTTGAGCTTGAGCCGGATGCCGAGCTGACGGATGGTCTGGCTGGGCTGGATGAAGGTGCGGCCCACGTAGGCGTTCTTCACCAGGCCGGAGCCGTACGGGATGCCGCTGGCCTCGGCGTAGCCGATCGCGGCGGGGGTGCCGGACTCGGGCGTCGCTATCACCAGGTCGGCCTCGACGGGCGCCTCCTTCGCCAGCCGGCGGCCCATCTCCACGCGGGAGAGGTGCACGTTGCGGCCGGAGATGGAGGTGTCGGGGCGGGCCAGGTAGACGTACTCGAACACGCAGCCCTTGGGCTTGGCCTCGGCGAACCGGGAGCTGCGCATGCCGTTCTCGTCGATGGCGATGAGCTCGCCGGGCTCGACCTCGCGGATGAAGGACGCGCCGCAGATGTCCAGCGCCGCCGTCTCGGAGGCGACCACCCAGCCGCGCTCCAGCCGGCCGAGCACCAGCGGGCGGATGCCCTGCGGGTCGCGGGCGGCGTAGAGGGTGTGCTCGTCCATGAAGACGAGCGAGAAGGCGCCCTTGACCTTGGGCAGCACGACCTTGGCCGTCTCCTCGATGGAGAGGTCCGGGTGGCCGGCGAGCAGGGCCGTCACCAGGTCGGTGTCGTTGGTCGCGGCGGTCCGGCCGGAGCGCGAGACGTGCTCCTCGCCGGGCAGCTCGGCGACCATGGCCGCCAGTTCGGCGGTGTTCACCAGGTTTCCGTTGTGCCCGAGGGCCAGCGAACCGTTGACGGTCGCCCGGAAGGTCGGCTGGGCGTTCTCCCAGACCGAGGAACCGGTGGTCGAGTAGCGGGCGTGTCCGACGGCGATATGCCCGTGCAACGACCCCAGCGAGGCCTCGTCGAAGACCTGGGAGACGAGTCCCATGTCCTTGAAGACGAGAATCTGGGAGCCGTTGCTCACTGCGATGCCCGCGGATTCCTGACCGCGGTGCTGCAGGGCGTAAAGGCCGAAGAACGTGAGCTTGGCGACCTCCTCGCCGGGAGCCCAGACACCGAAGACGCCACAAGCGTCCTGGGGGCCTTTCTCACCGGGAAGAAGATCGTGGTTGAGTCTTCCGTCACCACGTGGCACGTCTTCGAGTCTAGGGCAGTTGACCAGGGCTTCCGGACCCCGGGACTGGGGGTTTGTCCGCCGACCCGGAGTTAACGCGCGTAGACAAAACCCCTTACAGGTCCGGGATTTCGGGTGGGGGGAATTCCGGCGGGTGGCGGTTGGCCTTGTGGTTCGCGCCTGTTGGGAAGTTCGGTGCGTGCGGCGGAGGGGTTCGGGGCACGGAGGAACGTGAGCCTGCTCACCCGGGCTTCCCCCGCCGGTCGCCTGCCGGTCACGTCTCCTTCGCCGGTGCCGTCACGCCGCCGGCAGCAGCAGGCCCCAGGCCCCCGGGTGCACCGTCCAGGTCCGGGCCCGGACCGGGCCGACCGGGTGGCCGTCGGCCTCGTAGCCGAAGCCGCGCCCGACCACCGAGACGCTCGCCGCCCGGGCGCGCACCAGGTCGCCGGAGGCGGCGACCACCACCTCCATCTCGCCCGTCCCGTCCGAGGCGCCGGACGGGAGCGTGACCTGGACCAGCCGGACCGGCCGGTGGACGTCGGCGAGCAGCCGGCCGTCGGCCTCGACCCGGACCCGGGAGCTGTGGTCGGCGCCGTCCGGGGTGAGCACGTTCGCCTGCTCGGCCGCAGCCAGTTTCGCCCATAGCGAACGCCACCCGCCCGTACGGCCCACCGGCCGGCGCGTGCCCCCGCCGGTGATCCGGACCCCGCCCAGGGCCACCCCGCCACCGTCGTCCACCAACAGGTCCAGCCGGCGCGGCGCGCCCGACAGCACCGCCCGCGCGGCCCGGACAGGCTCCCCCGGCACCCCGAGCGCGCGGGCCGCGACCAGCTCCTCCGAGCGCCCGACCGGAACCATCCCCACCGGTTCGGCACCCAGCTCACGCTGGCGATGCAGGGCCTGGAGCACCCTCTGCAACGCGAGGTCGGAACCGATCACGACCGGTCGCCTCCGACCCCGGTGCGAAAGCACCCGGTCGAGCTCGGACGGGTTCTCCGGAAAGGCCACCTTGGCGTCCGCACCCCCGCAGAGCACATCCTTCGCGATCCGCACCGACTCGCCGTCGGTCTGCCGGGCCACCGGGTCGAGGAGCAGCAGGAGCGGCTCCGGGCCGCCGCTAGCAGGCGTGGACAGGGACGACACGACCGGTCCTTCCTCAGGTAATCTCTCGGTGCAAGAGCCCCTTGCGCCATTGCGCCAGGGGCTTCGTCTATCTCGGGGCAGACTGCGGCCTACGCAGGATGCCCCAACCGGAAGGGGTGTACGCCTGTGCCGGCACTCGTGCTCGTTGGCGCTCAGTGGGGAGACGAGGGCAAGGGGAAGGCCACCGACCTCCTCGGCGGTTCCGTCGACTACGTGGTCCGCTACCAGGGCGGCAACAACGCCGGTCACACGGTGGTCATCGGCGACCAGAAGTACGCCCTGCACCTGCTCCCTTCCGGAATCCTCAGCCCGAACGTCACGCCGGTCATCGGCAACGGCGTCGTGATCGACCCGGCCGTGCTGCTCTCCGAGCTGGCCGGCCTGAACGAGCGCGGCATCGACACCTCGAAGCTGCTGATCTCGGGCAACGCCCACCTGATCACGCCGTACCACCGCACCCTGGACAAGGTCACCGAGCGCTTCCTCGGCAAGCGCCGGATCGGCACCACCGGCCGCGGCATCGGCCCGACCTACGCGGACAAGATCAACCGCGTCGGCATCCGGGTCCAGGACCTGTTCGACGAGTCGATCCTGCGCCAGAAGATCGAGGCGGCGCTGCACGACAAGAACCAGGTCCTGGTCAAGCTGTACAACCGCCGCACCATCCCGGCCGACCTCGTGGTCGAGGAGTACCTGGGCTACGCGGAGAAGATCAAGCCCTTCCTCTCCGACACCACCCTCGTCCTGGACCAGGCGCTGAAGGCGGACAAGGTCGTCCTGCTGGAGGGCGGCCAGGGCACCCTGCTCGACGTCGACCACGGCACGTACCCCTTCGTGACCTCGTCGAACCCGACGGCGGGCGGCGCCTGCACCGGCGCCGGCATCGGCCCGACCAAGATCGACCGGGTCATCGGCATCCTCAAGGCCTACACCACCCGCGTCGGCTCCGGCCCGTTCCCGACCGAGCTGCTCGACGAGGACGGCGAGGCGCTGCGCCGGATCGGTGGCGAGCGCGGTGTCACCACCGGCCGCGACCGCCGCTGCGGCTGGTTCGACGCCGTCATCGCGCGCTACGCGACCCGGGTCAACGGCCTCACCGACTTCTTCCTCACCAAGCTGGACGTGCTGACCGGCTGGGAGCAGATCCCGGTCTGCGTCGCGTACGAGATCGACGGCAAGCGGGTCGAGGAGCTCCCCTACAACCAGTCGGACTTCCACCACGCCAAGCCGATCTACGAGACGCTGCCGGGCTGGACCGAGGACATCAGCAAGGCGAAGTCCTTCGCCGAGCTGCCGAAGAACGCCCAGGCGTACGTGAAGGCGCTGGAGGAGATGTCGGGCGCCCCGATCTCGGCCATCGGCGTCGGCCCGGGCCGCGACGAGACGATCCAGATCAACTCGTTCATCTGAGCCCGAGCATCCGAGCCCGAGCGCTTCGAGGGCCCCGCAGGACGCACCGTCCTGCGGGGCCCTTTGCTTCGCCCATCCCCCCAGTTTTGCACTAGTTCAAACATCTATTGCCTCTAGTGCAGAGCCGGGCTACTTTTGGATCATGACCGCGAAGCTGCCCTCACCCGTCGTCCTCACCGGCCGCCACATCCGCCTGGAGCCCCTGGAGCGCCGCCACCTCGCCGACCTCTGGGCCGCCGTCGGCTCCGAGCCCGAGGTCTGGCGCTGGACCATGCACCTCCCGCCGGCCTCGGAGGAGGAGCTCGGCGCGATCATCGACACCCGGATCGCGGAGGCGGCCGCGGGCGAGTCGGTGAACTTCGCCGCCGTCGACCTCGCGACCGGCCGGGCCGTCGGCGCCACCGGCTACCACGACTTCACCGCACAGGACGAGTTCGTGGAGATCGGCGGCACCTGGTACGCCCGCTCGGTCTGGCGCACGGCGGTCAACACCGAGGCCAAGCTGCTGCTGCTCGGCCACGCCTTCGAGGACCTCGGCATGGGCCGCGTCTTCTGGAAGACCGACGCCCGCAACGAGCGCTCCCGCACGGCGATCCAGCGCCTCGGCGCCCAGTACGAGGGGACCTTCCGCCGCCACCGCCGGCGCCCCGACGGCACCTGGCGGGACAGCGCCTACTTCTCGATGCTCGCCGACGAGTGGCCGGCGGCCGAGTCCCGTCTGACCGAACGGCTCTCCCGGGGCTGAGGCGCGGTCCGGCGCCGGGCCGCGACCCGGCGGCCCGGCCCGCAGCGGCTACTTCCGCTTGCCCCGGGCGGCATGGGCCGCGGCCAACTCGCGTTTCGCCGCGCGGAGTTCACAGGGCTGGATGTTCACCAGCCAGACCAGCCAGCCGACGAACAGGACGGCGAGCAGGAGCGCCGACAATCCGGCGACGAGAAGCGCATTCACCGGGACGCGGAAAAGCGCTGGGGAGGGTGGGGCCGGCGGGGAAGGCCTGGTGGCGAGGGGAGGGGCATGGCAGTCTCCGGTCGGTGATTTCGGGCGCCGCGACCATGCATCTGGTGTGTCATGACGGCCGGTCGAGGGCCGATTGACGACTGTTTAGACGGCAACAAGTCAGCGAGTGACACGGATGACCATAGGGTCAAGGTGCCAGAGTTGCTACCGAGCGCGAGGACGTTCACTCCATCGTGGGGTATCCCCCGTTTCAGTAGCTAGGGCCCTGTGTGCGCGGCACACTTCACCGGAAGCATCGACGCCAGCCGCGACCCGGAGAAGAGAGTCATGCCACCCCGCTTGTCGCCGACCGTGCGCCAGCAGCGCCTCGGGATCGAGTTGCGCAGGATGCGCGAACGCGTGGGCGTCACGCCCAAGAGCCTGGCCGCCACCATCGGCACCGACCTGCCCAAGATCTCCCAGATGGAGAACGGGAAGTCGGGGATCAGCGCCGAGCGGCTCCGGATCTGGGCCCGCACCTGCGAATGCGAGGACGGCCCTTATCTGGAAGCCCTGCTGGCGATGACGCAGGACCGGCGCAAGTACTGGTGGGACGGCTACCGCGGCCGGCTGCCGAACGCGATCATCGACATCGCGGAGATGGAACACCACGCGGCCTCCCTGTCCATCCTGAACAGCACCTTCATCCCCGGACTGCTGCAGACCCCGGAGTACGCCGCCGCGGTGTTCGAGCGGCTGCCCCCGCAGTACCGGCAGGAGGCGGAGGTCCGGAAGGCGTTCCGGATCCGGCGCCAGCAGATCTTCGTCGACCACCCGAAGCCGTACAGCGCGTTCCTGCACGAGTCCGCGCTGCGCATGCAGTTCGGCGGTCCGGACGTGCTGCGCGGCCAGTTGCGGAGCCTGCTGGCGAATTCCGAGAGGCCCGGGGTGGAGATCCGGGTGATCCCCTTCAGCGTGCCCACCTACACCGGCTCCGGGGAGAGCCTGTACCTCGCCCGCGGTCCCGTCCCGGAACTCGACACCGTCCAGATCGATCTCTCCCACGGGCCCACATTCGTGCACAACCAGGTCGAACTGGCCTCCTACCGCCGGATCAAGGAGGAGACCGCGGCGATCGCGCTCGGACCGGACGAGTCCCGGGACTTCATCCGGGCCTTGCTGAAAGACTTCGCATGAGTGGCTGGCGCAAGGCCTCGGCCAGCGGTGAGAGCACCGACTGCGTCGAGGTCAGGTCGGCGGGCGAGCTGGTGGAGATCCGCGAGTCGGACCGGCCCGAGGTCGTCGTACGGACCACCCCGCGCAAGTGGGCCGCCTTCGTCCGCGGGGTGAAGTCCGGGGAGTTCGACCGGTACGGCGACTTCACCCGGCCCTGACGTCCGGGCCCGGCGCCCGACGAGGGCTAGGCTTGCAGCCCACAGTGGATCCCTGCGCCTGGCACGGCACTCCGGGTGGGGGTGCGCGTGCGGGAGAAATCGGAGCATCCGAGGATGGCTCGGCACCTGATCACCAGCGCCCTTCCGTACATCAACGGGATCAAGCACCTGGGCAACATGGTCGGGTCCATGCTCCCGGCGGACGTCTACGCCCGCTACCTGCGCCGGCGCGGGCACGAGGTGCTGTTCATCTGCGCCACCGACGAGCACGGCACGCCCGCCGAACTCGCCGCCCAGGAGGCCGGGTTGCCCGTCGCCGAGTTCTGCGCCCGGGCGCACGACGCGCAGCGGGCGGTGTACGACGGCTTCGGGCTCTCCTTCGACCACTTCGGCCGCAGCTCCTCCCCGCAGAACCGGGAGATCACCCAGGAGATCGCCCGCGAACTCCAGCGCAACGGCTTCATCGAGGAGCGCGCGATCCGCCAGGTGTACTCCAACGCCGACGACCGCTTCCTGCCGGACCGCTACATCGTCGGCACCTGCCCGCACTGCGGCTACGACAAGGCCCGCGGCGACCAGTGCGAGAACTGCACCCGGGTGCTGGACCCGACCGACCTGCTGGAGCCGCGCTCGGCGATCAGCGGCAGCTCCGACCTGGAGGTCCGGGAGACCCGCCACCTGTTCCTGCTCCAGTCCAAACTCACCGAGGAGGTCGAGGACTGGGTCGCCGGCCACGCCGACGACTGGCCGGTGCTGGCCTCCTCGATCGCCCGCAAGTGGCTGACCGAGGGCCTCCAGGACCGCTCGATCACCCGCGACCTGGAGTGGGGCGTCCCGGTGCCGGCCGACGTGTGGCCCGAACTGGCCGCCGAGGGCAAGGTGTTCTACGTCTGGTTCGACGCCCCGATCGAGTACATCGGCGCCACCAAGGAGTGGGCGGACGCGGCCCCGGCCGGGCAGCTGCGGGACTGGAAGTCCTGGTGGTACGAGGCCGACGAGACCGTCCGGTACACCGAGTTCATGGGCAAGGACAACGTCCCGTTCCACACCGTGATGTTCCCGGCCACCCTGCTCGGCTCACGCCGCCCGTGGAAGAAGGTCGACTACGTCAAGGCCTTCAACTGGCTGACGTACTACGGCGGGAAGTTCTCCACCAGCCAGCGGCGCGGCGTCTTCGGCAACGACGCCCTGGACCTGCTGCCCGCCGACTACTGGCGCTACTTCATGATGGCGCAGGCACCCGAGTCGGACGACTCCAGCTTCACCTGGGACCTGTTCGCCTCGGTGGTCAACAAGGACCTCGCCGACACCCTCGGCAACTTCGTCAACCGGGTGCTCTCCTTCAGCCGCAAGCGCTTCGGCGACGACGTCCCCGGCGGGCACGCGCCGGGCGAGGCCGAGCAGCGCCTCGGCGAGCAGATCGCCGGCCTGCTCGCCGAGTACGAGGCCCAGCTGGACGCGCTCAACTTCCGCAAGGCGGCGCAGGCCCTGCGCGCGCTGTGGAGCGCGGGCAACGCGTACCTGGACGAGAAGGCGCCCTGGCTCCAGGTGAAGACCGACCCGGACGCGGCGGCGCTGACCCTGCGCACCGCGATGAACCTGATCCACCTGTACGCGGTGGTCTCCGAGCCGTTCGTCCCGACCACGGCCGCGGCGATGCGCGGGGCCTTCGCGCTGCCCGAGGACTCGCCGGCCGCCACCCGCGACTGGATCGCCCCGGAGGAGGCCCGGGCGCTCGACCTGGTGCCGGCCGGGACGGCGTTCACGGTGCCGCCGGTGCTGTTCGCCAAGGTCACGGAGGACGACCTGGCGGCCTGGACGGAGCGCTTCGGCGGCTCGGCGGGGTAGCGGACGCACGGTGGCGGGGCCCGGGACCTCCATCGCGGGCCCCGCCGCCGTCATGCCCCCGCCGTCTCCCCGGCCACCCAGGCGAGGTAACCCGGGCTGCCGCCCGTCACCGGCACGGCGATCAGCTCGGGCGTCTCGTAGGAGTGCCGCCCGGCCACGAACGCGCCCAGCCGGTCCACGAGTTCGGCCCTGGTCTTGAGATCGATCCGCCACTCCCCGGCGTCCTGCACCTCGCCGTCCCACCAGTACACCGACCGTACGGGGTACACCTGGGCGCAGGCCGCCAGCCGCTCCCGCACCACGGCGGACGCCAGGGCCCTGGCCTGCTCCTCGCTCTCGTGGGTCGTGGTCACCACGACGAAGCGCTGCTCGCTCGCTGCCATGCCCCGACGGTACCCGGGCCGCAATCCCGTTGCCCGGCCCGTGGACGGTTGCCACGATCACCCGATGACGACCTTCACCAGCCACGACGGCACCCGGCTCCGCTTCCGGGTCCTCGGCGAGGGCGAGCCGCTACTCGTCCTCGCCGGCGGCGCGATGCGCGACTCCGCGTACCTCGGCGACCTCGGCGGCCTCTCCGCGCACCGCGCCCTGCACGTCCTCGACCTGCGTGGAACGGGCCGGTCGGAGCACCCGGCCGACCCGACGAGCTACCGGGTGGACCGGCAGGTGGCGGACGTCGAGGCCTTCCGGGCGCACCTCGGGCTCGACCGGGTGGACGTCCTCGCCCACTCCGCCGGCTGCTCGCTCGCCGTCCTGTACGCGCTGCGCCACCCACGAGGAGTGGTACCCGGCCGCCCGGGCCGCCGTCCGCACCGCCTTCGCCGGGGGCGCCGCCGACGCGGACGACCTGGCGCCGCTCTTCCACGGCGACTGGAACGCCGTCGCCCGCGCCCACGAAGCCACCCGCGCCGCCCAGAGCCACCCGGCGGCCGCCGTCGTGTACCACGGCGGCGGCTACGAACCCGCTGCCGTTCGCGCCGCCGTCGCCGAACTCGCCTCCCCCGCACTGTTGTTGGCCGGCGCGTACGACCCCGACCCGCGGCCCGGGGCAGTCCGCGCCACGGCCGCGCTGTTCCGCCACGCCCGTACCGCCGTCCAGCCCGCCGCCGGCCACTACCCGTGGCTGGACGACCCGGCCGTGTTCCGCCGGACGGTGGCCGACTTCCTCACCCGCTGACGCCGCGGGCCGGACGGGCCCGCGGCCGGCGGGTCAGTCCCGGCGGGCCGTGTGGACGGTCATCGCGGAGAGGTAGAAGGCGTCCGGGCGGTGCAGGATGCCGGTCGGGGCGTCCTCGGCGAGCAGGGCCTCCAGGGTGGCCCGGTCCTCGGCGTCGAGCTGCTCGGCGAGCTGGTCGTACCGCCGGGTCAGCTGGGTGTGCAGGTAGCCGCGCACCGGTCCGGCGAGCGGGGCCGGGCGGTCGACCAGGAAGGTGCGGGTCCCGGTCGGGGTCAGCCCGGCCCGCCGCAGCATGGCCGGCCAGTCCTCGATCTCCCGGGTGCTGTCGGGCAGTTCGGCCCGCATGGTGCTGAAGCCGTCCTCGTGCGCGGCGTCCATCCGGGCCTGGAAGCCGGGCCGGCCGAGGCCGAAGTCGCGCGGCAGGTAGCGCGCCGACAGGCCGCTCTCGGCGACGGCGAGCAGACCGCCCGGCCGCAGCACCCCGGCGAGCGAGGTGAGCGCGGCCTGCTGGTCACCCAGGTGGTGGATGGCGTTGCCGGACCAGATCAGGTCGGCCTCGCCGAGCTTGCCGAACTCGGCGGGCAGGTCGGCCTGTCGGGTGCCGAGCCGGCCGCCGGAGCGGGTCCGGGCGCGCTCCAGCAGGGCGGCCGACTGGTCGACGGCCACCACCTCGGCCGCCGGGAAGACCTCCGCCAGCAGTCCGGCGATCACCCCCGGGCCGCTGCCGACGTCGAGGACCCGCCGCACCCCGCCCTCCCCGTGCAGGCCGAGCAGCCACCGGCCGGCCTCGGTGACGGCGTCGGCCCGCAGGTCGGCCTCCAGCTCCAGGTGCGCGGCGAGCGCGTCCCAGTCGAAGTCGGCGGCGGGGACGTGCCCGTGGGCGTGGCCGTGGCCGTGGGAGTGCCCGTGCGAGTGGGCGTGGTCGTGCTGGTGCGCTGACATCCGGATTCTCCGATCGTGGGTTGACGAAAGCTTCCCCGCTCAGGCGGGCAGGGCGGCACCGGACGCGCGGTACCGCCGCACCGCCCGGTCGACCTCCTCCGCCACGAGGTCGTGGTCGAGCGCGAAGGCGGCCGCCGCGCCGGGACCGGTGCCGAGCACCCCGAGCGGCCGGTCGCGGACCTCCCAGGCGTGGCAGTACGGGCAGTGCGGCACGTCGCGGCCCACCGCTCGACCAGGCCCGGCAGCTCCGGCGCCGACCACCACCGCGTCGTAGCGCTCGCTCCTCCCGATCCCGGCCGTCTCGCCCACGGCGCTCACCTCCACCGCCAGGCTGCGGCCCGCCTCACGGAACCGGCAAGCTTTCTTGCTGCCTCGGCAAACCCCGACCTCAGCGAACCCCGACCTCGGCGAACCCCGACCTCAGCGCACCCCGGCCGACCCACCTGTCCGCCGCCAGTACGACCGGGCGGCCACCACCAGCGCGACCCCGTACCCGGCGAACCCGCACATCCCGACCCAGCCGACCTCCAACGCGCTCTGCTCACTGGCGAAGGCGCCCAGCCTGATCCGCGTCACCCCGGCGGTGCACAGCGTCAGGTAGCCGATCCCAACCACCCCGTACGGCGCCAGCGTGGCCGCGCCCAGCAGGGCCGGGGTGAGCGGCAGCCAGCGCGGCACCCGGCGGCCGCGCAGCGGCAGCGTCCAGCGCGGGAAGACCTGCCCCCACGGCCGGACCAGCCCCCAGAGCAGGAACACCCCGAGCAGCGCCAGCAGCATCGTGCCGTCGAGCCCCCAGCGCTCCAGGGTGAGCCAGAGCCCGGAGGATCCGTTGCGCACGTAGTCGGCGTACATCCGGTCGCCGCCGACTCCGGCGAAGGAACCGCCGAGCGCCCAGACCAGCTTCATCAGCACGTACGGCGCGAACGCCAGGGTCCCCGCCCAGGCGGCGAGTTGGACGAGCGGCGGAGCCGCCGTGGGAGCGGGAACGGCCCGACCGCCCCGACCACCGCGGGCTCCGGGCCGCAGCCCCAGGGCGGTGCGGGCCAGCAGCACCGCGCCCACCGCCGCCAGGGCGCGCTCCACCGAGTCGGGGACGCTGTCCACCGACTGGCCGAACAGCAGCGTCACCCCGTCCATCAGCAGACCCCAGGCCCCCACCGCGGCCACCCCGCACAGCGCCCACAGCAGCCGCCGGAACCATCGGAGCCGGAGCACCGGCCGCCGCCGCACCACCGCCAGGCCGGCGGCGGCCGAGGCCACCCCCACTCCGGCCACCACCCACCCCGACCGCCCCGCCCCGAACAGCTCCGTCCCGCTCAGCGCGCACCCCAGCCCGAACCCGGCGGACCCGAGGCCCCAGCCGGTCATCGCCCACCCGTTTCTCACCATGCCTCCAGGCTCGCCCGCGCCGCCCGCACCGCCCCTCCCCCGGCGCGGTGATCCGGCTCCCCCACCCGGGGGAACCGGGCGGCCCCCGAAGCGCGACACGATGCTCCACGGCGCGAGACAGTGGCGCCATGAAGACCATCACGCAGCGCGAACTCGCGGCGCGGTCCAGGGCCGTACTCGATGACGTCGAAGCCGGCGAGATCTACCGCATCACCCGCGACGGTGCGGAGATCGCCGAGATCCGGCCGATCGGCAACCGCCGACGCTTCATTCCCGTGGCGGAGCTCCAACGCAGGTGACGGAGCGCTCCCGCGGTCGATGCCGCGCGGATGCGGGCCGAGGCCGACGCCTTCCACGGCGACGAGGACCGAGTCAGCGGCGACCCCTGGGGGCGCGCGTGAACGGACGGCACCGGCCCGGCCGGCTCGACGCCCACACGGCGACCGGTCTTCCTCGGCTCCCACCGGTCGAGGCCGCCGTGGCTTCCGTCCTGCCGGCCGAGTTCTCCCAGGACGTCGCCACGGCCGAGGCCCCGGTACGGACAGCGGCCGGGACCCGACGGCCGGCGGGCGTGGAGGCGGGGTGCGCCGCTCTCCCGGCCGACCGTGAGGCCGCCCGGTCGCGGCGGCCTCGGCGGCCGGGCAAGCCCGGGCTCACCCCCTCGGCGCGGCGAAGCAGTGGACGGTGACGGTCCGCCCGGAGGCCCACCGCTGGTCGCCACCGCCGAGGTGGGTCCAGCCGAGGCGGCGGTAGAGGGCCACCGCGGCGGTGTCGGTGGCGAGCACGTCGAGCACCGGGTGCAGGCCGAGCGCCCGCGCGTGCGCCACGGCGCAGGCCAGCAGCCGGGCGCCGATGAGGCGGCCGCGCGCCCCGGGGGCGACGTACAGCCGGCCGATCACGGTGGCGAGTTCCGGGCGGCCGCCGGTGCGGTGGCTCCACAGGGCGGGGGCGAGGTCGCCCGGGGCGCTGCGGGCGACGCCCACGTGGCCGACGAGCCGGCCGTCCGACTCGGCGACCCAGGCGGCCAGCAGGCCGTCCGGGGTCAGCCAGACGGCGGGGCGGTCGGGCCAGTCGGCGGGGTAGCCGTCGGCGGCGTGGACGTCGGCCAGCACCCGGACGCAGTCGGCGAGGTCGTCGGCGCGGCGCGGTCGGACCACCACCCCCGCCCCGGCCTGCCGTGGGTCGGACGCGACGACGGTGGCGCGTTCTTCTAGGTCTGCCATGCCGGTACGTTACCGGCCGGGCCTCACCGTCGCAGCAGGTCGACGACCCCGGACAGGTCCTCCTCGCCGCTGCCGATCTCCAGTCGACGCTCCATCAACCGGAAGTACGGCTCGATCAGTTCGGGGCTCACCCCCTGCTCCTCGGCGGTGCGCAGCATGGTCCCCTTGGCGGCCACCTGCATCGCCAGGCTGGACACCACGCCCTTGGTGTAGTCGCCGCTCTCCAGCTGTTCCGCGGTCGTGCCCACCGAGTGGGACATCGCGGAGATCCAGCCGCCCAGCAGCGGCGCCAGCTCGCTCGGGGCCACGGACTCGCCCCGGATCAGCGCGAAGGCGTGCGCGACCCCGGCGAACATCCCGTACATCCCGCTGAGCAGCGCCACGTCGTACAGCGCCGCGTGCCCGGCGTCCGCGCCCACGTACCGGGTGCCGGCCGGGGCGGTGAGGGTGTCCCGGTGCTCCTCGAACAGCTCGGCCGAGCCACCGTAGAACACGTACCCGCCGGCGGTCGGGACGCCGATCATCGGCGGGACGGCCATGATCGCGCCGTCCAGGTAGCGGGCGCCGTGCCGCTCGGCCCAGGCGGCGCGCAGGCGGGACTGCCCGGGGGTGTTGGTGACCAGGTTGACCAGGTCCCTGCCGGTCAGGTCGGCGCCGTCCAGCGCCTCCAGCACGGAGTCGTCGTCGAGCAGGCAGACGACGACCAGCCGGTTCGCGGCGACGGCCTCCGCGGCGGTGGCGGCGACGGTGGCACCGCGGGCGGCGAGCGCTTCGGCGCGGGCGGCGGTGCGGTTCCAGACGGTCAGCGGGTGCCCGGCGGCGAGCCAGGCCTCGGCCAGCGCGGTGCCCATCGCACCGAGGCCGAGCAGGGTGAGCGGGGTCTTCGACGGGTCGTCAGCGGGGTTGGTTGCCATGGCAGTCAGCCTCCGTGCGACCCCGGGAAACGATCAAGTACGCACTTCGAAGTGGGCGGTTACCCTGGGGTGAGCATCGAGCTCGCGGGGACCGGGAGGGGTGGGCATGGCGATCGTGCCGAGGCCGGGGGCGCACGTCTGCGGGACGGACGCCGCGATGGACGTGATCGCCGGCCGGTGGAAGGTGTCGATCCTCTGGGCCCTGGGCGAACGCCCGCGCTGCCGCTTCGGCGAGCTGCGCCGACTGCTGCCGGGCATCACCGAGAAGGTGCTGGCCGCGCACCTGCGCGAGATGGAGGCGGACGGCATCGTGCACCGGGAGGCGTACGAGGAGGTGCCGCCGCGGGTCGAGTACGAGCTGACCGAGGCGGGGCGCCGGCTCAACACGGCGCTGGGGCCGCTGGGGGACTGGGGGGAGCAGCACCTCCTGGGCAGGGCGCCGCACCCGGCGTAGCGCCCCCGAACGCCCGGCCCGGCCCGGCCGCCGAACGCCCGGCCCGGCACCCTAGGGCCCGGCCCGGCGCCCGGAGCGGCCGTCAGGCGATCGCGGCCGACACCACCGCCGCCACCGCGATGTTGCAGGCGGCGGAGACCCACACCGCCGGGTGCGGCTCCGGCTCGACCAGGATCGCGCCGAGCTTGCCCGGCGTCAGCAGGTCCACCAGCCAGAACGCGACGGCCATCAGCACCAGCCCGAGCAGGCCGTAACAGGCCGTCGAGACCAGGCCCTTGGCGAAGTCGGCGTAGGTGTACATGATCGCGGTGAAGACGATGCCGCCGATGCCGAGCAGCGCGGAGCTGAGCAGGACGGCGGCGTTGCGGTTGCGCTCGACCCAGATCTGGTGGCCGAGCCTGCCGGGCGTCAGCAGGTCGACCAGGCCGATGCCGAGGAGCAGCAGCACCACGCCGAGGGCGCCGTAGGCGGCCGCCGCGCCGAGCCCGTGCAGGATGTCGTTCATCGTGGTTCCAGCCCCCGGTCCGCTCACGCCGTGCCCCTCGACCGTGCCGGTCAGGGCCCCCGACCGGCACGGTCAAGGGTTGGCAAAAGATACCCCACCCGGGTGAGGGGCGGACCGGGATCCGGAAACCGGGGACGGGTCAGTCCTCCTCCCGCACCAGGTGGTCGACGCAGGCCGCGACGGCCAGCAGCAGACCGGTGTCGGCGCCGTCGGCGATCTCCACCCCGTAGGTGTCCCGGATCCGGAACCACTTGCGGCTGATCCTGGCCAGCTCGTCGCCGTGCTGGTTCTCGATCCGGTAGTCCTTGTCGATCAGGTTGCCGTGGATCTTCAGCTCGCCGCCGGAGGCCAGCTCCACCAGGTACTTGTCCCGGAACGGGGTGAACAGCTTCTCCCGGACGGTGGCGACCACCTCGCCGTCGGCGTCCTCGATCTTCATCGCGTCGCGGACGGTGAGCATCTTCTCCTTCACCACCGCGACCACCCGCCCGTGCGCGTCCTTCAGTTCGAAGGTGTCCCGCAGCCGCAGCACCTTGCCGTCCACCAGGTACGCCTTGTGGCCCCGGTCGTCCTCGATCCAGTAGTCCTCGCCGACCGCGAACAGCTTCTCCCTGACCAGATACCGCACCGTACGACCTCCTCCGTGTCGACGTCCGTTGACGTCGTCCCATTCGACCCCGGGCCCCCGGCCGCGGAAAAGCACCGCCACGGGGACACCGGCCGGAAACCGCGTCGCGCGGCGGCCCCCGATCCCCTTCAATACCGCCATGCACCCCGACCTCACCACCGCCGAACTGCGCAGCGAGCGCCTCGACCTGCTGCCGATCGCCCCCGCGCACGCCGAGGAGCTGGCGGCCGCGCTCGCCGACCCGGCCCTGCACACCCACACCGGCGGCCGCCCGGCCACCGTCGAGGAGCAGCGCGCCCGCTGCGCGCGGCTCGCCGCGGGCTCCCCCGACCCGGCCGAGGCCTGGGGCAACTGGGTACTGCGGCTGCGCGCCGACGGCGCCCTCACCGGCTACGTGCAGACCACCGTCCGCCCCGACGAGGCCGAACTCGCCTGGGTGGTCGGCGCCCCCTGGCAGCGCCGCGGCCTGGCCACCGAGGCCGCCCGCGCCCTGCTCGCCCACCTCGCCGCCGCCGGCGTCCCCACCGCCGTCGCCCACATCCACCCCGACCACCACGCCTCCGCCGGGGTCGCCCGCGCCCTCGGCCTGCACCCCACCGCCCGCACCCAGGACGGCGAGACCCGCTGGCAGGCCGACCTCACCCGGAATGCGGGCCCCCGCCGTGCGGTTTGATTGACGCATGGCATCTCGTGCACGTGTACGCGCCCCCGAACTCGTCGGGGCAGGCGGTTGGCTGAACACCGGCGGCAAGGAGCTCACCCTCGCCGACTTCCGCGGCAAGATCACCATTCTGGACTTCTGGACCTTCTGCTGCATCAACTGTCTGCACGTCCTGGACGAGCTGCGGGAGCTGGAGGAGAAGCACCGCGACACCGTGGTGATCGTCGGGGTGCACTCGCCGAAGTTCGTGCACGAGGCCGACCACGCGGCCGTCGTGGACGCCGTCGCCCGCTACGAGGTGCACCACCCCGTGCTGGACGACCCGGCGCTGGCCACCTGGAAGCAGTACGCGGTACGGGCCTGGCCGACGCTGGTGGTGATCGACCCGGAGGGCTATGTGGTCGCCCAGCACGCCGGCGAGGGCCACGCCCACGCGCTCGCCCGGCTGGTCGAGGAGCTGGAGGCCGAGCACGCCGCGAAGGGCACGCTGCGCCGCGGCGACGGCCCGTACGTGGCGCCGGAGCCGACCGCCGGGGACCTCAAGTTCCCGGGCAAGGCGCTCCGGCTGCCGAACAGCCACTTCCTGGTCGCCGACTCCGGCCACCACTCGCTGGTCGAGCTGGCCGAGGACGGCGAGACGGTGGTGCGCCGGATCGGCGACGGGCGGCGCGGTCTGGTGGACGGCGACGGCACGGACGGTGCCGGCCCGCGGTTCAGCGAGCCGCAGGGCCTCGCACTGCTGCCGGAGGGCTCGGAGTACGACGTGGTCGTCGCCGACACGGTCAACCACGCCCTGCGCGGCGTCCGGCTCGCCGACGGCCTGGTGACCACCCTGGCCGGCACCGGCCGGCAGTGGTGGCAGGGCTCGGCCACCGAGGGCCCGGCCCGCGAGGTGGACCTCTCCTCGCCGTGGGACGTCGCCTGGTTCGACGGCCGGGTGTGGATCGCGATGGCCGGCGTGCACCAGCTGTGGTCGTACGACCCGGCCGCCGGCACGGTCGCGGTCGCGGCCGGCACCACCAACGAGGGCCTGGTGGACGGGCCCGTCACCGAGGCCTGGTTCGCCCAGCCGTCCGGCCTCGCGGTCTCGGCGGACGGCGAGCGGCTCTGGGTGGCGGACTCCGAGACCTCCGCGCTGCGCTGGGTTTCACGTGAAACACGAACGGTCCACACCGCCGTCGGCACCGGCCTGTTCGACTTCGGCCACCGCGACGGCGCGGCCGACCAGGCGCTGTTCCAGCACCCGCTGGGCGTCACCGTGCTGCCGGACGGCTCGGTGGCCGTCGCCGACACCTACAACCACGCGCTGCGCCGCTACGACCCGGCGAGCGGCGAGGTCAAAACGCTGGCCACCGACCTGCGCGAGCCCTCCGGCGCGGTGCTGGTGGACGGCGACGTGGTGGTGGTCGAGTCGGCCCGGCACCGGCTGACCAGGCTGCGGCTGCCGGAGGAGGCGGTGCGGGTCGAGTCGGTGGCGCACCGCACCCAGCGCGCGGCCACCGAGGTCGCCCCGGGCGCCTTCCGGCTGGACGTGGTCTTCGAGGCGCCGAACGGCCAGAAGCTGGACGAGCGCTACGGCCCGTCCACCCGGCTGCTGGTCAGCGCGACCCCGCCCGAGCTGCTGGTCTCCGGAGCCGGCGCGGACAGCGACCTCTCCCGCGAGCTGGTGCTCTCCGCCGAGGTCGCCGAGGGCGTGCTGCACGTCTCGGCGATGGCCGCCTCCTGCGACGACGACCCGGAGATCGAGTACCCGGCCTGCCACGTGCACCAGCAGGACTGGGGCGTGCCGGTGAAGCTGGTCGCCGACGGCGCCCGCCGCCTCCCGCTGGTCCTGGCCGGGATGGAGTAGACCCCCGGAGTACACGGAGCGGAGCAAGCGGGAAGGGGCCCGGCGAACGAACGCCGGGCCCCTTCCGCGAACCGTGCTCAGCCCTCCAGGAAGGCCTTGAGCGCGCTCGCCAGCAGGTACGGGTCCTCCGCCCCGCACAGCTCGCGCGCCGAGTGCATGGAGAGCGCCGCGATGCCGCAGTCCACCGTCCTGATGCCCAGCCGCGCCGCCGTGATCGGGCCGATCGTCGTGCCGCAGGGCATGGCGTTGTTGGAGACGAAGGTCTGCCACGGCACGCCCGCCTTCTCACAGGCGGCCGCGAACACCGCCCGGCCGACGCCGTCGGTCGCGTAGCGGTTGTTGACGTTGACCTTGAGGATCGGCCCGCCGTTCGGCATCGGGTGGTGGCCCGGCTCGTGCCGCTCGCTGTAGTTCGGGTGGACGGCGTGGCCCATGTCCGAGGAGAGGCAGACGGTGCCGGCGAGCGCCCGGGCCCGGTCCTCGGTGGTGCCGCCGCGCGCGTGGATCGTCCGGTCCAGCACGTTGCCGAGCAGCGGGCTCTGCGCGCCGGTGTCGGACTCGCTGCCGGTCTCCTCGTGGTCGAAGGCGGCCAGCACCGGGATGTACGGCAGCCGGGCGGCGCCGTCGGCGGTGGCGACCGCGGCGAGCGCGGCGGTCGCCGCGTGCACCGAGAGCAGGTTGTCCAGGCGCGGGGCGGCCAGCAGCTCGCGGTCGCGGCCCAGGTAGGAGGCGGGCTGGACGTCGTGGGTCATGAGGTCCCAGCCGACCACGTCGGCGGCGGCCAGGCCGGCCCGCTCGGCGACGTAGGAGATCAGCGCGCCCTCGTCGACCGGGCCGAGGCCCCAGATCGGGGTGAGGTGGCGCTGCTTGTCGAGCTTCATGCCCTCGTTGACCTGGCGGTCCAGGTGGATGGCGAGCTGCGGCACGCGCAGCAGCGGCTCGTCCAGCTGGACCAGTCGGGCGGTGCCGTCCTTGAGCGCGAGCCGGCCGGACAGGCCGAGGTCGCGGTCCAGCCAGGTGTTCAGCGGGACGCCGCCGTAGATCTCCACGGCGACCTGCCGCCAGCCCTCCGAACCGGTGTCCGGGACCGGCTTGACCCGCAGGTTGGGCGAGTCGGTGTGGGTGCCGACGATCCGGAACGGCGTCTCGGGGCCCGCTCCCTCCGGCAGGTACCAGGCGATCAGCGCGCCCCCGCGGATCAGGTAGCGCCCGCCGGCCGCGGTGTCCCACGCGTCCGTCTCGGCGACCTGCCGGAAGCCCGCCTTCTCCAGCCGCTCGGCGGCGCTCGCCACCGCGTGGTACGGAGACGGCGAGGTGCCGAGGAACGCGATCAGGTCGTCGCTGTGCGTCCGGTCGAAGAATGCCTGGCGGGCGGCGGTCGACATACTGCTCCTGGGTCGAGTGAGGGCCGAAGCCGGATGGGGAGTCGACTTCGCACCTGAGCATATGCCCGTACACAGACAGGGCATTCGGAACACCTCGTTCGAGATGTGCCCCGGACGTGTCCGCGAACCGCCCTGCGGGACCGGGGGGTTCCGCCCCGGGGCACCACGGCACGTCAGCGGCTCGACGCCGCGGCACGTCGGCACCACGACGCCGAAGCACCACGGCACCTCGGCACCGACACACCGAAGGGCCCGGTGGCAGCCGGGCCCTTCGGTGTGAGGGTGTGTCAGGCGGTCCGGTCAGGAACCGAGGCTCAGAAGGCCTCCTCCGCCAGCTCCATGATCTCGTTGTCGATGCCCTCGGCGATCAGGCGCTGCGGGGCGACGGTCGGCAGGACGTTCTTGGCGAAGAAGCGGGCCGCCGCGACCTTGCCCTGGTAGAAGGGGACGTCCTTCTCCGAGGCGCCGGCCTCCAGCTTGGCCAGGGCCACCGCGGCCTGGCGCAGCAGCAGCCAGCCGACCACGACGTCGCCGGAGACCATCAGCAGGCGGGTGGTGTTGAGGCCCACCTTGTACATGTTCTTGACGTCCTGCTCGACCGAGGAGAGGTCGGCCAGGAGCTTGCCGATGATGGCCTCGAGGTCGCCCGCGGCCTTGGCGAGCAGGTCGCGCTCGGCGGCCAGGGCGTCGCCGCCGGCGGCGGAGCCGATGAACTTCTGGATCTGCTCGGACAGCGCGGTGAGCGCCTGGCCGCCGTCCTTGACGATCTTGCGGAAGAAGAAGTCCTGGCCCTGGATCGCGGTGGTGCCCTCGTACAGGGTGTCGATCTTGGCGTCCCGGATGTACTGCTCGATCGGGTACTCCTGCAGGTAGCCGGAGCCACCGAAGGTCTGCAGGGACTGGGCGAGCTGCTCGTAGGACTTCTCCGAGCCGTAGCCCTTGACGATCGGCAGCAGCAGGTCGTTGAGGCGCTCGGCGGCCTCGTCGCGCTCGCCGCGCAGCTTGGCGGCCATCATGTCGTCCTGGGTGGACGCGGTGAACAGCACCAGCGCGCGCATGCCCTCGGCGTAGGCCTTCTGGGTCAGCAGCGAGCGGCGCACGTCCGGGTGGTGGGTGATGGTGACGCGCGGGGCGGTCTTGTCCAGGAACTGCGAGATGTCGGCGCCCTGCACGCGCTCCTTGGCGTACTCCAGGGCGTTCAGGTAGCCGGTGGAGAGGGTGGCGATGGCCTTCGTGCCGACCATCATCCGGGCGAACTCGATGATCTTGAACATCTGGCGGATGCCGTCGACCTTCTCGCCGAGCAGCCAGCCCTTGGCCGGGTGCTTGGCACCGAAGGTCATCTCGCAGGTGTTCGAGGCCTTGAGGCCCATCTTGTGCTCGACGTTGGTGGCGTAGACGCCGTTGCGCTCGCCCAGCTCGCCGGTCTCCCAGTCGAAGTCGAACTTGGGGACGATGAACAGGCCCAGGCCCTTGGTGCCGGGCTTGCCGCCCTCGGGGCGGGCCAGCACCATGTGGACGATGTTCTCGGACATGTCGTGCTCGCCCGAGGTGATGAAGCGCTTCACGCCCTCGATGTGCCAGGAGCCGTCCTCCTGCTGGATCGCCTTGGTGCGGCCGGCGCCCACGTCGGAGCCCGCGTCGGGCTCGGTGAGGACCATGGTGGAGCCCCACAGGCGGTCGGTCATCCGCTGGGCGACCGCGAGCTGCTCCTCGGTGCCCTCCTCGGCGATGACGCCGGCGAAGGCCGGGCCGGAGGAGTACATCCAGATGGCCGGGTTGGAGCCCAGGATCTGCTCGGCGAAGGCCCAGATCAGCGAGTTCGGGGTGACCTGGCCACCGATCGACTCCGGGATGCCCAGACGCCACCACTCGGCGTCCATGAAGGTCTGGTAGCTCTTCTTGAAGGTGGCCGGGATCGGCGCGGTGCTGGTCTCCGGGTCGAAGACCGGCGGGTTGCGGTCGGTGTCGGTGAAGGACGCCGCCAGGTCGTTCTCGGCGAGGCGCGAGATCTCGCTGAGGATGTTCTTCGCGGTCTCGACGTCCATGTCCGCGAACGGTCCGGTGCCGTACACCTGCTCGCGGCCGAACACCTCGAAGAGGTTGAACTCCACGTCCCGCAGGTTGGACTTGTAGTGACCCATGGCCGTTATCTCCGGTTCGTCGCTTCCGGGAGACCGCCGCTTCCGGCGTCCCGTACCCACCAGTAGGCATCATGATGCTACCCAGCGGTAACTTGGGCAAGCCCCCGCCGGGGAATCCGCCGCTATGAACGTGGTCACGTCCCACAGCCGGGACGGCCACTCCTTGTCAGGATCGGCGCCAGCGGAGGAGGGTGCGCGACCGCTAGCCTGTCCGTGTGTACGGATATGACCAGAACACATACCCGGGCGACCCCTACCAGCAGCAGGCGGGACCGCAACAGGGCATGAACGGCATGCCCGGACCGGACGCCTACGGCGGGCAGGCGCAGGCCCCCCAGCAGTCCCTGTACCCCGAACCCTCGCCGCCCTCACTCGCGGACGCCGTGCGGGCCTTCACCACCGGCTCGATGGCGGTCGAGGACTTCCAGGCGATCTTCATCACCTCGAAGGTGCACTGCCCCCGCGGCGACCGCCCCGGCTTCCTGGCGCTGCACAACACCCCGACGCCGGTGATCCCGATGTTCAGCTCGCTGAAGGAGCTGCGCCGCTACGCCGGCAAGGACTCCAAGCACTTCACCGTCACCGGCGCCGAGGTCCTGGACCTGCTGCCGACCGGCTACGGCTTCGCGCTGGACATGGAGGGCGAGCACCGGATGGTGTTCGACGCCAAGGCCGTCGAGCAGATGGTCGACTTCACGATGCGCCGGATGTACGGCTGACCCATCCTGGACGAGGAGCCCCGCGCTCCTTTGTCACCACATAGTTCAACATTCAACTTGCTTGTTGTTGAGAATTGAACTAACCTCGTGCACGTAGGCCAGACACCCCCCGAAGGAGGCCGACATGCCCGCCGTGACCGTCGACAACCCGCTGACCCTCCCGCGCGTCACCACGCCGGACGCCGCCGTCACGAGCGCCCGGCCGGTCCTCACCGTGGCGACCGCCCCCGAGGGCTTCGAAGGCGAGGGCTTCCCCGTCCGCCGCGCCTTCGCCAAGATCAACCAGAAGTACCTCGACCCGTTCATCATGATGGACCAGATGGGCGAGGTGGACTACGCGGCCGGCGAGCCCAAGGGCACCCCCTGGCACCCGCACCGCGGCTTCGAGACCGTCACCTACATCATTGACGGAACGTTCATCCACCAGGACTCGCACGGCGGCGGTGGCACCATCACCGACGGCGACACCCAGTGGATGACGGCCGGCTCCGGCCTGCTGCACATCGAGAGCCCGCCGGAGTCGCTGGTGATGTCCGGCGGCCTCTTCCACGGCCTCCAGCTGTGGGTGAACCTGCCCGCCTCGGACAAGATGATCGCCCCGAAGTACCAGGACATCCGCGGCGGCAACGTCAAGCTCCTCAGCACCGAGGACGGCGGCGCGCTGCTCCGGGTGATCGCGGGCGAGCTCGACGGCCACCAGGGCCCCGGCACCACCTTCACCCCGATCACCATGATCCACGCCTCGATCAGCCCCGGCGCCCGGATCACCCTGCCCTGGCGCTCCGACTTCAACGCCCTCGCCTACGGCCTCGCCGGCAGCGGCTCGGCGGGCGCGGAGCGGCGCCCCTTCCACCGGGGCCAGGCCGTCGTCTTCGGCGACGGCGACTCGATCACCATCCGCGCCGACGAGAAGCAGGACTCCCGCGACAACAACTTCGAGGTGGTCCTGCTCGGCGGGCTCCCGATCCGCGAGCCCGTCGCCCACTACGGCCCGTTCGTGATGAACAGCCACCGCGAACTCCAGCAGGCCATGGAGGACTTCCAGGCCGGCCGGCTCGGCACCATCCCCGCTTCCGGTCACTGAGGGCTCCGGAGCCGGAACGGGGGGGGGGGGGGGGGGGGGGGGGGGGGGGGGGCGGGCCCCGCCCCCCCCCCCCCCCCCCCGCCCCACCCACCAGCCTGCCCGCCGGAGCGCACCCGTAAATCCGGTGCGCCCGCCGGCCCCCACCCCCGCGGCGGCACAGGGGGGCCGCGGGCCCCGGACCCGGGGCGGGCCCGCGGGGGCCACCTGCGGCCGCTCCGCCGTTCCCGCCGTCCCCCGCTACAGCAGCGCGTAGAGGGCCGAGGCGTCGTCGTGCGTCTTGCCCCGCGGCCAGCGCGCGCAGTCGGCGTCCGCCCGCTCCACCGCCCTGACCTGGGCGATCAGCTCGCCCGGCCCCGACTCGGCGAGCAGTCGCAGTGCGTCGCCCCAACTGCCGAGACCGAAGCGCTCGGTGTAGCGCGAGGCGCCGTCGGTGAGGGCCGCCAGCGCGTGCAGCCGGTCCAGCCGCACGAAGCCGGTCTCGGCGTGCTCGGCCGCCCGCGGGCTGGCGGCGGCGATCCACGGGCCGTTGCCCCGGTTGCGGGCGGCGCGCACGGCCAGCGCGTACTCCAGGTGCAGCGCGGCCCGCTCGGCCGAGCCGGGGACGGTCTCCCAGACCTGGCGGCGCAGCTCCTCCCCGCCGGGGAAGCGCTGGTTGTCCCCGATCACCCTCGGCGGACCGTCCTTGAACTCCAGCACCAGCAGGGAGTCGCCGAGCACCAGGTACTCCAGCGCCTCGCCGTGCCGCCGGGCCGCGACGACCATCGCGGCGGGGGTGTTGGCGTGGGCCAGGTCGCAGCGGCCGCCGTGCAGCGCGGCCGTCTCCACGATGGCGTCGGCCAGGCACTCGGCGATCGAGCGGTCCGCCCGGTCGGTGAGCCGGGCGAGCAGGTGCACGCCCAGCCGGCGCACGTACCAGGCCGTCCCGTGCCGGCACCCGGACTCCAGGCCGGCCGGCGAACTCGCGCCGTCCAGCAGGACCAGCGCCTCCGGCGAGGCCGCCGCGAAGTCCTCGCTCTCGCGGTCGGGCCGCCGTGCTTCCCCTGCGAGCTGTAGCTGCATCCCGACAGTGTGGCCGCCACCCCCGGTCCGCGCCCAGACCCGTGCGCCGGTGTGGCGCGGTCCGGGGCGCGGCGCCCGGTGGCAGCCGGGGCGATTCGGCCATACCGTCGGACAGTGACCGGACGATTCGGCCAATCGGAGCGGGCCGGGTTCGGGATCACCTTCGGGGGTCCGGGCCGCCCGCGACTGACGAGGAGCGGAAGATGTTCTGGGAGTTCATCGTGTTGCTGGCCGCCTCGCTCGGCTTCCCGACCGCCGCCCTGTTCTACCTGATCGGCGGGCCGCGCTTCCCCGACGAGCGGCGCGGCCCCGACACCGCCCGACACGCGGGCACCGGGGCCACCGGCTCTTCCCGGACCTCCTGAGGGGCAGCGCGCCGTTCCGGCTCACCCTGGCGGCCCCGGCGGCGTCCCTAACGCTCCGCCAGGACGCTCTCGAGGAGCGCCGCCTGCGCCAGCAGCCGCTCGTCCCCGCCCTCCGCACCGACCACCTGGAGCCCCAGCGGCAGCCCCCGCGCGGTCCGCCCGGCCGGCAGGCTGAGCGCCGGCCGCCCGAGGAAGCTCCACGGCAGCGACATCACCGCGTCCCCGGTGCTGTGCAGGCCCTCCGGCGCCCCGCCGGTGGCCGAGGGCGCCAGCCACAGGTCCACCCCGGCCGCCGCACCCGCCGCGGCCACCCGCTCGCCCAGCTCCTCCCGGAACCGCAGCCCGGCCGCCCGGTCCTCGGCCGCGACGCCCTGCCCGGTCCGGATGCTCGCCACCGTCTCCGGCCGGTAGAGCCCCCCGAAGCGGGCGAACCAGTCGGCGTGGCTGCGGGCCAGCTCGAAGCGGTTGACCGCCTGCAACTGCCGGGCGATCCCTGCGAAGTCCGGGAACAGCTCGACCCGGCGCACCGTGAACCCGGCCCGCACCAGCCGCGCCAGCCGCTCCTCGAAGGCGCGCAGCGCGGCCGGTTCGGCGTGCTCCAGGTACGTCCCGTCCGGCACCCCGAGCACGGGCGCGGACGGCGCCGCGGGCTCCGCGCGCCAGCCGTCGCAGAGCAGCGGGGCCACCAGGGCCACGCCCGCCAGGTCGGCGGTGAACGTCCCGAGGGTGTCGAGGCTCGGCGCGTTCGGGATCACCCCGGTGACCGGGATCCGCCCGTACGTCGGCCGGAAGCCCACCACCCCGCAGTACGCGGCCGGGCGGATCACCGAGCCGACGGTCTGGGTGCCGATCGCCAGCGGCACCAGCCCGGCCGCGACCGCCGCCGCCGAGCCGCTGCTGGAGCCGCCCGGGGTGTGCCCCGGATGGTGCGGGTTGCGGGTCGGGCCCGGGGCGCTCGCGGCGAACTCGGCGGTCACCGTCTTGCCCGCGACCAGCGCCCCCGCTGCCCGCAGCCGGTCCACCACCGCGGCCTGCGGCCCGGCCAGCACCCCGGGCGGCAGCGCCGAACCGCCGTGCGTGGGCAGCCCGTCCACGTGCACGATGTCCTTGACCCCGACCGCCACCCCGTACAGCGGTGGCCGCCCGCCCGGCTCCGGGTACCGCTCGGCCAGCTCCCGCGCCTGCGACCGCAGCCGCCCGTACCGCCCGGGCTCCGGCACGAACGCGTGGATCATCGGGTCCACCCGCTCGACCAGCGCGCACAACCGGTCGACGTACTCGGGAAGTTCGGGCACACCGGCGCGCAGTCCGGCGGCCTCGTCGGTCAACGGCCGCGGCCGGACGAGGGGTTCCTCCATGCCGGTCACAGTAGACGGCCTCACGCGACCGGCCTCACTCGTGGTGTTCGGCCGCCAAGTACGGTGCCTCGCGCAGGAAGTACGCCCCGCAGGTGTGGCAGCACAGCTCCGTGGTCTTCCCCCAGTCCACCGCCTCCCGCACCCGCGCGCCCGGATCGAGTTCGCGCCCGCACATCGCGACGCTCTCCTCGCCCCGGACCACGTGCCACAGCCGCACCCCCGCGGCCGCACCGCCCTCGCCGTACTCAGCCCGCATCTGGTGCCTCATGCCCCCATCGTCCGGCCCGCCCCCACCCCCGGCAACCGCAGGCCGGGGGCCACGCTCCGGGCTCCGCGCCGACGCCCGCCCGTCCTCAGGACGCCGCGCGCAGCAGGGCGCCGTCCTGCCACTTGAGGATCTTGTCGAAGCTGACGATCGCGCCGCGCAGGGGGTGGTTGCGGAGCTGGACGTGGTCGGTGAGGGCGTGGATGAGGAAGAGGCCCCGGCCGGATTCGGCGGTGAGGTCGGGGAGCGTGTCCAGGTCGACCGGGCGCAGCGTGGGGGCGCTGGGGCGGAACGGCAGGACGTGGGTGTCGTACGGGTGGCCGTCGCGGCGGGGGCGGTGGGCGGCGAGGACGCGGACCGGGACGGTGGCGCGGCCGCGGCGGGTGCGCCGGGCCGCCCGGCCGGCCCCCGCCGGGCGGGCCTCGGCCGGGGCCGCCGGGCGGCGGGCGGGCGCGGCGGGCACCGCGGGGGTGGGCAGGCCGGGCCCGGAGTCGGTGACCTCGATCCGCAGCCGGTCGCCGCAGATCGAGGCGGTGACCTGGAAACCGTCGTCGGGCCGCCCGGTGGCGCCGTGCTCGACGGCGTTGGCGCAGGCCTCGGTGAGGGCGACGCCGAGGTCGTCCGCGATCTGCGGGTCGACGCCCGCGGTCGCCATCGCACCGAGCAGGATGCGCCGGGCCAGCGGAACGCTGGCCGGGTCGCGCTTGAGGTGCAGAGTCCACCAGATGTCCACGGGAGGTCCCTCCTGGCTGCGGCTCCACATACAACTAGGTATCTCCGGGCGTTTCGCGGGTGAACCGTGCCCGGGGCCCGCTACCGCCCGTTCGGCGGATGGACCGGGGGACGTGGTCTGTGCCGGGCGACGCGTACGCCCCTGCGCACGCCGCGGCCGAAAGGGGCATTCGTAGGGATTTCCCACCCTGCCCCTGTCAGCGGCGTACGCAATGAGAGGATGGCCCGGCCATGACTGCCCTCGCCGCCGCCCCGCTCCCGGGCGCCCCCGGACCGGCTCAGCCGGTGGGGTCCGCCGCCTGGGACCTGCGGCTTGCCCGGGCGGTCCCGTTCGCGCTGGTGTGCACCCTGATCGCGGCCGCCGGGCACTCCCTGGCGGGCGGCGGGAACGTGCCGCCGACGGCGCTGGCGCTGGGCTTCGCCGCGGTGCTGGCGTTCGCGGCGGTCTGCGGCGGGCGGGAGCGTTCGCTGGCGGCCATCGCCGGGGCGCTCGGCGCCGGGCAGCTCGGGCTGCACTTCCTCTTCCACGGCTTCGACGGCGCCATGTCCGGCATGCACCACGGCGGTGCCGGTCCGCTGACCGTGCCGCAGGTGGCCGGCCGGCTGATCTGCAACGAGGCGAGGCCCGGCACGCTGGTCGGCCTGCCCGGCAGCCCCTCCCCGGAGCAGCTGGTCTCCTCCGCGGGCCTGGACCCGCACGCGTTCGCCACCGCGCCCTGGTGGCAGGCCGGGCTGTTCGGCATGACGCCGTCGATGCTGGTCGGGCACCTGGGCGCCGCGCTGGTCGCAGGCTGGTGGCTGCGGCGCGGCGAGGCGGCGCTGTGGCGGCTGCTGCGGGTGGCCGCCGCGGCTGCCCGGGAGCACTGGGCGGCGCCGCTGCGCACGGCGTTCGCGCTGGTGGCCGCGCTGCTGCGCGGTCTGTTCGGCGAGGCCGGCCCGGCCCGCCGGTTCGGTGCCCGGGACGGGGAGAGCCCGCTCCCGGCGGGTGCCGTGCTGCGGCACAGCGTGGTGCGGCGCGGCCCGCCGTGCGGGGCCCTCGCGTACTGACCCGACGTTCCTGGCGCCCCGTGCGGGCCGGGTTCGCGGCGTGCGCACCGTCCGGCCGTTCCCCCGACCACCGGGGCGGCCCGAGGCTCTGCCCCCACCTCCCCACGCGCGGCCCCGCGGCACGGCTCACGTCCGTCGCCCGGTTCCGGCCGCCGCCGAGCTCCGATCGGAGACCCGCATCATGCGTTCCCTTCCCACCCGCCGTCTCGCCGCCGTCGCCCTCACCGCCGCCGCCTCCGTGGTGGCGCTGGCCGGCCCCGCCTTCGCGCACGTCACCGTGAACCCGGGCTCGGCCACCCAGGGCGGCTACACGGCCGTCGACTTCCGGGTGCCGAACGAGAGCGACACCGCGAGCACCGTGAAGCTGGAGGTCAACCTCCCGCTGGACCACCCGCTGGCCTCGGTCCGGACCCTGCCGCTGCCGGGCTGGACCGCCACCGTCGAGAAGGCCAAGCTCGACAAGCCGATCAAGGTGCACGGCAACGACGTCACCGAGGCCGTCTCCAAGATCACCTGGACCGCCGACGCCGGCACCAAGATCGCCCCCGGCCAGTTCCAGGAGTTCCGGGTCTCGCTCGGCCCGCTGCCGACCGACACCGAGAGCATGGAGTTCAAGACCCTCCAGACCTACGACAACGGCGACGTCGCCCGTTGGATCGACGAGTCCAAGGAGGGCCAGCCCGAGCCGGCCAAGCCCGCGCCCGTCCTGAAGCTCACCAAGGCCGCCGGGGGCGACGGCCACGGCGTCACCGCCACCCCCGCCGCGGGCGCCCACGGGGACAGCTCCGACCAGGCCGCCTCCGCCGACGCCAAGTCCAGCGACTCCACCGCCCGCACCCTGGGCGTGGTCGGCATCGTGGTCGGCGTGATCGGCACCGCCGTCGGCGTGCTCGGCCTGCGCCGCAAGAGCGGCGGCTCCGCCTCCTGACCCACCGCGCCGGGGGGGGGGGGGGGGGCCGGCCCCCGCCGCGGGCGCCCGCCGGCCCCCCCCCCCCCCCCGCGGGGCCGCGGGGGGGCGGGGGGGGGGGGGGGTCGGGCGGGCGGGGGGGGGGGGGGGGGGCCCGCCCCCCCCGGGGGGGCCCCCCCCCCCCCCCCCCCCCGCGCCGGGGGGCCCCCCCCCCCCCCGGGGGGGGCCCCCCCCCCGGCCGTCCACCGCGCACGATCGGAACCCGCATGTCCCGCACCACCCGCACCACCCGCCTGGCCGGCGCGGCCGCCCTCGCGCTGGCCGCCGCCCTGACCCTCTCCGCCTGCGGGTCCTCCGGCGGCGGGGACTCCACCGCCGCCAAGGTCACCCGGCAGAAGGAGGACACCCCGTACCAGGGCACCAAGCTCGCCAAGAACTTCGAGAAGCCGGACCTCCAGCTGACCGACACCTCCGGCCAGCCCTTCGACCTGCGTCAGCAGACCAACGGCAAGGCCACCCTGCTGTTCTTCGGCTACACCAGCTGCCCGGACGTCTGCCCGACCACCATGGGCGACATCGGCGTCGCGATGAAGGCGCTCCCGGCGGAGGACCGGCAGAAGCTCAACGTCGTCTTCGTCTCCACCGACCCGCAGCGCGACACCCCCAAGGTGCTGCGCACCTGGCTGGACTCGATGGGCAGCGACTTCATAGGCCTCACCGGGGACCTGGCCAAGGTGAAGACCGCCGCCAAGTCGCTCGGCATCATGATCGAGGACCCGGTGGTCAACGGGGACGGCACCGTCACCTCCACCCACGGCGCGCAGGTGCTGGCCTTCCTCCCCTCGGACGACAAGGCGCACGTGCTCTACATGAGCGGCACCGAGGAGAAGACCTACGAGCACGACCTGCCGCTGCTCGCCAAGGGGGTCGCGGCGTGAGCCCGGTCCAGACCGGAACCAGCCGGTTCCGCCGCAGTGCCCTGCTCGGCGCCGTCGTCGCGACCGCCCTGGGCGGCGGCGTGATCCTGGCCGCGTGCGGAACGGGCGGCCAGGACGGCGCCTCCGCCGGCCCGGCCAGGATCAGCGTCGCCGACGAGTACATCCCGCTGCCGCCGACCGGCGGCATGGCGGCCGGCTACCTGACCGTCCGCAACGACGGCGGGAAGGACCAGCTGCTCAAGGTGACCAGCCCGGCCGCCGAGTCGGTCACCATGCACCGCTCCACCGCGTCGACCATGGAGCAGGTGGACAGCCTGGACGTCCCCGCGCACGGCGCCCTGCAGCTCGCCCGCGGCGGCAACCACCTCATGATCATGGGGTGGCAGAAGGCCCCCGCCCTCGGCGACGAGCTGGAACTCGACCTCACCTTCGCCAAGTCCGGCACCATCTCCGTCAAGGTGCCGGTCAAGGAGCTCACCTACCGACCCGGCCAGAGTTAAGGGGACCGCCAGCATGCAGTCGGCCGGCCTGGAGAAGGCCACCCACCGCCGGATCGCCGGGGTGCTCGGAGTGCTCGGCGCGTTGCTCGCGCTGATGCTCGCGGGCGCCGGGCCGGCCTCCGCGCACGCCACCCTGGATTCCACCGACCCGTCGCAGAACTCGGTGGTCGGGACCGCCCCGCGGGCGGTGACGCTGACCTTCAGCGAGTCCGTCTCGCTCTCCGGCGACTCCGTGCGGGTGCTCGACCCGGCGGGCAAGGCCGTGGACACCGGCAACCCGGCGCACGCCGACGGCAAGGGCAACACCGCCCGGGTCGGGCTGCAGGACGGGCTCGCCAACGGCACGTACACGGTGGCCTGGCGGGCCGTCTCGGACGACTCGCACCCGGTCGGCGGGGCGTTCACCTTCTCCATCGGCGCCCCCTCGGACACCACGGTGTCGGCCACCGCGTTCCAGGGCGCCGAGGCCGACGGCCTGGTCGCCGCCCTGTACGGCACCGGGCGCGCCGTCGCGTACACCGCCTTCGCGCTGTTGGTCGGCGTCGCTGCCTTCGTGCTGATCTGCTGGCCGGCCGGCACCGCCCGGCCCCGGGTGCAGCGGCTGCTGATGACCGGCTGGACGGCGCTGCTGGTCTCCACCGTCGCGGTACTGATGCTGCGCGGCCCCTACGAGCGCGGCACGGGGGTCGGGCAGGCCTTCGACCTGTCGCTGATGCGCGCCACGCTGGACGAGCGGATCGGCACCGGGCTGGCCGCCCGGCTGCTGCTGCTCGCGGCGGGCGGGGTGTTCCTGTCACTCCTGGTCGGGCAGTTGGGGCAGGCGCCGCGGCCGGTCGTGCCCAAGCCGCGGGACGAGGACGGGAACGGCACCACCGCCGAGGGCTCCGCCGCCGCCGAGGACGACGCCGAGGCCGCCGAGCTGCGCGAGCTGGAGCGCCGGGCCGCTGAACGGCCGCAGCGCGAGGTCCGGCTGGGCCTCGGCGTGGCCGGACTGGTGCTGACGGTCGCCCTCGC
This sequence comes from Kitasatospora sp. NPDC048298, assembly GCF_043201465.1. Taxonomy (NCBI): domain Bacteria; kingdom Bacillati; phylum Actinomycetota; class Actinomycetes; order Kitasatosporales; family Streptomycetaceae; genus Kitasatospora; species Kitasatospora sp. NPDC048298. Next base: position 48,668 of record NZ_JBICYZ010000032.1, read on the forward strand.
GGCGACCTGGGTCGGCGCCGACCACGCCTCGGTGGGCATCCAGGTCTGGCTGGCCCTGCCGCTCGGCATCCTGCACCTGATCGCCATGGCGCTCTGGCTGGGCGGGCTGGCCGCGCTGCTGGTCGCGCTGCGCGAGGGCGTCGGCGTCGAGGTGGTGGACCGCTTCTCGAAGATCGCCTTCGGCTCGGTGGCCGTGCTGGCCGTGACCGGGATCTACCAGTCCTGGCGGGGCCTGGGCAGCTGGAGCGCGCTGACCGGCACCGAGTACGGGCGGCTGCTGCTGGTGAAGAGCGGCTGCGTGGTCGCGATGCTCGGCGTCGCCTGGATGTCCCGCACCTGGCTGGCCAGGCTGCGCTCGGCCCCGGCCGAGGCGGAGGAGGTCGCGCCGGTCGAACTGCCGGAGCCGGTCGCCGTGGCGGCGAACGGGGAGGACCCGGTCCGGCAGGCGCAGCTGGAGCGCCAGCTGGCCGCCCGGCAGAGCGCCGGACGCGACCGCGGGCTGACCCCGACCCGGGCCGGGCTGCGCCGCTCGGTGCTGGTCGAGGCGCTGGTCGCGGTGGCGGTGCTGGTGGTCACCACGATGCTCACCAACTCCCCGCCCGGACGGGTCGCGGACGAGATCAAGGCCCGGGCGGCCGGCGCCGCGGTGGCCGGCGGGCCCGGGGCGGCGGCGCAGACCGAGCCGGGCCGCACCGTCGAGCTCAAGCTCCCGTACGACACCAAGGGCCGGACGCCGAACGCCAAGGGCACCGCGACCGTCAGCCTCAACCCGGCCCGGACCGGGGCGAACGAGGTGCAGCTCGCGCTGGACGGCGCGGACGGCCAGCCGGTGGACGTCCCCGAGGTGCAGCTCGCCTTCACCCTGCCGGACCGCGACCTCGGCCCGCTGCCGGTCCAGCTCACCCCGGAGGGCACCGGCCGCTGGAGCGGCATCGCGCAGCTGCCGCTGGCGGGCAACTGGGTGGTGTCGGTGCAGGTCCGCTCCTCCGACATCGACCAGACCACCCCGACCCAGCAGTTCAAGATCGGGTGAGCGGGGTGACGGACGTTTCCACGGAGCACGGTCCGACGGCGGACGGCGCGACGGCGCACGAGTCGGCTTCGAACGGGTCGGCTTCGAACGGGTCGGCGGGGTCGGCGGGGTCGGCGGGCTTCACCCGGCGGGCGCTGCTCGGCACCGCCGGGGCCGGGCTGCTGGCGGGAGCCGGCGCGGGCGTCGCCGGGGCGGTCGCCCTGGACGGGCGGGGCGGCGGGACGACCGTCGCGGCGGGCCCGTCCGGCGGGGCGCTGGGCGCGGCCCGGGTGCCGTTCCGCGGCGAGCACCAGGCCGGGATCACCGACCCGGCGCAGGCCAGGGTCCAGCTGGCCGCCTTCGACCTGGCCGAGGGCGTCGGCCGGGACGGGCTGCGCACCCTGCTGCAGCGCTGGACGAGGGCGGCCGAGCGGCTGACCGCCGGGGAGCCGGCCGAGGAGTTCGACGGCCAGGTCGCGCTGGACGCCGGGCCCTGCTCGCTCACCGTCACGGTCGGCTTCGGCGCCGCGCTGTTCGACAAGGCCGGGCTGGCCGACCGCCGCCCGCCCGGGCTCGAACCGCTGCCCGCCTTCCCCGGCGACGCGCTCGACCCGGCCCGCGGCGACGGCGACCTGTTCGTCCAGATCGGCGCGGACGACGCCCTGGTCGCGGTGCACGCCCTGCGGGTGCTCCAGCGGCTGGCGGCCGGGACGGCGGCGCTGCGCTGGCATTCGGCCGGCTTCGCCCGCACCCCCGGCGCCGCCGCGCGGCCGGTGACCGGACGCAACCTGATGGGCCAGGTCGACGGCACCAACAACCCCCGGCCGGACGAGGAGGGCTTCGCCGCCAAGGTGTTCTGCGCCGCCGGCGGGGACCAGCCGGCCTGGCTGGCCGGCGGCTCGTACCTGGTGTTCCGGCGCATCCGGATGCTGCTGGACCACTGGGAGGCGCTGCCGGTGGACCGCCAGGAGCGGGTGATCGGACGGCGCAAGTCGGACGGCGCCCCGCTCGGCGCGCCCGCCGGGGCCGGTGAGCGCGCCCCGGTCGACCTCACCGCGCAGGGCCCGGACGGCACCCTGGCGATCCCCGCCGACGCGCACATCCGGGTCGCCGCCCCGGCGGCCAACGGCGGGGCGGCGATGCTGCGGCGCGGCTTCTCGTACCACGACGGGCTGCTGCCGGACGGCTCGCCGGACGCCGGGCTGCTCTTCCTCGCCTTCCAGGCCGACCCGCGCAAGGGGTTCACCCCGGTGCAGCGCAAGCTCTCCCGGGGCGACGGCCTCTCCCGCTTCCTGCGGCACGAGGCGAGCGGCCTGTACGCGCTGCCGCCGGGCCCGCCGCCCGGAGGCTACCTCGGCCAGCAGTTGTTGGAGGGGTAGTTCCCCCGGGTTCACCCGGTCCACCGCCGCGGTCCCGGCCACTGGAACGCTTTCCTGCCGGGGCCGCGGAATCGTTATGGTGACTGCTTCGGCACACCCTGACCGCGCAGCACCGAGAGCCCCGGAGGCGTCATGTCGGCCACCCGCTACACCTACCTCGGACCGGCCGGCACGTTCACCGAGGCGGCCCTGCACACCCTGCCGGAGGCGGCGACCCGGGAGCTGGTCCCGCTGTCCTCGGTGGCGCTGGCGCTGGACGCGGTGCGCGGCGGGGAGGCGGCCGGGGCGTTCGTCCCGATCGAGAACTCGGTGGAGGGCGCGGTCACCGCGACCAACGACGAACTGGCCTCCGGCGCACCGCTGATGATCTACCGTGAGGTGCTGCTGCCGATCGCCTTCGCGCTGCTGGTGCGGCCTGGCACCGAGCTGTCCGGGGTCAAGACGGTGACCAGCCACCCGGTCGCCCAGCCGCAGGTGCGGCGCTGGCTGGCGGCCAACCTGCCGGAGGCGACGTGGGAGTCGGCCGCCTCCAACGCGGACGGCGCCCGGCTGGTCGCCGAGGGCCGCTACGACGGCGCGTTCGCGGGCGAGTTCGCGGCGCCGATCTACGGGCTGGAGCCGCTGGTCAAGGAGATCGCGGACGCGAAGAGCGCGGCCACCCGGTTCGTGCTGGTCGGCCGCCCCGGGCGGGTCTCCTCGCCGACCGGCGCGGACAAGACCTCGATGGTGGTCTGGCTGCCGGACGACCACCCGGGCGCGCTGCTGGAGCTGCTGCAGGAGTTCGCGGTGCGCGGGGTCAACCTGATGCGGATCGAGTCCCGCCCGACCGGCGAGGGCATGGGCAGCTACTGCTTCCTGATCGACTGCGAGGGCCACCTGTCCGAGCGCCGGGTGAGCGAGGCGATGATGGGGCTCAAGCGGATCTGCCCGAAGGTGCGGTACCTCGGCTCCTATCCGCGCGCCGACCGGCAGGCGTCCACCCAGCGGCGGCCGGGGACCTCGGACGAGGATTTCACCTCGGCGGCGGACTGGCTCTCCCGCGCGCTCGACGGCCGCGGGGACATCTGAACGCCATCTATCGTCATTCCAGCCTTTTCCGACCGTTTTTGATCGACCCGATCGGGCGGGACGAGTGACCTCACCGTCATCCACAGGCGGCCCCCGGCCGGCGGCCGCTGTCCACAGGGGACCCCTACTGTCCACAGCCCGGAGTTATCCACAGGCCTGGGGACGAGTCGACAAACCGGTATAGCCATTGCCCGGATCCGGTCGGACCATCGGTTTGCGTTGCAGAGATGACCAATCGGACCAGAGTCACCCGGTTGCCAGCAAATCACCCGTCCGAGTGGTTCAATTCCCTCACCCGAGAAGGTTGATTGAGGTTTGAAACCTCAATTCCCTGGTTCGTTCACGCGGAAGGCAATCCTCCCCTTTGATCCACAGGTTCGGGGTTCGGCCTGTGGATAACCCTCCGGCGGAGAGTTCCCCACAGAAGTTATCCACAGGCGAGGGTGAGTTATCCCCAGGGGAAAAGCCGTACCGGTGGAGGAACGGTCTCCCGGTACGCTTGGGCCTGTGATTGACCTTCGCCTGCTCCGTGAGGACCCTGACCGAGTGCGCGCCTCGCAGCGCGTCCGTGGCGAGGACGTCGACCTGGTCGACGCCCTCCTCTCCGCCGACGAACGGCGCCGGTCCTCGGGCAGCCGCTTCGACGAACTGCGCAACGAGCAGCGGGTGCTCGGCAAGCAGGTCGCCCAGGCCAAGGGCGACGAGAAGGCCGCCCTGCTCCAGCGCACCAAGGACCTGGCCGCCGAGGTCAAGGCCGCCGACGCCGAGCAGAGCGCGGCCAAGGAGGAGGCCGACCGCCTGCTCCGCTCCCTGGCGAACCTCATCGACCCGGCCGCCCCGGTCGGCGGCGAGGAGGACTTCGTCACCCTGGAGGAGATCGGCACCCCGCGCGACTTCGCCGCCGAGGGCTTCGAGCCCCGTGACCACGTCGAGCTCGGCCAGATCCTCGGCGCGATCGACACCGAGCGCGGCGCCAAGGTCGCCGGTGCCCGCTCCTACTACCTGACCGGCGTCGGCGCGCTGCTGGAGCTCGCCCTGGTCAACATGGCGATCGCCCAGGCCACCGCGGCCGGCTTCACCCCGATGATCACCCCGACCCTGGTCCGCCCGGCCGCCATGGACGGCACCGGCTTCCTCGGTCAGGCCGCCGAGAACGTGTACCACCTCGCCGAGGACGACCGGTACCTGGTCGGCACCAGCGAGGTCCCGCTCGCGGCGTACCACATGGACGAGATCCTCGACGCCGACAAGCTGCCGCTGCGCTACGCCGGCTACTCGTCCTGCTTCCGCCGCGAGGCCGGCACCTACGGCAAGGACACCCGCGGCATCATCCGCGTCCACCAGTTCGAGAAGGTGGAGATGTTCGTCTACACCACTCCGGAGGACGCGGAGAACGAGCACCGCCGCCTGCTCCAGTGGGAGAAGGACTTCCTCAACGCCCTCGAACTGCCCTACCGGGTGATCGACGTCGCCTCCGGCGACCTCGGCGCCTCGGCCGCGCGCAAGTTCGACATCGAGGCGTGGATCCCCACCCAGGGCAAGTACCGCGAGGTCACCTCGACCTCCAACACCACCGAGTACCAGGCCCGCCGGCTCTCCATCCGGATGCGCGAGGAGGGCAAGACCCGCCCGCTGGCCACCCTGAACGGCACCCTGGTCGCCATCCCGCGCACCATCGTGGCGATCCTGGAGAACCACCAGCAGGCCGACGGCTCGGTCGTCGTGCCCGAGGCGCTGCGGCCGTTCCTCGGCGGGCGGACCGTCCTCCAGCCGGTCGGGTAACCCGGTCCGCACCACCCAGCACCACCCGCAACTCCCGGGAGACGCACGGCCCATGAGCACCACCAGCCCCAGCCCCGCCTCCCCCGGAGCCAGCGGCGGTGGCGACCTGCCCTACCGGCTGGTCGCCACCGACCTCGACGGCACCCTGCTCACCAGCGGGGAGACCGTCTCCGAGCGCACCCGCGCCGCCCTGGCCGCGGCCACCGGCGCGGGCGCGCTGCACATCATCGTCACCGGGCGCTCGGCGGTCTGGGCCCGCCCGGTCTTCGACGAGATCGGCTACACCGGGATAGCGGTCTGCGGCCAGGGCGCCCAGGTGTACGACGCCGGCGCGCACAAGCTGCTCACCTCGCTCACCCTGGACCGGCGGCTCGCCGCGATCGCGATCGAGAAGATCGAGGCCGAGACCGGCCCGCTGGCCATCGCCGCCAACCAGGACGGCCTCGACGGCCAGGTGCTGGCCGTCCCCGGCTACGAACTGCTGATCGGCTCCGACCTGCCGGTCGTCCGGGTCGAGCGCGGCGAGCTGTTCGACGCCCCGCTCAGCAAGCTGTACATCCAGCACCACGCCCTCACCGACGACGCCCTCGCCGAGGCCGCCCGCCGCGCCGCCGGCGACCTGGTCGGCGTGGTGATGGCCGGCGCCGGCGTGGTCGAACTGCTCCCGCTCGGCCTGTCCAAGGCCACCGGCCTGGCCGTCGCCGCCCGCCGCCTGGGCGTCCGCGCCGCCGACACCATCGCCTTCGGCGACATGCCCAACGACGTCCCGATGTTCGGCTGGGCCGCCCACGGCGTCGCCATGGCCAACGCCCACGAGGAACTCCTCGCCGTCGCCGACGCCGTCACCGCCAGCAACGACGAGGACGGCGTCGCCGAGGTCCTGGAGCGCCTCTACCCCCAGTAGTTGTCGGGGCCGGCGGCCCTGAGTGCAGCACGGGTGGCCGCGTCCGTCCACGGCTCCAGACTGTCGTCGGTGCCCAGGTTGATATAGAGGGCCTGGGCGTGAATCAGGTACCGGTGGTCGGTGGTCTTCCTGCCGGTCTGGGTGGCCCGGCTGACGTCCACGCCCGCGTCGCACAGTTCGGAGCCCGGCCCTTTGTTCGGGCACCAGAAGTCCCAATCAGTGCTGTACGCGGTGGAGAGGGTGTTGAGGGCCGCCTCGGCGGTCCGGGCATCCGCCATCGGTTTGACCTGGACGATCACCAGGATCTTGGCGTCGGTGTCCCGGTAGGTCCCGACGATCTGGTTCACGCAGCCGCCGTTGCTCAGCACGGTCTGGACGTTCTTGCTCATGTCGGCCGTCACGCAGCTGTGCAGCCCCCCGCTCGCCTTCTCGTAGCGCACCCCCTTGGCGTCGGTGAACGCGTCGGCGAGCAGCGCGGTGTGGGTCAGCGGGGTGCGGTCGGTCCCGGCGTCGTCGAGCGAGGCGGGGTCGAAGGCCGGGGTGCTGGGCGTGTACGTGGGCGTGTAGGTCGGCGTGTAGGTGCGCGTGGGCGTGTACGTCGGGGTGTAGGTGGGCGTGTACGAGGGGCCGGAGTCCGCCATCGGGGAGTCGGACCGGTTGTGGACGACCGCGAACACGATCGCCAGGACGACGGCCGCGAGGACCGCGGCGACGCCGATGCCGGCGGCGTACGGCGTCCTGGTCGGCACCGGCGCGCCCTGACCCCAGCTCGCGGCCGGCGCTCCCACCGTACGAACGGGGGCTGACGGGGCTGACGGTGCGTACGGGATGGACGGGGCCGCGGCCGCCGGGGTGGTGGAGGCGGTGGCGGCGGCCGCCGTGAGGTGCTCCGCCCAGAGCGCCGGGGCGGGCCGGCGGGCGGGGTCCGGGTCGAGTCCGGCCCGGGCGAGCTCGCCGAGGGCGGGGCTGAGCGCGGTCAGCGCGGCCGGGTCGACGGCGCTCTGGTCGCGGGCGAAGAGCCGTACGGCGAGCAGCGCCAGTTTGTGGGCGTCGCCCGCCGCCGTCCCGCGCTCCTCGCCGTGCGGGAGCTGCCAGTCCGGGGTCTCGACCTGGGGCAGGACGGTGGCGCCGCGCAGCCGCACGGCGTCGCAGTCGATGAGGAAGCAGGCGGCCCGGCCGCCGTCGGCTCCGGTGGCGAAGAGCAGGTTCTTCGGGGACAGGTCGCCCACGGCGATGCCGAGGCGGTGCAGCCGGGACAGCGTGGTGGCGAGGTCGGCGAGCAGTCTCAGGCGGTCGCGGTCGCTGACGGTGAGGCCGACCCGGGCGACGTAGTCGTCGTCGTTGAGCAGGAACTCCAGGGTGGCCAGCCGCCTGGTGGGCGCCGTGGCTCCGCCGAGGGCGTGCAGGTCGAAGTGGAAGCGTTCGGGGGCGGCCCCCATCAGGAAGCCGCAGGTGCGGCCCCGCTGCCGGACCAGGGTGGTGGGCCAGGCGGCCCGGTCGAGGAGCCAGCGGGCCTCGGCCGGGCCGAGTTCGGCGAGCAGGGCGACCATCGCGGTCAGCGCGTCGGTGTCGAGCCCGGGGAGGGTCTCGGGGCGGTACTCCTTGTAGGCGACGGCGTGGCCGTCGGCCCGGTCGGCCACCTCGTACACGGTGCCCTGGCCGCCCTGCCCGAGGCGGCGGAGCAGGACCAGGTCGTCGTGGTCGACGGTCCTGACGGAGCGGCCGTCCGTCATCGCTCCTCCCCGGCGGCGTGCGGCCAGACGACCAGGAGGGTCCGGTCGTCGTCGAAGGTCTCGCGGGAGAAGTCGAGCAGGTGGGCGAGCCGGAGCGGGGTGGGCGGCTCGGCGAGGGCGTCCGCGAACAGGGCGCCGACCAGGCCGTCCCCGTCGCCCAGCGGGTCGCCGAAGCCGTCGGTGCCGATCAGCAGGGCGAGTTGCGGGGTGAGCCGGACGCTGGTGCGCTCGATCGGGTCGGGCACGGTGGGCAGCGGGGTCACCTCGGTGCCGACCAGCGGGGCGTCGCCGGCGGACTTCGGGTCGAAGATCGGGTGGTAGCGGCCGTGCGGGAGGTCGAGCAGCCAGGCGCCGGAGTCGCCGATCCGGCAGAGCTCGACGACGGGGCCGGCCGGGTCGGGGTGGACCACGCCGGTGACCAGGGTGGTCGCGTACAGCCGGGAGACCTCGGCCGGGTCCGGTTCCCCGCCGCCCAGCCGCCAGCGGGCGACCTGCCGCAGCCGTCGGGCGGCGTGCCGGGCGACGTCCGGGAAGTCCACCGGGCCCGGGCTCGCGGAGAGCAGGTGGAGCGTGCGGGCGAGGGCGGCCCGGCAGGCCTCGATGGCGCCGAGTTCGGCGCTGGTCGCGGCCGAGACGCCGTCGGCGACGGCGAAGGCGACCGCACCGGTGGGCTGGTGCAGGGCGGCGCGCGCGGCGTCCTGGCGCGGACGGCCGTAGTAGCGGTGCTTGGCGCCCCGGACGGAGGCGAAGCGCACGGCCAGCGCTTTGGTGGACCAGCCGTCGCACTCGGTGTCGGGGAAGTCGTAGGCGGGCTGGCGCGGCGGCCTCGGTTCGAACTCGATCCCGGGCGTGCCCACGGCGATCCGCTGCCAGGGGACGGCGGCGGCCGGACCGGAACCCTGCTCCGGGCCGGGCGCCCGCTCCGGGCCGGGACCGCGCCGGGTCACTGCCCGACCTCGTCGATGGCGAGGACGAACTGGTCGGGCCGGTTGACCACGAGGTGGGGGTTGGCGGAGCCCAGGGCCTGACCCGAGGCGACCAGGCTGGTGGTGAGCGCGTGGAAGAACTCGCCGATGGCCCGGCCGAGGTCGATGCCGGACCGGGCCACGAAGGCGAACTCCGGGCGGGTCGCCACCGCGAGCATGGTCCGGGGCTCGGCCTCGCCGATGCCGCAGGCGATGATGTTGGGGGCGGTCGGGGTCCGCTGGTGGTCGGTGAGGAGGGCGTGCGCGTCCCGCCACTCCTCGCCGTCGGTCGGCTGGCCGTCGCTGAGCAGGAAGACCACCGGGCGGTGCACCTTGTACCCCTGGCCGCGCAGCCACCGGACGTCCTCGGGGATGCGGTCCAGCAGGTCCTCGAAGACCGCCCGGTAGACGGTCAGTCCGCGGATGACCACCTGGGGCAGCCTGGTCTCGGTCCGCATGTCGGTCACCGCGAGGCGGATCCGCACGTCGTCGGAGAAGCCGAGGACGGCCAGCCGCAGTTTCGCGGCGATCATCGGCTCGGCCCGCAGCCCCTCGCACAACGAGACCAGGCCGCCGGAGAGTTCGGCCAGGTACGGTTCCATCGAGGCCGACTCGTCGGCCAGTACGTAGGCGGGCAGCAGGACACCCTTGGTCTCGGCCACCGCACTCCCCCTTCTTGTCGGGTGGACCTCTTCCTTGCGCGGCCGGCCGACGTCCCGCGTCGGCCGGCCGACGGAGCGGCTACGGGAGCAGCGAGCGGACCGCCTCGTCCAGGTTCTGGATCTCGGCGGCCACCGCCGTGGTGGCGACGACGCCGGCCCTGGCCCGGGTGAGGAAGCGCAGCACCTGGTCCCAGCGCCGGGCCGGGGAGGCGACCTCGGCCTGGAGGTCCTCGGCGGCCTGTGCCTGGCTGCTGTCCGGTTCGCTGTCCTGGCGCAGCCGGTCGGCGAGCGCGAGCACCCGCCGGGCGAGCGCCTCCTCGTCGACCTCTCCCGCACCGGAGTTGACCGTGACCGAGGAGTTCCGGCCCGCCGCCACGGGCGAGTCGGTGAAGTGGACGGTGGCGTGGCCGCTGACGTGGAACCCGCCGGAGGTGTTCCGGTCCTCGCTCATGACTTGGCCTTCCCTCCTTCGGGGCCGCGGGGCGCCAGCATGGCGCGCACCCGGCTGCCCGCCCCGGCCGCGACCGGGGAGTTGACGAAGCTGATCCTGGCGTTGCCGGAGGTGAAGATGCCCCCGTTGTAGATGACGCTCTGGCGTTCGCGCAGTTCGGAGATGTCGACCTGGTGCTCCTCCAGGAAGTCGATCAGGCTGTCCAGGATCCGCCGCTCGACGACCTTGGTGTACATCTGGTGGTCGATCTGCTGGTAGTAGCGGTGGAACCTCGAGTCGGCCGCCAGCTGCCGGATGCTGGCCATGGAGCCGTAGTTGAAGGCGCTGTGCCGGATCTGGCGCAGCTGGTCGCCGTCCGTGAGCCGGGCCAGGAGGGGCGCGAAGGGCAGGGCCAGCACGTAACCGGTGCCGCGCACCAGCCTGCCGGGCATGCTGGTGAGGGACATCCGGGCCAGGGCGGTCAGTTGGCGCCAGGTCGGCCGGTCGAGCAGGTGGTCGACCAGGTGGTAGGCCTCCTTGACCGGGGGGAGCATCGAGGAGGCGCCCTCGACGAAGAGCACGTCCTTGGCGGGGCTGAGGCCGAACCGGACGGTGCTGGTGGTCACCACCTCGCTGCCCCAGCCGGACACCGTCGTGACCAGGTAGGGCCGGGCCCGGGCGGCGCCGTCCTCCCGCAGCCGGTCGACGAGGGCGGCCGGCAGCTCGGGGGACGGCCGCTTGGTCGGCCAGGGGAGCAGGAAGCCGCGGACGGCCGGGTCGAGGCCCAGGGACAGGTCGGCGCCGCTGACGAAGATCCGCTCGCGGACGTCGACCCCGGGCAGTCCGAGCGACTCCACCGCCCTGGTGATCTCGGCGGTCAGCTCCGCGATGGAGAACGGCAGGACGCGGTCGGCGTGCTCACCGGGCCGGTCCACCGGGATGGTGAAGTTCCAGGTGTCGAGCAGCCGCCCGTACCCGAGGAAGGGCTCGAAGCCGGAGAAGATCGTGACGTTGCCCCTGTGGTCCAGCCCGGCCAGTTCGCGCAGCTGCGCCTCCTCCTTGGGCCGGGTGGCCACCGGCGCCCGCGCGGGGTCGAACGCGGAGCGGCTCAGCCTGGGCTTGATCACGCCGAAGTAGGCGGTGAGCTGCTCGATGAGCACGACGGCCCAGGCCACCACCAGGAGCGGGACCAGGACGACCGGCAGGTCGAAGGGGAGCAGCGAGGGGTCCGACCGGGGGACGGTGTAGACGCCGGGGTAGCCGGGGAGGGGGACGGGCGCGTCCGTCTGCTCGAAGGGGTGGAGGAAGAACGAGGCGACGATGCAGGCCGCGATCAGGGCGAGCAGCACCTTGGTGGTGGTGTGCCGGGTACGGGCGGCGACGGCGTAGCGCAGCACGCAGGCCAGGTCGACGTCGGGCGAGGAGGCGACGGCCCGGCGCGGCTCGCCGAGGACGGTGTCGATGGCGCGGCGGGCGAGGGCGCTGTCCATCTGTACGGCGGCGCACAGGTAGCGGGTGGCGTCCGAGGCGCGCGGCGGCGGGCCGGGCGGGGACGCCGGACTGCCGGGGACGGGGGTCGGCGCAGGGCCGCCGGCGGCCCCGGCGGGGGTCGGGTGAAAGGTCGGGCCAGCCTGGGCGGGGGCCGGTGCGGGGGTCTTCCAGGTGCTGGTGGGGGCCCGGTGGAAGGCCGTGGCCGGGTCGGGGTCCGCACGGCACCCCGTGCAGGGCACTCCCGGAGGGTTCACCAGCCCGCAGGTCGGACAGGTCCAGGTGTCGAAGGTGCTCATGGTCGACCACCCTTCGGTGAGGGTTCGTGTGACGTAACTACCCGTTCCACGACGAAACCTGACCTGTCATCAGGTGGCGAATCCCCTGGCGCGCCGGATCCGGTCCGCCGGGGCCCGCGACCGGCGCGCCCCGCGACGCCCGGCTCGGCGCCCGACAGGCCCGCGGGGCAGTTGTAGGATGACCGGGCAAGCGGTTGTAGGATGACCGACGACCGATGGTGGCGAGATGCGGTGGGAAGGGAGGTCCGGCATGAGCGGCGGTCTGCAGGCGGCCGGGCGGCGTTCCCTGGTGGACACCGCGATCGAGCAGCTGCGGGAGCAGCTCGCGGGCGGGACGTGGCCGGTCGGGTCGCAGATCCCCACCGAGCACGAACTGGCCGAGCAGCTGGGCGTCGGACGGAACACCGTCCGGGAGGCGATCCGGGTGCTGGTGCACGCCGGAATGCTGGTCTCCCGGCAGGGTGAGGGCACGTTCGTCCGCTCCACCAGCGATCCGGCGTCCGTGCTGCGCGGCGTCCAGCGCTCCGGCATCCGGGACGTCCTGGAGGTCCGTGCGGCGCTGGAGACCGAGGGCGCCCGGCTGGCCGCGCTGCGGCACACCCCCGAGGACGTCCGGCGGATGCGCGCGGCCCTGGCCCGTGAGGCCGAGGTGTTCGCGAAGCACCCCGAGCGGGCGAGCCGCGAGGCGACCGTCGAGCACGACCTGGAGTTCCACACCGCCGTCGTCGAGGCCGCGCACAACCCCGCGCTGGCCGAGGTGTACCGCTACTTCGGTGCCTCCGTCCGCGAGGCGATGACCTCCGCCTTCGGCGACCACGACATGCCCGAGGCGGTCGTGGCGACCCACGAGGCCCTGGTCGACGCGATCGAGAGCGGCGACCCGGACCGGGCCGAGGCGGCGTGTCGTGCGCTGCTCGCCGGCCCGACCGCGGCCGTCGAGCAGCTGCTCGCGGCCATCGCGGCCCGGAAGTAGGACGGCGCGAGCCTCCCCTTCCACCGTCCGCTTCCACGCACATCCACGAAAGAACAGCACATCCATGGCCGTCACCCGTGCCCAGCAGCCGGTTGTCACCGCTCCCGCCCCGGTCCCCGTCCGCGCCCGGCTGGCCCATCCGCTCCTGCTGCTGACCGGCATCGTGCTGGTCGCGCTGAACATGCGCGCCTGCCTGGCGGCGGTCTCCCCGATGGTCGGCGAGATCCGGCAGACCTTCGGCCTGTCCGCCACCGTGGGCGGGCTGATCACCACCGTCCCGGTGCTCTTCCAGGGCGTCGGCGCCCCGCTCACCCCCCGGCTGACCCGCCGCTTCGGCGCCGAGCGGGTGGTGCTCGGCGCGGTGCTGGTGCTCGGCGCGGGCGTGCTGCTGCGGGTGCTGCCCTCGGTGGCGGCCCTGTACGCGGGCTGCGTGGTCATCGGCGTGGCCATCGCGGTGCTGAACGTGTCGATGCCCGGTCTGGTCAAGCGCGAGTTCCCGGACCGCGCGGCCGCCATGACCGGCGTCTACTCGACCACCATGCTGATCGGCGCCACGCTCGCGGCCGGCACCTCCGTCCCGCTGGAGCACGCGCTCGGCGGCGGCTGGCGGGCCTCGCTCGGGGCCTGGTCGCTGCTCGCGCTGATCGCGGCGGTGGCCTGGCTGCCGCAGGTGCTGCGCGCCCGCCAGGAACGGCAGCAGGAGCAGCAGCGGGGGACGCCGGCCGCGGCCGCCGCGGCCGCCAAGCCGATCGAGGGCATCTGGAAGTCCCCGCTGGCCTGGCAGATCAGCCTCTTCATGGGCATCTCGTCGCTGCTGGTGTACACCCTGGTCGCCTGGATGCCGACCATCCTGGCCGAGCACGGCATGGACCGCGGGCAGGCCGGTCTGGTCTTCGCCTTCTCCAACCTGGTGCAGGTGGCGGGCGCCTTCCTGGTGCCGCTGATGGCCGGCCGGATGACCAGCCAGCGCGCGCTGGCGGTGGCCATGGTCGCGCTGAACGGGACGGGCATCGCCCTGCTGCTGGTCGCGCCGGTCTCCGCGGCGTGGGTGTCGGCGACCATCCTGGGTGTGGCCCAGGGCGGTTCGCTGGGCCTGGGCCTGGCGTTCATCGTGCTGCGCACCCGCACCGCGGCCGGTGCCGCCCAGCTGAGCGGGATGTCGCAGGCGATCGGGTACCTGGTCGCGGCGGCCGGCCCGGTCGGCGCGGGCGCGCTGCGCCAGCTGACCGGCGGCTGGGAGACCCCGCTGGTGCTGATGCTGGTGCTGGTCGTGGTGGTCGGCACGGCCGGCTGGGGCGCGGGCCGCAACCGGACGCTCTGAACCTCCGAGCAGAACGGCGGTGGGCCCGGACACCTGAGGGTGTCCGGGCCCACCGCCGTTCGGGGCTCAGCGCTGTACCGGGTCCGGTACGGCGCTCACTCCTCGCCGGCGAGCGTCATCCCGGCCAGCTTCACCGAGGCGAACACCGTCGCCGCGACGGTGACCACCAGCAGCAGCGGTACGGCCGCGCCGAGCGAGACGTCGGCGCTGATCGCGTTCTGTCCGGCGACCGCCTCGGCCACCGAGCGGCCCCACTGCTGGATGCTCAGCGTCCGGGCGCCCTCGACGAAGTTCCCGATCGTCGACTCCCAGATCAGGGCGTACGCCAGCCCGGCCACCACGGCGTGCCGGGTGACGACGCCGAGCAGCAGGAACACCGCGCTGTACACGGCCCCGGCGACCAGCACCGCCACGGTGTAGCCGAGCGCCACGCCGTCCTGGGTGCCGACCAGCAGCAGCCCGGCCAGCAGCGTCGGGACGACCGAGAACAGCCAGGTGACGCCGATCGCGACGACCAGTTTGGTGGTGACGATCCGCCACCGGGGCAGCGGCTTGGCGAGCAGGTAGACGATCGAGCCGTCGTCGATCTCGTTGGCGATCACCCCGGTGCCGACCACCAGCCCGAGGATCGGGACCAGGGTGCCGAGGCCGAGGGCGCCGATGATGTTGTCGGCCGTGTCGTGCGGGTCGGCGCTGGAGACGCTCGCGACGGCCGAGACGACCAGCAGCAGGGCGGGGACCACCAGCAGCAGCAGGCCGCGGCGACGGCCCAGCAGCCCGCGCAGGGTCAGCCTGGCGACGGTGGGGTTCATGGTCGGTCGGCCCCTTCCTGGGCAACAACGGTCCTGGCAGCGGCGCTCACGCGGAGACCAGGTACGAGAAGACGCTCTCCAGCGATTCGTCCGCCGGGGAGACGGTGTACAGCCGGATGCCGGCCTCCCGGGCGACCCTGGGCAGCAGGGTGGTGAAGCCCTGGAAGTTCACCGCTTCGATCCGCAGCGCCCGCTCCCGCTCGTCCACCTCGATGCCGGTGGTGGAGCCGTCGGCGATCAGCGCGGCGGCGAGCCGGCGGTCGTCGCTGGAGCGGACCAGGTAGCGGTGCGGGCGGTCGGTCATCAGCCGGCGGATCTTGCGGAAGTCGCCCGAGGCGGCGTGCCGTCCGGCGACCACCACCTCGATGTGCCGGGCCAGCTGCTCGACCTCCTCCAGGATGTGGGAGGAGAACAGCACCGTCCGGCCGTCCGCGCCGAAGCGGCGCAGCAGGTCCATCAGCTGGAGCCGCTGGCGCGGGTCCATGCCGTTGAAGGGCTCGTCGAGCAGCAGCACGGACGGGTCGTGGACCAGGGCGGAGGCCATCTTGACCCGCTGCTTCATGCCCTTGGAGTAGGTTCCGGTGCGGCGGTCCTTGGCGTAGTCCATCTCCACCAGGTCCAGTGCCCGGCGGGCGGCGGCGCCCGGCTGGGGCAGGCCGTGCAGTTCGGCGTTGGCGAGGACGAACTCCCAGCCGGTCAGGTAGTCGTACATCGACTCCCGCTCGGGCACCAGGCCGATCTGCCGGTACACCTGCTGGTTGCGCCAGATCGGCGCGCCGTCCAGGGTGACGGAGCCGCTGGAGGGGGCCAGGAAGCCGCTCATCATGTGGATGAGCGTGGACTTGCCCGCCCCGTTGGGCCCGAGCAGGCCGGTGATTCCGGGGCCGATGGCCATGGTGATGTCGTTGACCGCGACCACGTTCCCGAACCAGCGGGAGACCTTGTCGATGCTGATGGTGGCCATGCCGCCCTCTCAGACGTTCCGATAGCGGCGCAGCAGCAGCCGGTACGAGCCGACCACCATGGCCGCCGCGACGAGCGCGAACACCGCCAGACCGAGGCCGCCCGGCGCGTGCCGGCGGTCGAGTCCGTCGCCGAGCCCGAACAGCTCGTTGACCAGGGACTCCACCAGTTCGGTGGGCGAGATCAGGGACACCCACTGCGCGGCGTC
Organism: Kitasatospora sp. NPDC048298; assembly: GCF_043201465.1. Classification (NCBI taxonomy): domain Bacteria; kingdom Bacillati; phylum Actinomycetota; class Actinomycetes; order Kitasatosporales; family Streptomycetaceae; genus Kitasatospora; species Kitasatospora sp. NPDC048298. Next base: position 64,667 of record NZ_JBICYZ010000032.1, read on the forward strand.
GGAGTCGGTCGTGCCGGTGTGGCTGATCCCGACCACGGCGGCGCCCAGTGCGGCACTGACCGCCAGGTAGCCCATGATGGCGGCCACCCCGAAGCCCCGGCGCGGGGTCGCGGCCGCGATCACCACGGCCACCGAGGTCGGCACCAGGGCGTACAGCAGGGCCGCGACCAGGCCGTACAGGAAGTGCCCGGTGTTGTGCGCGAAGTCCATCCCGCCGAGCAGCGCGCCGATGTACAGCACCAGCAGCGGGGCCGCCATGAGCAGCAGTTGGGCGCAGACCATGGCGCCGAACTTGGCCCGGACGTAGTCGGTGCGGGTGATCGGGCGGGAGAAGTAGAGCGGGACGGTCTGGTAGCGCAGGTCCCGGGAGAACAGCACCGGCGCCTGGGAGGCGAGGAAGACCGAGACCACCAGGCTGAGCATGGAGAGGTAGCCCGCGTACTCGACCGGCAGTTCGTCGCGCTTCATCACGACCGACAGCGCCACCATGATCAGCGCGGGCACGGTGATCACGCCCAGCACCAGCATCGGCAGCACCTTGGACTTGCCGGAGCGGCCGAGCCCGTACGCGGCGCGCAGGCTCTGGGTGAAGAGCGCGCGGGTGGCGTAGGAGCGGCCGAGCCGGGGGCCGGTGTAGCCGCGGTAGCCGATGTCGTGGATGACGCCGGTGTCGGTGGACCTGGCCTCAGGAGGCAGCGACATCGTCCGTTCCTCCCTTGCTCTGCTCGGTGTCCTCGTTCCGCTCGGCGCCCCCGGAGTCGGTGAAGAGCTCGGCGACCCGGTGCCGGCGCTGCTCCAACCGGACCAGGCCGAGGCCCAGTTCGGCGACGGCGTCGCGGATGGTGTCGTACGTCGACTCGTCGGCCAGCCGGACGAGCAGCTGGTGCGAGCCCTCGGACTGGACGGACAGGCCCGCCGCGGCGAGCCGCTCGCGGACCTCCGGGCCCGGCTCCCGCCGGTGGTCCTGCGGGAAGTCGCCGACCTCGACCGCGAGGACGGCCGTCGCCCCGGTGAAGGAGGCCGTGGAGGAGGAGCGCAGCAGCTTGCCGCCGTCGATCACGACCAGGTGGTCGCAGGTCCGCTCCAGCTCGCCCAGCAGGTGGGTGGTGACCAGCACCGAGATGCCGAAGTCGGTGTGCACCCGGCGGATCAGCGCCAGCATCTCGTCCCGGCCGGCCGGGTCGAGGCCGTTGGTCGGCTCGTCCAGCAGTACCAGCTTCGGGTCGTGCACCAGCGCCTGGGCGAGCTTGACCCGCTGCTTCATGCCGGTCGAGTAGCCGCCCATCGGGCGGTACCGCTCCTCGTACAGGCCGACGTGCCGCAGGGTGTCCGCGGTGCGCTCACGGGCCGCGGTGGCGGGCAGGCCGGCCATCCGGGCCATGTGCACCACGAACTCGGTCGCGGAGACGTCCGGTGGCAGGCAGTCGTGCTCGGGCATGTAGCCGACCTGGGCGCGGATCTCGGAGCCCCGGGTGGCGACGTCCAGGCCGAGGACCTCGCCCCGGCCGGAGGTCGCCGGGGCGAGCCCGAGCAGGATCTTGATCAGAGTGGACTTGCCCGCGCCGTTGGCCCCGACCAGCCCGACCACCCCCGGCCGCACCTCGACGGTGAGCTGGTCGAGGGCGGTGACGCGGGGGAACCTCTTGGTGAGGCCGTCCGTCGTGATGACAGCTGTGGACACGGACACAACGTAACGGTCTTGTGCGGTACGGGTCATGAGCTGGAATGACGAGGCCGTCTGCTGCTGCGGTATGACGTCGGCCCCCCTCACCCCTAGGGGTTCGGCACAGGCGGAACCGCCTGTACCCTTTGTCGAACTCTTGACGTACTTGCCGAGTTCTTTGCCGACGGGGGTGCCGGAACAGCGTGCCGGCACGGAGGGGAAGCGATCGACATGTCTGATCGGGCGACCGCGTTCGACCGGATGATGAACCCTTGGGCCTACGACGCCGACGGGAACCTGACCGCCCAGGCCCGCGCCCAGGAGACGGCCCGCACCCAGCTCAACTCGGCCGCGGCGGCGGGCGGAGGAGGCGGCGGAGGCGGAGGCTTCAGCGCCGACCCCGACGCGCTCACCACCGCCGGGAACAACTCCGACCAGATCCACGCCCGCCTCAACACCGACGGCCGGGGCGCCGACGAGGCCACCGCCAAGGTCTCCACCTCACTCGCCAACTGGAGCACCGGAAAGGCCGCGGCGGGCGCCGCCGGCACCTGGGACCAGTGCGTCGCCGCGCTCGGCGGCACCATCGGACAGACCACCCAGGCGCTGCGCGCCACCGCCGGCAACTACCGCCAGAACGAGTCGGCCACGCAGGCCGGCTTCACCGGCTGAGAGGAGTCCCGTCATGGTCGACTTCCACGAACTCAGCACCGCCGACTTCGGCGTGCTGGACTCCGCCGCCACCGCCTGGACCACCGTCGCCCAGAAGCTCCACTCGCTGGACAGCGACTGGGACAGCACGGTGATAGCCAAGGTCAACTCGGCCTGCTGGAGCGGCCCTTCGGCCGACCAGGCCCGCCCCGGCCTGCAGCGCACCAACGAGCAGCTGACCGCCGCCGTCACCGAGGCGAACGCCTTCGCCTCGATCTTCACGGAGGCGTCGACCGAGTTCAAGGCCGCCAAGGCCAAGCTGGACAAGGCCGTCGCGGCCGCCCGGACGGCCGGCCTGACCGTCACCGACAACGGCACCGTGAGCTGGCCCCCGGCCGACAACGCCACCCGCCACGACTACGAGGCCATGCGGGACTACCAGCGGGAGTGGGGCGACAAGGCCGAAGCCGCCCGCAAGGAGATCGACGCCGCCGTCGCCGAGGCCACCGCCGCCGACGAGCGGATCGCCTACGCACTGCGCGCCGACAGCATGACCGACCAGCAGAAGTCCTTCAACGGCAAGGCCATCGGCGGCGGCCCCGAGGCGGACGGCAAGCGCGCCGCCCAGCTCGCCGCCCGGGGCGGGGACATCACCGAGCCCGAACTCACCGAGCTGAACTCGCTGTTGGCCTCGCACGGCAACGACCCGAAGTTCGCCACCAAGTTCTACCAGGACCTCGGCCCGGACGGCCTGATCAAGTCCTGGAACGGCATGGTCGGCGACCCGGCGCACCCCTGGGACGCCAAGGACCCGCGCTGGAAGGCCTACGAGCAGCTCCAGAAGAACCTCGGGCTCAGCCTGGCCACCGCCACCCGCACCACCAACGAGCCGCACCTGTCCGACGAGTGGGCCGCCGCCCTGCGCAAGGCCGGCTCCCAGCCGGTCTGGGACAAGCCGTACCGGGCCTCCGGCCTGGACTACGTGCCGTACGGCTACCAGGTGCTCTCCGGCATCCTGATGAACGGGAACTACGACGCCCACTTCATCAACCCGATCGCCGAGCACGTCACCCAGCTCGACACCCAGGACCGGTACTGGCCGGCCCCGATGCCCGGATCCAAGATCCACGGCTTCAACCTGACCGGCGGCGACGAGGCCGGCTCCGGCTTCCGCCCCACCACCGCCATCCTGGAGGCGCTCGCGCACAGCCCGGAGGCGTCCACCAAGTTCTTCACCGAGCAGCCGACCGCGTACAACCAGGACGGCACGGTCAACCAGGGCGGCAAGCCCAAGCCCGCCGACTACTTCACCTACTACTCCCACGACAAGGACTGGATCCCCGACACCACCTCGCGGGACTCCAAGGTGTGGGACGCGAGCAAGCAGGCCGGCCCGGCCGCCTTCGGCCGCGCCCTGGAGGCCGCCACCACCGGCCACCCGTACGACGAGCCGGGCCCGATCCCGCCGGCCAAGCACACCTCCGAGCAGGCCGACCTGATGAACCGGGTCGTGGACACCTTCGGCCGGCACGGCGGCGACGGCGCGCTGGACGACATCAAGGGCGACGGCAAGCTCGCCGCGATGCGCGGCAGCCTCGGACACATGACCGCCGAGTACATCGGGGACGTGCAGAACTCGCTCTCCCACGGGCACGACCTGCCGGTCAACGGCTCCCCGGCCACCCTCAACGCCTCGTCCGTGGCCGGCCTGCTCGACGCCCTCGGGCGCGACCCGGACGCCTACGGCGCGGTGGCGAACGCCAACCAGGCGTACACCACCGCACTCATCCGCGGCCACCTGGACAGCGGGCAGACCGACTTCGCCCGGCTGGAGTCGGACATCAAGCACAACGCGGAGTCCGGCGGCGTCGTCAGCGGCTACCTCAACCAGGCCCGGATCGACGAGGTGCAGAACCAGCACGCCGTCTCCGACAAGGAGTTCAACGACGCGCTGGAGAAGAACGTCGGCTACGGCAAGGACGCCTTCAACGCCGTCATCGGCAGCGTGACCGAAAAGATCCCGCTCGGCGGCGAGATCGCCGGCGCGCTGGTCGACGAGATCGCCGACAGCGTGATCGAGGCCAACAAGCACGACACCACCGAGGACGGCCGCCAGGAGAGCCGCGACCACACCGCCGACGCCGAGGGCCGGGTGGCCAAGGGGGCCGACCAGGCGGTCCGGGACGCCGGCGACGGCACCGGGATCTCCCGCCAGGACCTCGACCGGCTCGCCAACAGCGCCCGGGACAGCGCGCTCCAGGGCATGGCGCGCGGGACGGCGAACAACAGCAGCACCAACGCGAAGGGCGACGCGTGAGCGGGCTCCCTGGCCGGTGGGCCGGGCGCCTGCACGATCCGCTGCTGCTGCCCGCCGTGCTGGTCGTGGCGGTGGCGGCCGCCGGCTTCGTCGGCTACCGGGACTGGCAGGGCCACCACCCGGCCGAGTCCGCCGGCCGGTCGGCCCAGCTCTGCCACCTGCCCACCGGCCCCGACACCCCGCTCGGGCGGCTGCTGCCGGACGGCGACCAGGACTCCGAGGAGCGGACGAAGTCCGTCGTCGGCGACGACCCGCGGACCTGCGTCATCCGGATCGACGGGCGCACCGTGCTCACCCTGACGTCGGTCGGCCGCCGGGGCGAGCTCGCCCTGGGCACCGAGGCCGCCAAGCGGCCGGACGCGCGCACCTTCGAGGTCGCCGGCCTCGGCGCCTCGTGGCCGGGCGGCGCCGCCGCGGCCGCGGGCTGCCTGACCGGGAAGCACGATCGGTACGACTACTTCGAGCTGGAGATCGTCGCCGGGGAGGCCGTCCGCACCCCCGGCGGCTCCGCCGACGGCGTCCGGGCCGACCTCGAACAGCTCGCCCGGGCCGCGCTGGTGGAGACGAGGAAGGAACAGTGCTCATGAGGCACCCCCGGGCCCTGACCGCCGGCGGGGCCGCGCTGCTGCTCGGCGGCGGCCTGCTCGGCTGGCACCTGTACCTCGACCACACGTCCTACCGACCGCCGGCCGTCACCCTGTCGCACGGCGAGTGCCGGGGCCTGCTCGACGACCCGGACGTCGCCAGGGTGCTGGGCGGCGCTCCCCGGGTCTACGTGCAGACGGACTACCGGACGGCGGACGAGACCAACCCGGCCTCCGTACGGTGCTCGGTCAACGGCGAGGACGGACGGCTGCTGACCGCCGAAGCGTCGTTCGGCGTCGTGCTGCCCGGCGGCGACAGCGCCGGGGCGGTCGACTTCGAATGCACCCTGGACGGCAAGCGCACGGGCTACCGGGCCGTCGTCACGCTCACCGGCAAGGACGGCAAGGCCGTCGCGGACGGACCGGGCCGGGCGCGGATGGGCAGGATCGCCGGTGGCTTCGCCGAGCGCGCCGCCGGGAAGCAGCTCGGCTGCGCGGGCGGTGCCGAACGGCTCCAGGTGATGTGAGCCGCCCGGCACCGCCCCTGGCGCGCGTCAGCTGTGGGCGCGCTCCCACAGCTCGGTGACCTTGCCGGAGGCGTCGAGCGCCACCTTGTAGTCGCCGACGCCCGAGCAGGGGTAGGAGCCCTTGACGTTGGTCGGATCGGCGAGGCACTCGTTGACGTGCTTCACCAGGTCGGCCACGGCGACGTCCTTCGGCGGGGCCAGCACCGAGCTCAGGTGGCCCTTGGCGGTGGGCGCGATCGGGGCGCTCTTGTCCGCGCCCACCGGCTCGAAGACGACGTCGTTCACGCCGCAGGCGTCCTTGGTCTCCTTGTAGACCAGGGTCGTCGCGCTGGTGCCCTTCACCGGGTACACCCACTTCTGCCCGGCGGGCAGCGGCTCGTGGGTGCAGAAGCCCTCCGGCTCGTCGGAGGGCTTCGCGCTCTGCGCGGGCTTGCCGGTCGGGGCGGGCTTGCCGCTCGCCGCCGGGGCGGAGCCGGCGCCGGTCGGGGCCGCGGTGGCCGGGGCGGCGCCGGCGCCGGTCGGAGCGGTGGTCACCGCGGTCGACCCGCCTCCCGCGCCCTGGTCCGAGTTGTCCGGGCCGCAGGCGGCCAGTCCGAACGCCGCGGCGGCGACCAGGGCGGTGGCGAGCAGTTTCCCGGAGCTGGAAGAAGGCATGACGAAGAACCCCCCGTTGTGACGCATGATCAGTTGTCCTGTGCGGCGGACAGACTAGCGCCCCGGCCCGACACCGTCCCCGACGGCGGCGCTCAGCCCAGCTGGGCCAGCCCCTCGGTGGCGATCCGCTCGAAGACCGCGAGGTCGTTCTCGAAGATCGAGTCGGGGATCGGCCAGTGGATCACCAGCTCGGTGACGCCCAACTCCCGGTAGGTGCCCGCCCAGTCGACGAAGGCGTCCACCGACTGCAGCGGCTTCTCCGCCGTCGAGCCCTGGAGCAGCACCTTCTCCAGCGTCCCGGCGTCCCGTCCGACGGCCTCGCACGCCGCCGTCAGCTTCTCGATCTGCCGCGCGACCACACCGGGCGCCTCCGCGACGGGCACGTCCGCCGGGCCCTTCGGGTCGCCGTACGTCACCCAGCCCTGCCCGTACTCCGCCGCCAGCTTCAGCCCGCGCGGCCCGGTCGCCGCCACGTAGAACGGCACCCGCGGGGTCTGCACGCAGCCGGGGACGTTCCGCGCCTCGACCGCCGAGTAGTACGCGCCCTCCCGGGTGGTGGCGTCGTTGCGCAGCAGTTCGTCCAGCAGCGGCAGGAACTCCCCGAGCCGCTCCGCCCGCTCCCGCGGCGACCACGCCTCCTGCCCCAGCGCCGTCGCGTCGAAGCCCGTCCCGCCGGCCCCGATCCCCAGCGTGAACCGCCCGCCGGACACGTCGTCCAGCGTGATCAGCTCCTTCGCCAGCGTCACCGGGTGCCGGAAGTTCGGCGACGTGACGAGGGTGCCGAGGCGCAGCCGCTCGGTGGCGCAGGCCGCCGCCGTCAGCGTCGGCAGCGAGCCGAACCACGGCTCGTCCTGGAAGGAGCGCCAGCTCAGGTGGTCGTAGGTGTACGCGGCGTGGAAGCCGAGCTCCTCGGCCCGCCGCCAGATCTTCTGCCCTTCGCTCCACCGGTGGACGGGGAGGATCACGGTGCTCAGTCGCATGGCGACGACCCTACGGCAGTGAACCGTCGTCATCGTCGACGCGGATTCAACGCCGCAGCCAGCTCAGCAGGGTCGTCGCCGTGAACACCGCGCCCGACGCCAGACAGACCGCGCGCGGGGTCAGCCACCCGGGGCCTGCCAGGGGCCGGGACTGCGGGACCGGAGCCAGTAGCGCGTCCGCGAAGGCCTGGGCGGTCGGCGGTCGGTCCGCCGGCTCGACGGACATCGCGGTCCGTAGCAACAGGGAGACGTTCGGCGGGAGCTCCGCTCCGGCCGGGAGCGCCGGCAGCGTCGAGGCGGTCGGCTGGTCGGTCATCAGGGCCGTGGCGCGTCCGCCCGGGCCGAACGGCTTCTGCCCGGTCAGCAGCTCGTAGGCCACGACGGCCAACGCGTACACGTCGGCCCTCCCGTCGAACCCGCCGGTCTGGAAGGCCTGTTCCGGTGCCATGTACGCGGGCGTGCCCGTGGTCACCGTCAGCCCGGACGCGTCGGCCAGGTTCTTCGCGCTGCCCAGATCCGCCACCAGCACCGCGGCGGGCGCGGGGCCGTCGGCGAGCAGCAGGTTGGACGGCTTGACGTCGCGGTGCACCACGCCCGCCTCGTGCAGGACCTGGACCGCGTAGCCCGCCTCCGCGGCCAGCCGCAGCGCCTCCTGCGGGTCGCACTGCCCGACCCGGTCCGCCAGGGTGCCGCCGCGTACATAGTCCATGACGAAGTAGGGCCGGTCCTCCTGCACCCCGACGTCGTGCACCCGGACCACCCGCGGGCTGGCGATCCGGCGCAGCAGCCTCGCCTCCGCCAGGAACCGCTCGCGCACATCGGCGTTGGCGGCCCAGTTCTCGGCCAGCACCTTCACCGCGACCTCGGTGTCGAGCTCCGGATCGTAGGCCTTCCAGACCGTCGCGAAGGAGCCGGCTCCGAGCCGCTCCAGGAGGAGGTAACGGCCGAGCTTGCGCATGTGGCAGCATTCTGCCGGAGTCGGGGGGAGCGCGGAACTCCCGTTCGACGGACGGGATGCCGGACGGGACGGAACGGGGGGATCCGGGTGTTCGAGGATGGCGAGCTGGAAGGGCTCGTGACGGCTGCTCAGGCGGGGGAGCCGGGGTCGAGGGAGTACCTGCTGGCCAAGCTGCGGCCGGCGGTGCTGCGCCGCTGCTCGCGCTTCCTGCCCCACCACGCCGACGCGGAGGAGGCCGCGCAGGACGCGCTGCTGTCCATCAGCACGCACCTGCACGAGTACGGCGGCCGCGGCTCCTTCCTGGGCTGGGTGACGGTGATCGCCTCCAACGCCGCCCGGTCCACCTACCGCTCGATGCGCCGGCGCGCCGAGGACAGCCACGCCGACCTCCCCGAGTCCGTCGACCCGCGCACCACCAGCGTCATCGCCGGGACCCGGCTCGACCTGATGGAGGCGCTGGCCGCGCTGGAGCGGCGGCACCCCACCCTGGTGGAGGCCTTCGTGCTGCGCGACCTGGGCGACCTGACCTACGTCCAGGTGGCCGAGGAGCTGGACGTTCCGTTGGGCACGGTCAAGGACCGGATCCACCAGGCCCGCCGCTTCATGCGCGAGCGTCTGGTCACCGGTCTGTGAACGACGGTCCCGCGGCGGGCCGCGGCCGCGTCGCCGTCCGGCGCCGGTCCGCCGTCGCCGCCCTGGTGGCCGCGGCCGCGCTCGGGCTGGCGACCGGCCGCTTCGTCCTGCCGCCGCCCCCCGGCGCCACCACGCACCCGGCAGCGCGGGCGGGTACCGCGGCCGACGGGGCGTCCCAGGGCGCGTCCGCTCCCGCGACGCCCGGCGTGTCCGTCCCGACGCCCGAGTCCTCGGCCTCCGGCTCCGGCTCCGCCTCGCCGACCGGTGCGACCGGTGCGACCGGGCCGATGACGACCGCGAACCTCCTGGGACCCGCGGCGTTCGACCCGGACGTCGACCCCGGGCGGATCCACGTCACCGACCGGTACGGCGACGGTGCCTACGCCAACGCGGCCTGCTCCGGCGAGAAGACCCTCACGCAGACCCTGGGCGGGCCCGGTGCCCACTTCCGCGGACTGATGACCAGCCCCCGCACCGTCCCGGAAGACCCCACGTGGACCGCCGCCGGCATCGCCGACCAGGTCGCCCGCGAGGTCGCCGCCGAGGCCCGGAGCCCTTCCCTGGCGCAGAACGCCGCCGACCGCCTGCTGCTGGAGGAGGTGCCCTGCCAGGAGGCGACGCCAGGGCACTGGGTCTACGGCAGGACCACGACGGTGCGGCTCGCCCCGGACGTCACCGCGAGCTGGATGGGCAGCTACCAGGGAGACCTCAACACCACCGGTACGGCGCCCGAGGGCAAGGAGCCCTGCGGCGGCATCGCCGTGCTGCGCAGCGGCACCCACTACGCGGTGCTGGAGGTCCACGCCTGCCTGGGGACGGCCGCGATGGACCGCGTCGTCAGGACCGCTCTGTCACAGCTGTGAAACAGCCGGTCGGGGCTCCAACTTTCCCTTCTCCGGCGGCATCTCCCCGGTTGTACGAGGACGCAGCAGGCGTCCCGACCAGCAGGGGGACCAGATGACCGAGAACCAGACCGTCCAGCAGAAGTCCGTTCGCCGCAACCGGGTCGCCGCCGCGGCCTGCGTCGCCGCCGCGCTGATCGCGGTCGGCGTCGTCGGCACCCAGTCGGCCACCGCGGACGGGGCCACGCCCAACGCCGCGCGCCCGACCGCGGTCGCGGTCGCCGCGCCCGGACTCGGCTCCGCCGACCTCGTCCAGAGCGAGGACTTCCGGCAGGGCCTGAACCCGGTCGGCGCGACCGTTTCGCTGACCGGACGCGAGGGGCTGTCCGCGTGCTCCGGCGAGGAGACGATGCGCGGCCTGACCAAGGGCACGGCCACCGGGTACGCGTCCGTGGCCTGGACCTTCGACACCCCCGGCCGACTGGCCGAGTCGGCCGCGAGCGCCCCCACCGGGACCGAGGCCGCCACCTGGGAGCAGCAGCTCGTCGCACTCGTCCAGGAGTGCCAGGACGAGCCCGCCGGCCACTGGTACTACGGCGCGGCCCACACCCTGACCACCAACGGCGGCACCGCCCGCTGGTACCTGGCCTACAACGGCGACGGCACCGTCAGCGGCGGGGCCGCCGTCCTGCGCAGCGGCACCAAGGTCGCCATCGTCGAGCTCACCGGCCGGCCCACCGACGCCCCGGCCTACGTCGAAGGCATCGTCACCGCGGCACTGAACCGCCTCAACTCCTGAACGGCGGCCCCGCTCCGCCCGCGCCGGCGGGCGGAGCGGGCCCCGGGCATCGAAGCGGCTCACTTGCCCGGGTTCCCCCGGGCCCCGGTCCGCCGGAACTGCGGAGGTCGAGCCGGTCCGTGGTGTCCGAGCGCGGGCGCGCTCGGCGCCCCGGTCAGCCCCGGCTGCTCGCGAAGGGGTCGACGTTGAGGTCGCCGCAGACGCTGAGGGTGCCGTTGTCGACGCCGCCGGTCACGGCCACCTGCACCTGCTGGGTGGTGTTCGGCAGGATGATCGAGACCTTGGAGCCGGTCACCGAGCACACGTAACGGCCGGAGGCGGTGGCCTGGCCGTTCACGTCGCTGTAGAGCAGATCCGCGGTGGCCTGGGCTCCCGGGGCCAGCGTCACCGGGGTGTTCGGGCCGCCGTCGTGACGCACGGCGTCGATCGCGGAGGACTTGCCCTGGTCGTCGGCGAGTTGGACGCCGGGGAAGCCGCTGAGGGTGCAGCTGCGCCCGGAGGTGTTGACCGCGCGGATGATCGCCGTGGCGGGCTGCTGCTCGGAGGCGTGGGACGTGGGGCCGGTCACGCTGAGCTTCACGTCGGCGGGGGTGCAGCTCTTGGAGCCCGCGGCGGTGCCGGAACCGCCGGAACCGCCGCCCGTCGTCGCACTCGCCGCGCCTGAGGACGCGCCGGCGCCCGAACTCGCCGCGGCCGTCGTTCCGGACGCGGCCGGGGCCGGGGCCGAGGGCGCGGAGCCCGCCGCCGAGGGCGCGGAGCCCGCCGCCTCCGAACCGGCGCCGGGCCCGTCGCAGGCGGTCAGCGCGAGGCCGGCGGTCAGGGCTACGGCGGCGGTGGCGATCAGGCGTGCTGCGGTGCGCATGTGTGTTTCCCCCCGAGGCAGGGCTTCCCTGCCGTATCCGTGTCGCTCGTGTTCGTAAACCTTCCTCACCAGTTGTATCGGGCGGAGATCCACAGCTCCATGCGTCGGCTGTCACAGCCGTGCCACAGCGGTGCGGCGGCGGAGCGTGCGCGCGGTGGAGGCCCGGTGAACACGGGGATCGGCGCGGTCGGGTGCCCGGTCGCGTGCCCCCGCCCCCACGCGGGAGCGGTCACGCGTGTCCGTGACCCGGACCGCGCCCCCGCGAAGACGTGGCTGGGCGGCGGTCCGGCGGTTCGGCAGAGTTCCTCGTGCCGGCAGACGACACTGCGGCGAACCCAACCGAGACCGAGGGAGAACGCCATGAGCGAGATCACGAACACCGAGCTGCTCCGCGTCGACGCGATCGTGCAGGACCTGGTGGAGCTCGACGCCACCGAGTACGGGACCGAGGCCCTGTCGATGACCCAGGCCACCTTCTCCGACTACAGCTGAGTCCGGCCGCGGGGGGGGGGGGGGGGGGGGGGGGGGGGCGCCCCCCCCCCCCCCCCCCCCCCCGGGCTCCGGCCGGGACGACCGCGGCCGGCGCCGGACGACAGGCGACGAAGAGAGGTGCGATCGATGCCGGTCCGCTCGGACCCCCACCCGGTGGTGGAGCGCTTCGCCCGCGTGCGTGCGGCCGCGGCGGCCCGTTACGGGCCCGACTCGCAGGCCGTCACCTTCCTGCTGTACGAGGAACTGATCTCGATGCGGACGCTGCTCGCCGGGGATCCCGGCTGTGCTCCCGCGCGAGACCGGATCGACGAACTGGTCCCCGACATCCAGAGCCGGTACGACACGGCCGGGGCCGTCGAGCCGGCGCAGGTGTACCACCGGACGGTGTCCGTGGACCCGACGGTGATCGAGTTCGACCGTGGCTTCTTCGAGCTGCGGTACCGGCGCGCCCTGCGGGACCTGGGCCGGCGGGCCGTTCGGATCCGGGACCGCGACCAGGCGCTCGCGCTGCTCACCGCCGGGGCCTGCTACCTCTACGCGGTCGACGACGAGGGTGACCTGTGGGTGTGGCCACAGCCCCACCGGCTAGCGGACGTGATGTTCGGCTGGGCGCCGGGCCGACCCGCCGAGGGGCCCCGCGTCGTGCACCCCATGCTCGTCCCCGACCGGCTCAGGGTCAGGGCCGCCGGCGAACTGGTGGTGGTGGGGTCGCCGGAACGCGTCTTCGTCACCGCCAACCTGAAGTCCGGACACTTCCGGCCGCCGCGCGCGTGCGCTGCGGAGATCCGCCGGGCCGCGACGAGCGCCCTGGAGCTGACCAGTCCCGTCGACGTCGACGTGTTCACCATGCCGCAACCGACGGTCACCCCGACCTGTTGAAAGCCGACGGTCACCCCGACCTGTTGAAAGGTGAGTCAACCGATGGAGACGGCATCGGCGGCCACGCCCCTGCGCGACGACGACATCCACATCGGCGTGGAGCACGAGTGCAAGTGGCAGCTCCCGCCGGCCGCCACGGCGGATCCGGCGGCCTTCGTCGAGGCGGCGGTGTTCGCCGAGCTCGTCGACGCGGCCGCCGAGCCGCAGGACCACCTGCAGTCGGCGCTGTACCTCGACGACGCCTCCGGCAGCCTCGCCCGCGCCGGCCACTCCCTGAGCATCGTCGTCAACAGCGGTGCCCCGTCCGGGACCTGTGTCGTCGTCCTCAAGCAGACGATCCACCGCCGGGGCTGGCGCGACGGCCTCGAAGTGCGCCAGCGCGTACCGCACCGGGAGGTCGGCTCCCGCATCCAGGACGGCTCGCTGCTGCCCGTCGTCCACGCGAGGGGGCTCGGCCTGGTCGCCGGGGCCCTGCGGCCGGCCGGTGTCGCCGTCCAGCGGAGGTACAAGTGGCACGGGCGCACCGCCGACGGCACGGAGGTCTGCTGCAGCCTGGACCACGTCGAGTTCGGCGACCCGGCGACCCCCCGCGCCGAGCGCCGCAGCTACGACTGCGTCGAGGTCGAGGTCAACTCCTCGCTCCCGGCCGTACTGGCCGGCCTGGACCGGCTGGCCCGCCGACTGGACGTACGGCTCGGCGTGCCCCGGGACCGCACCAGCAAGTCCCAGCGTGCCTGGGAGGCCGAGCGGAACGGCCGGGCCGGTGGGTAGTGCCGCCCGCCCCGCGCGGCTGGGCGGCGCCTTCCTGCTGATCTGGTCCGGGCGGTCGCTGTCGCTGCTGGGCGGCTACGTCCAGTACCTGGCGCTCCCGCTGTGGATCCGGCAGGTCTCCGGGTCCACCGTCGCCGGGCTGCTCGCCCTCGGGATGAACTTCGTGCCCCAGATCGTCTGCGCGCCCTTCGCGGGCGTGCTCGCCGACCGGTTCGACCGCCGCCGCCTGGTGATCGCCGTCGACCTCGCCGCCTTCGCGGTGGCGGCTTCGCTGGCCCTGAGCGTCGACCCGCACCGGCTGGGCTGGGTCTACCCGCACCTCGCCGTGCTCCAGGTGCTCTCGGCGCTGAGCGTCCCCGCGTTCATGAGCATGCTCCCCGACGTGGTGCCCAGCGGTCGTCTGCTCGCCGCGAACTCCCTGCTCAACGCGTCGGCCGGAGCGGCCGTGACCGTCGGACCGCTGCTCGGCACCGCACTGCTGGCGCACTCCTCGATCACCGTGGTCGTGTGGATCAACGCGCTGTCCTACCTGGTGGCGGCCGGGTGCATGCTGCCGAGGACACCCGGCGCCGCCCACGCCGACGCACCCGCGCACGGCCGGGTCCGCACGCAGCTGTGGCAGGGCCTGACCGCGGTCCGCACCGACCCGGTGCTCCGGTCGACCGTTGCCGCCGAGGCGCCCTGGAACCTGTGCTTCGGGGCGGCGAGCGAGCTGGTCCTGATGCACTTCGGCGCGTCCGCGCTCGAACACGCCCCCGGGCTGTTCGGGCTCGGCGCCGGTCTGGGCAGCCTCTCGGTGACCCTGGTGCTCGCCCGGGTCCGCCGCGACGTGCCGGCCGCGTCCCTGTTCACGGTCGCGGTGCTCGGCACCGCGCCGGTGGCCCTCGCGGTGGCCTGGCTCGCGGCCGGCGGCGACACCTGGCGCGTGGTGCTCGCCGGACTGCTCCTGGGCGTGCACGCGTACCTGATCGTGATCGGGCCGACCATGCACTGCCAGCAGCGTCCGGACCAGCGGTTCCGGGGGCGGGTCACCGCCGTCCGCCGCGCCTGGAAGGCGGTGTGGCAGCTCGCCGGCCTCGGCGCCGCGGCGCTGCTGACCCAGTGGGTACCGGTGCCGGCGGTGGTGGCCTGCGGCGGTGTCCTGGCGACCGCGGCCGCGACCCCGTGGGCGTGGCGGGCGCTGCGGGCCGACCGCCCGCACCGGCCGGCGGCCACGGCCGCGCCGGTGCCGGCGCCGACCGGGGGAGGCGCCCGGTGACCGCCGTCCCGCCGGGCACGGCCACCGTCGTCCGCGCCGGTGACCCGGCCGTCCCCCGCCCCGGCGGCTCGGTCCTGGTGGACCTCCCGGCCGGGCACCTCGACGACCCGCCGGGCCGGGCGGGCCTGGCCGCGCTGCTCGCCGCCGTGCTGAACGAACCGCGGTGCGGCGGCGCCGCGGCGCGCGCCGCCGTCGAGGGCTGGCGCACCCGGCACCACCTGGACGACCACAGCTCGTCGTTCGCGTACTGGTCGCACCGGCCCGCCGCTCTGGCCTCGGTCGTCGACGACCTGCGGCGCACCCGGCTGCCCGCCGGAGCCGCGGGGGAAGAGCTCCTCGCGCGACTCCGGGCGCGCGTGGTGGCGGCGGCCGAGGGGCACGGTGCGCCCCTGCTGGTCCTGGTCAGGCGTCAGCTGGAACGGGCCTCCTGGGGAGCCCTCCCGCACGACCGGATCACCACCCGGGACACCGTGGCCGAGGTGACGCCCGCCGAGCTGGCCCGGTCGGTCGACCTGCTGGTGGACCGGGCGCGGGTGCACGACGCCACCACGGCGCCGGACCGCGACGGCGGGGCGCCGCACGGGACGCCGCAAGGGGCGGTACGGGGAGCGGCACGCCGCGCCGACGGCGACGCACCCTCGTGGCACGGCGGACTCGACACCGACGTGCGGGCCGACAGCGACGCGCGGGTCGCCGTCCGCCTCCCCGTGCAGGACCCGCCGCCCGGGGTCCTCGAACTCCTGGTGGAGGTGCTGGGCAACGGCACGGACGGCCGGCTCCACCACGAGCTGCGCCACCGCAACCACCTGGCCTACGGGTTCACCGCCGCCTGCTCGCGGCAGCACGGCCGCGCCTCGATCGACGCCACCGCCACGGTGGCACCACAGCACGCCGCGGCGGCGGTGCGCGTGCTGGTGGAGGCCCTGCGCCGGCTGGCGGAAGGCGTCGGTCCCGAGGAGACGGCCTCGGCGCGGTGGAGGTACCGGGCCGGGCTGCTCGCCGAATCCGACGGCCCGTTCGGTCCCGCCGACGAACTCCGCCGGCACGTGCTCGGTCGATCCGGCACCGGCGAGCGGCTGGCGGCGGTGGCGGACCTCGACGTCCTGCCCGGGCCGTCCTTCGCCCCGCTCCCCCCTGCGGTCGCGGCGGTCGGCCCCTTCGACGAGCGACACCGACGGCAACTCGCCGCAGCGTACGAGGAGATCCGGTGAACGACACGGAAGCGGTCCCCGCGGCACGGGGCACCGTCCTCGGCTCCGGCGGGCTCCACGTCGAGTGGGAGGCCCTGCCGTGGGCCCACTCGGTCGGCGCCGCCCTCGTGGTGGGCTGCGGCTCCCGCGACGACCCGGCGGGCCGCGAGGGCACCGCCCACCTGGCCGAACACCTCCAGGTGCTGGCCGACCCGGCCGCCGGAGCCGGGGGCGTCCCCCTGGACGCCGTGACCGGCGTCGACCGGACCACGTTCCGGGGCACCGGCGACCCGGACGACGCGGGACGGCTGGTGCGCCGCCTCCTCGACATCGCGTCCGGGCGCGGGCCCCGCACCGCCCCGGACGTCTTCGAGGGCGAACGGAACGCCGTGCTCCTGGAGACCCGCCGCATGGACCACCGGCCCATGCTGCGGCTCGGGCCGGCGCTCGCCGCCGCGGCGGCCGACGAACCGGGTCTGGACGCCGTCGGCCGCACCACCACACGGTCCGTCGGCCGGATCACTCCGGCCGACGTGCGCGGTGTGGTCGAGCGGGGGTACCCGGGCGCCGGCGCCCGGCTCTTCCTGGCCGGTCCGCCCGGCGCCGCCGACGGCGTACGGGCGGCCCTCGACCGCCACCGACCGACCTGCGCGCCTCCCCGGGGATCCGGCGGCGACACCACCGTGCCGCGCCGCCCGGCGGAGCCCGGCGGGCACCTCCCGCTCGACGGTCTCGACGGCCTGGTGGCCGTCACGCTGCTGCGCCCGCGCGACACCCCGTCACTCACCCTCGACGCCCTCCTGGACCCCCGGGGGCCGGTCGTGGGCCACCCGGCCGAGGACGGCCCGCGGCCGATCGGCCGCACCGTCGTCGAAGGCCGGTCCGAGCGCGTCGACATGGTCGTCTGGCGCGCCGAGGACATCGCCGTCCCGCTCGAACGACGCCTGGCACAGCTGGTCGCGGGCGACTGGCGGGCGCCCCTGGCGGCGCTCACCGGGCGGCTGCGCGACGCCCGCGCGTCCGCCCGGCACTGGCAGCTGGCCACACCCCTCGGCCGGGTCGGCGACGCGGCCGACCGGTACGCCCTCCCGGGGCGTCCGTGCGGCCCGCGGCGGATCGCGCTGTGGCGGGTCACCGGCGGAACCCCCGAGTGCCTGGCCCGCCACCCACTCCCCTGACCTCATCGGACACCTCGTCCCCAGCCGTATCGGAGCAACCCATGGAGTTCCCCAGCGCCTTCGACGCCCGCGGGCTGCGACTGCGCCCCTACCGGGACTCGGACGTACCGGCCCTGGTGGCCAACGGCAACGACCCCGAGACCCTGCGCTTCATGTCCGGCACCCCGGGCGTCATCACCACCGGGACGATGCGCTCCTGGGTCGGCGCGTCGGCGGAGCGGGCCCGGCAGAACCCCGACCGGCTCGGTTACGCCGTCGCCGACCCGGCCGACGACGCCCTGCTGGCCGGTGCCGTCGTCCACGTCACCCGCCGCCGCTCCAGCGCCGAACTGGGCTTCTGGGTCGCCCCGACCGCCCGCGGCCGCGGCGTGGCGACGGCGCTCACCCGGGCGCTGACCGACCTGTGCTTCGCGCACGGCCTGCAGCGGGCCGAGATGTTCATCAGGGGGGAGAACGTCCGCAGCCAGCGGGTGGCGCTGGCCGCCGGCTTCCGGCGGGAGGGGGAACTCCGCGGTGTCCTGCCGGGCGTCGGCACCGAGCGGCACGACGCCGGTCTCTGGTCCCGGCTGCCGGCCGACGGCGACACCCGCACCCCGCGGCTGCTGCCGGACCTTCCGGAGGGCGGGCTGACCGACGCGGTGGTCACCCTGCGCCCGGTCGGCCCGGACGATGCCGCCGCCCTCGCCGCGCTGCGGGGCCACGCCGGAGGTCCGGACACGCCGCCGGACCGGGACGACCTCGCCCGGCACTGCGCCCACGCGCCGGCCCGTTGGCTGGCCGGCGAGTGCGCGGAGGTGCTCGTGGTGGGCGCAACGGGCGAGGTGGCGGCCGAACTGACGCTGGAGTACCAGGATCCCGGGGCCGGCCGCGCCGAACTGCGGGCCGTCCTCGCCCGGGGTGAGACGGCTCCGGAGCTCGCGGCGCGGGGCGTCGGGCTGCTGGCGCGCTGGGCGTTCGGCGTCGGCATCGAGCTGCTGGCCGCCAACGAGGCACCCCACCACACCCGGCTGCAGGGTGTCCTCACCCGGGCCGGGTTCCGCCGTCAGGTGCTCCTCGCCGCCCGGCCGGACACGGGTGCGCTCCCGCCCCCCGGTGCCGACGCCCCGCGACCGGTCGTACCGCGCACCGTGCTCCTGGCCTGAGGCCCCCTCGTGCGGCGGTCATCCGTTCCCCGGACCACGCCGGGGGCCTCAGGGAGCGGTGGCCAGCTCGGTCGGCGCCCCGTCCGGCAGCCCCCGGGCGGCGGCGCGGAACCCGGCCTGGAACCGGCTCTCGGCGCCCAGATCCTCCATGATGTCGGCGATGTGACGGCGGGCGGTCCGCAGCGACATGCCCAGACGGCGGGCCACCGCTTCGTCCTTCAGGCCGGCGGCGAGCAGCCGGACGATCGTCTCGTCGATCTCCCGGGAGACCCATTCCAGCTGTCGGCCGACGGCCGTGGTGAACGGCGTGGCCCGCTCCCAGGTCTGCTCGAAGATCTCGCACAGATAGGCCACGATGGACGGCTCACGGATCACGACCGCCCCCCAACTTCCGTCCTGGGCCGGGATGAAGGCCATCTCGCGGTCGAAGACGATCAGGCGGCCGAACAGCTCGTGCGCCGTGCGGTACTCCCCGCCCAGCGCGGCGGCCGCGGCGACGTACGCCTGGCTGGGACCGTTGAAGCGGGCGGTGTGGTGGTAGAGGGTGCGGAGCCGGATGCCGCGTTCCAGCATCGCCCGGTCACGGACCAGCGCCTCCTCCATCGCCTCGGAGGCCCGGGAGCCCCCGCCCGGCTGGCTGGTCAGGACCTCCGTGCGGCAGTGCTCCGACGCCTGGTTGAGGGCGTCGCGCACGAGCTGGACGTTCGCCAGGACCTCCACCGCCCCGGAACGCGAGCAGTGCCGGTCATAGGACGGCGCGAACCGGTTCAACTCCCGCTGGATGTCGACCAGTTGCCGCTGACGCTCGCGGATCTGCGCCTCCATGGGCGCGGTGAGCCGGGCCGAGGCCGTCCCGGGTGCCACCGCGGAGATCCCGGACGGCCCGTCCGGACTGCCCTGGAGCAGTCGGACCCGCAGCAGGCGGGCGATGGCGGCGGCGGCGCTCTCCCGGCTGATCCCGGCGGCCGCGGCGATGGCGGCCGTGTCGGCGGCCCCGTGCTCCAGCACCCAGCCGTAGACGGCTATGTCGGAGTCCTGCAGTTCCTGGACGTCGTCCAGGGTGTCGTTCGGTCCCAATGGCCTTGCCCCCCACCGGTCTGCCGGGCCCTTCGGAGAGCCGTACGGTTCACCCGATCAGCCTAGACACCAGGGGGCGCGCGGCACGTAGGCGCGCCGGGCGGGCCGCCGCTGGTCAGGGCCCGGATGCCCGCGGTGGATCCGGGGCGAACCACCGTCAGCGGGCCGCCGTCCCGCCCGGCACGGGCTCCTCGCGAACGGACCGCACCCGGCGGCGCCTCCTCTTGTCACGAAGAGTCCCTTATGCGGCCTGGCGTCTTGCTGCCAGGTGGTTTCCTGACGGGGCGTTCGTCCTCGCACGGTGCCGGGGACGGGGCAGTCTGGTGCTCGTCCGCAACCGGCGGCCCCGGCCGACAGGTCCGGGAGAGAACAGGAGAACCACCATGGCGCGATCGCCCCTGCCCGTCCGACTCGCAGTGGCCGCCGGACTGCTCGTCCTCTGCGCGGCCGCCCCGGCCGCCGCGGCGACGCCGGGCCAGGGCACGGTCTCCTCCACCGCCCGGGCGACCGCCGTCGAGAGCCACGCCCACGAGGTCCAGCAGGGCTCGACCGACCCCGAGTGCCCCTGGTGCGAGGACACCTCCTGGGGCGGCTGACCCGGCCAGGCTCCGACCGTTCGCGCGCGTCCGCCCGATCCGACCCCAGGAGACCGCAATGGCCCACGTCACCGACTCGCCGCACGCCTTCACCCCCCGGGAGCAGCAGGTGCTGGTCCTCCTGTCGGGAGGGGAGACCTATCGGGGCATCGCCCGCCGACTGGGCATAAGCGAGCACACCGTCGACACGTACCTGCGGCACCTGCGGACGAAGACCGGGACGGCCAACCGCACCCAGCTGGCCGTGCTCGCCGCGCAGCTGGGCTACCGGCCGGAGCCGGCCGCGGTCGGGCCCCGCCTCTCCGCGCCGCTCCGGCCCCGGGCCTGAGCGCCGTCCCGGGCACGGGCGCCGCACCGGACCGAACCGGACCGGACGGCAGCGGGCCGCGGCGGGTGCCGGCGCTACGGGTGCGGGCGGGTGCGCTGGGCGGGGAGGGACGGGGCCGAGGTGCGGCGGGCGAGTTCGGCGAGGGTGTGGAAGAGGACGTCGCCGAGCAGGACCGGGTCGCGCGAGGCGTCGGAGGCCCGCGGGTCGTGGGCGTCGGGGCGGGCGGTCGGGGGCGGCTGGTCGCGGAGCTGGCGTGTGGGCATGGCTCTTCCTGCCGACGGGGTGGCCGTGGGCAGTCATGCCCGCCGTGGCCGGACGGGCACCCGGGGGGCGGGCGGATCGGCCGGAAACGGCGCATGAAGGGCTTGATCACGGTCGGGGCGGGCGGCGGCCGCGGGCACGGGCCGGTGACCCGTCCGCGCCGATGGGCGAAGATGGACCGGTGACCGCACCCCGTACCGCACCCCGCCTCATCGCCACCGACCTGGACGGCACCCTGCTCTGCTCCGGTGGCACCGTCACCGACCGCACCGCCGCGGCCCTGGCGGCGGCCGAGGCGGCCGGGGTGCAGGTGGTGTTCGTGACCGGGCGGCCGCCGCGCTGGATGCAGCAGGTGAGCCCGCACATCGGCGGCCACGGGGTGGCGATCTGCTCGAACGGCGGCGCGGTGGTGGACGTGCGGCGCGGCGAGCTGCTGGAGACCTTCCCGCTGCCGGTGGAGACCACCCTGGCGGTGGTCGAGGCGCTGCGGGCCAAGCTGCCGGGCACCGCGTTCGCCTTCGAGTACCCGGGCGGCTGGGCCCGCGAGGCCGGGTACGCGGTGCCGATGTGGGGCGACCAGCTGGAGGTCGAGGTCGGGACGGCGGAGGAGCTGCTGGGGGCCGGCGGGCCGGTCCGGGGCCTGTTCAAGCTGCTGGCCAAGCACCCGGACCTCGAGCCGGACAAGTTCCTCGCCGAGGCCCGGGACGCGGCCGGGCACCTGGCCGAGATCACCCGCTCCGCGGCGATCCCGCTGCTGGAGATCAGCGCGCCCGGCGTCACCAAGGCCAGCACGCTGGCCCGCTGGTGCGCCGGGCGCGGGATCGACCGGAGCGAGGTGGTGGCCTTCGGCGACATGCCGAACGACCTGGAGATGCTGGCCTGGGCCGGCACCGCGTACGCCGTCGCCAACGCGCACCCGCAGGTGCTGGCGGCGGTGCCGCTGCACACCGTGAGCAACGAGCAGGACGGCGTCGCGGCGGTGCTGGAGCAGCTCCTCGGCCTGGCGGATCCGCCCCGAACCGGCCCCGAACCGGCCTAGCCGAAGCGGCCGTTGACGTAGTCCGAGGTCCGCTGGTCGGCCGGGCTGCCGAAGATCTGCCCGGTCGGCCCGGCCTCGACGATCCGCCCCGGGGTGTCGTGGGTGGCCAGGAAGAACGCGCAGGTCTGCGAGACGCGCTGGGCCTGCTGCATGTTGTGGGTGACGATCACGATGGTGAGCCGCCCGCGCAGCTCCGCGATGGTCTCCTCGACCCGTCGGGTGGAGGTCGGGTCGAGCGCGGAGCACGGCTCGTCCATCAGCAGGATGTCCGGCGAGACGGCCAACGACCGTGCGATGCACAGGCGTTGCTGCTGGCCGCCGGAGAGCGCCCCGCCCGGGGTGTGCAGCCGGGTGGACACCTCGTCCCAGAGCCCGGCCCGGCGCAGGCTGGTCTCCACCAGGTGCTGGCGCTCCTCCTTGGACACCTTGATCCCGGCCAGCTTGAGCCCGCTGGAGACGTTGTCCTGGATGGACATCGCCGGGAACGGGTTGGGCCGCTGGAACACCATGCCGATCCGGCGCCGCACCTCGGCGGGCCGGCGGCCGGGGCGGTAGACGTCGTCGCCCTCCAGCAGCACCTCGCCGGAGAGGGCGGCGCCGCGCACCATCTCGTGCATCCGATTGAGGATCCGCAGGTAGGTGGACTTGCCGCAGCCGGACGGGCCGATCAGCGCGGTGACCTCGCCGGCCGGCATCGCCAGCGAGACCCGCTCCAGCACCTTGCGGCTGCCGAACCAGGCGGAGACGTCCCTGGTCTCCAGTCCGGCGAGCGGCTCGCCGTCGGCGTGGGCGCCGGGGTGGGCGCCGGCGTGTTCCCGGCCGGCGTACGGGACGGGGGCGACCGGGGGGAGGGTGATCGTGTCGGCGACCGGGTCGGTCGCCTGGGTGTCGGTCAGTGGTGCGTCGGTCATCGGAACGGTCCTCCGGGCGCGCGTCAGTAGAGGTTGGGCAGCAGGGCGGCGGCGTTCTCGTAGACCGCCCAGAGCAGCGCGCCGACCACCGGCGCGAAGCTCAGGTACGCGGCCGAGCGCCGCCAGTACCGGGCCAGCACCAGGGCGCCGGCCACCGCGCCGAGCAGGCCGAGCGACCACAGCTGGAGCGTGGCCAGCGCGCCCTTGTCCGCGGCCAGCGCCTTGTCGTACGGGACGGTCGCGGGCCGGCGGCCGGGGTTCTGCTCCGGGTCGCCGTCCAGCCGGGCGCCGATCAGCACGGTGGAGCCGGGGATCCAGTCGGAGTCGCCGGTGACCAGCACCAGCCGGTTGCGGGCCTGGTCGACGATCGGGTGGTCGCCGTCGCCGTACGCGTTGACGGTGTAGGTGAACTTGCCCTGGCCGGTGGTGGCTTCGATCTTGTCGCCGACCCGCAGCTTGGACAGCTCGGCGAACGGCGCGCCGAAGGTGGCGCCGCGGCCGAAGACCACGGCGGCCCCGCGCTGGCCGGGCAGCGCGGTGTCCCGGCGGTGGCCGGGGCCGCGCATCAGGTCCCGGCCGGTGGTGCCCTCGACCACCACGGCCTGGTGCAGGCCGATCGCCGGGATGTCCAGCAGCGCCACCGGGTCGCCGTCGGCGGCCGCGCCGGTCGGGGCGACCGCCCGGGCCAGCTGGTCGCGGAAGGTCTTGTACGCGGTGGACTGGTAGTGCCGCTGCTGGATGTGCGACAGCGTGAACAGGTACCCGACGAAGCCGAGCACCAGCGCGGCCGCCAGGCTGACCGCCCAGGCGCCCTGGAGGAACCGCCGCCGCCCGGGGGAGGCGGCGGGCCGGGCCGGGGCGGCGGGCTCGACGGGGGCGGCCGGCTGCGCGGGGGCGCTCGGCGCCACCGGCTTCTCCAGCACCGGGGCCGTCACGAGGTGCCGCCCGAACCGTTGCGGCGGCGCAGCAGCCGGCGGCCGAGCAGCGGCGGGACGAGCACCACGGCGAGCAGTTCGAGCGCGGTGAGCGAGGACAGCATCCAGTCCTCGGGCTTGCCGCTGACCTCGACCACGTTGGCCGCCACCTCGGTGGCGGCGCCGCCGCCGCGGCCGCGGGCGACCACCTGGCCGGTCTGCGGGTCGATCACGTCCCCGGTGCCGTCGCCGGCGCCGGGCGCGTTCGGGTCACCGCCGGCCGCGCCGCCTGCGGCGTTCGGGTCGCCGGCGCCGCCGGCCGCGTTCGGGTCCCCGGCACCACCGGTCCCGGCGCCGCCCGCACCGCCACCGGCACCACCGGTCCCGCCGGTGCCGCCGGAACCGCCCGCCGCACCACCGGAGCCGCCGGCCGCGCCGCCGGAACCGCCCGAGCCCGAACCGGTCTTGACCGGCTGACCGTTCTGCACGGTGCAGTCGATCGGGGTGCCCGCCTTGTCGCACGGGCTGGGCATCGGGGCGTTCTTGAGGACGGTCAGCTCGCCGGCCGAGTTGAAGGTCGGGTTGGCGCAGTTGGCGAGGGTGTTCGGGTCGACCGGGCTGGCGTTGCCGGGGATGTTCTTGGTCTGCAGCAGACCGCCCTTGACGAGTCCGCGCGGGATCGGCGAGTAGCCGAGGTCGTCCGCCTTGCCCTGGCCCTCGCACAGCACGTACGACAGGAAGCGGCTGAGCGCGGAGCCCTTGTCGTTGTTGAAGCGCGGCGGCGGCGGGCTGGCGGCCCCGGCCCGCGGCACGATCAGGTAGCTGTAGCTGGAGATCGGGTAGGCCCGCGGGTCGTCCATGGTGTAGACGCCGTCGAGGTTCTGCTGCAGGTAGTTCGGGTCGTTCGGCGGGGTGCCGTCGTCCACTCCGCGGATCTTGGCGGCGGTGAGCGCGACGGCGACGTTGGAGGCGGTCGGCAGCGCGTAGTAGCCGGCCTGGTTGAGCACCTTCACGACCGGCCAGTTGCTGCGCTTGGCGAAGGCGTACTCGTCGTAGCCGATGGTGCCGACGTTGGTCGGGGACTTGATGTAGCCGGCCACCACGTCGGAGCCGTTCTGCGCGGTCATCCGGCCGGAGGGCGGGAAGAACTCGGTGTAGTCACCGCAGCTCACCCCGTTGACGGAGGCGCAGTAGGCGTCCCACTGGTCCTTGTGGGTGTGCTCCATCCAGCGGGTGAACTGCGCGGTGGCGCCGGAGCCGTCGGAGCGGACCACCGGGGTGATCGGCAGGCTGGGCAGCGCCTTGCCGTAGTCGGCGGTGATCTTCGGGTCGTTCCAGTTGGTGATCTTGCTGGTGAAGATGTCCACGATGGTCTGCGGGGACAGCCGCAGGTCGCGGACCTGCTTGCCGCCGACCACCAGGTTGTACATGAAGGTGGTGCCGCCCGCGGTGATCGGCACGTAGGAGTAGCCGTAGACCGGGTTCTCCGCGCTCCCGGTGCCGGACGACTTGCCGCCCTGCCCCACGCCGGTGTCCTGCGCGGAGCGGAACGGCACGTCCGAGGCGGTGAAGTCGTCCTGCCCGACCGACCACTGGGTGCGGCCGGCGGCAGAACCGACCGGGTTGAAGTTGATCTGGATGCCCTGCGGCGAAACGTCCTGCCGCCACTGGTCGATGGCAGGACCGGCCCAGCTGGAGCCGTCCGCGCTCAGCGAGACGGAGGCCGCGAACGCCGGGGTCTGCCCCAGCAGGGGGGAGGCTGCCGCGAGCATCAGGGACATCGTCCCCGCCAGCAGCCGGGCCACGGAGCGACTGAGGCCCCTGGACATGTGAACTCCTCTGGTACGGAGGGTGGTTGGCCTTGTCATCGATGCTTCGCCTCGGAGTGGAGGGCGTACGGACGGGCGATGCCGCCGAGGGCGGCCGCTTCCTGGCGGCGGGCCTCCCGGCTGATCAGGCGCTTCTGGGCGCGGGTCAGCTGTCCGGGACGGCGGCCGCCGAGCACGCGCGCGGTGACGAAGAGGACCAGCACGACGGCCATCAGCGTCAGGCCGCCCGCGAAGCCGCGCGCGATCATCCCGTCGTAGGGCTGCTTGACGTAGTTCCAGATGTACAGCGGCAGCGACACCTGGTGCTCGGCGAACGGGTTGCCGTTGAACTGCGAGGTGAAGCCGGAGGTCAACAGGACCGGCGAGGTCTCGCCGACGCCGCGCGCCATGCCGAGCACCACCGCCGTCACCAGGCCGGGCCGGGCGGTGGGCAGCACCACGTTCCACACCGTGCGCCACTGGCTGCCGCCGAGCGCGTAGGAGGCCTCGCGCAGGGTGCCCGGCACCAGCCGGATCACCACCTCCGCGGCCCGGGTGACGATCGGCATCATCATCACGGTGAGCGCGAGCGAGGCCGCGAAGCCGCTCTTCTCGAAGCCGAAGGTGAGGATCACGACGCCGAGGATGAACAGGCCGGCCACGATGGACGGCAGGGCCGTCATCGCCTCGACCAGGGTGCGCACCGGGCGGGCCATCCGGCCGCCGACCTCGGACATGAAGACGGCCGCCGCGATGCCCAGCGGGACGGCGAACAGCGTGGCCAGGCCCAGCTGTTCGAGCGAGCCGACGACGGCGTTCAGCGCGCCGCCCGAGGTCAGCTGATCGAGCGGGCCGGTGTGGTCCATCGACTGGGTGAAGAAGTTGAGGTGCTGGGCCGCCTGCCAGCCGCGGGTGGCGACGTAGCCGATCTGCTCGGCGATCAGCGCCACCACCAGCAGCCCGGAGCTCCAGGCGACCACGGAGATCAGCCGGTCCCGCACCATCATCGGGTGCCACTGGAGCCGGCCGAGCAGGTAGTAGCCGGCCAGGAAGAGCAGGTACCAGCAGATCAGGAAGCCGAAGACGCCGCTGAACGGCAGCACCCGCTCGTACAGCACCCAGTTCAGCGCGAGCGAGCCGACGGCCGCGCCCGCCACGGTGAGGACGTCGTCGCGGGTGACGCCGCCGATCCGGAGCTTCTTCTCCGGCTGCGGGGCCGCGGCGGGCCCGGCGGGCACCGGTTCGCCGACGGGCCCGGACGCCGCGACCGGCGGCAGGTCGAGCGTGGTCATCGGATGGTCCCTTCACTGTTCGGGTGGCGGCGCGCCCCACGGGCGGACTGACGGTTCGTCATGCTCAGTCCGCCGTCGCGGCGCCGGAGCGCGAGCGGTTGATGACGAACCCGGCCAACACGTTGACCAGCAGGGTGAGCGCGAACAGCACCAGACCGGCGGCCATCAGCGCGGAGAGCGACAGCGCGTCCGACTCGCCGAAGCGCAGCGCGATCAGCGCGGAGATCGAGTTGGCGCCGTTCTCCAGGATGTGGGTGATGGCCTTGAAGTTCGGCGAGATGATCAGCGCGACGGCGATGGTCTCGCCCATCGCCCGGCCGAAGCCCAGCATCACCGCGCCGATCACGCCGCCCTTGCCGAACGGCAGGACGACCGTGCGGACCATGCCCCAGCGAGTCGAGCCGAGCGCGTACGCGCCCTCCCGCTCGCCCTGCGGGGCCTGGGAGAAGACCTCCCGGCTGAGCGAGGTGATGATCGGAATGATCATCAGCGCGACCACCACCCCCGCGATGAAGGTCGACGAGGTGTACGAGGTGCCGATGTCCCCGGTGCGCACCTTGAGGAAGGGGATGTACTCCCCCAGGTGGTTGGCCAGCCAGCGGACGAAGCCGAGGATCCGCGGCTGGAGGAAGAACAGGCCCCACAGGCCGTAGACGATGCTGGGGATCGCCGCCATCAGGTCGATCAGCGAGACCAGGGCGGCCCGCAGCCGCACCGGCGCGTACTCGGCGATGAAGATCGCGGTGCCGAGCGCCACCGGGACGGCGATGACCAGCGCGATCAGCGCGATCAGCAGGCCGTTGGGCAGGACGGCGCCGATGCCGAAGTTGTGGGCGGCGGTCTGCCACTTCTGCTCGGTCAGGAAGGACCAGCCGACGGCGCGCAGCGCGTCGGTGCCCCGCAGGATCAGGAAGAAGGCGATCAGTCCCATGATCGCGAAGACCGAGAGGCCGGCCAGCCGCAGCGCGCCGCGGAAGACCCGGTCGCCCGGGGTCGCGGGGGCGGTGATGGTGCGCGGCACGTCCTGGTCGGGCCCGTGGTCGGGTTGGCGTGATGCCCCGGCGTACGGTGCCGCGGGCTCGGCGGCGGATGTCATGGTGTGCTCTCCGTGCTCGGGAACGGGCGTGCTCGGTGAGGGACCGGGGCGCTGCCTCGGCGGGAGGGAAAGCGCTCGGCGGGGCCGGAACGGCGGCCCCGCCGAGCGCGGTTTCCTACTTGCGGCGCAGCCGCGACCACTGGGCGCGGGCGCCGGCCAGGGCCTTCGCCCCGGCCGGGGTGCCGCCGAGGAACAGCGCGGCCGGTCCACCGACCAGCAGCACCAGGCCGGCGATCAGCGCGACGGGCAGCAGCAGCCGGGCGGTGCCGGGACGGTCGGGCACCGGGGTGCCGACCGGGGCCGCGGCGATCGCGTTGCCGGAGGGCGCGGCGCTCGCGCCGGGCTTGGCACCGCCGGGCGCCGCGGCGCCGCCGGCCGTGCCGGTCCCGGTGGAACCGGTGCCGGTGGAGCCACTGCCGGTCGAGCCACTGCCGGACAGGCCGCCGGAGGAGCCGCTGGTGCCGCCGGAGTTGCCGTCCGCGGTGGTGCCGCCGGAGCCGCTCACCGGGGTGGTGCCCTCGCCCGTGCCGCCGGAGCCGGAGGAACCGTTTCCGCTCTCCGGGGTGCCCGGCTCGCCGCCGGCCGGAGGGGCGGTCTGGTTGCCGGGAAGCTTGCCGTCCTGGGCGGCGACGTGCTCCACGGCCTCCTGGGCCTGCTGCCGCTGGGCACCGGTCAGGGCGAGGTAGCCCTGGGCGAGCTGGCCCGGCGCGAAGCCGTAGGTCTGGCCGTCGGTGGTCACGGTCTTGAGGAACCGCGAGATCGAGGCGGCCTTCTCGGCGGGCAGCCCGCCGGTCGGCACCATCGCGTACTGCACGGTGGTCAGCGGGTACGCCCGCTGGTCACGCGAGAACGCGGTGTCCGGCGCGCCGTAGGGCAGCTGCTGGACCCCGGTGGCGGCGTCGGTCGGCATGTCGGCGACGGCGGACTGGAAGCCGGCCGTACCGGGCGACACGAAGGAGCCGGCCGGGTTGAGCAGCGAGGCCTCGGGCAGCGAGAAGGCCTTGGCCTGGGCGGTGTCCATGATGGCGAGCAGGGAACGCACGCCCGGAATCTGCGCGGGACAGGGCTTGTGGCTGCCGTCGGACTCGGCGTTCGGCTGCTGACAGTTCGGCTGGTACTGCATCAGGTTGCGTGTCACCCGGCCGAGACCGTCGATGGAGGGGTTCCACTCGTACTGCTTCCAGTGCTGGAAGTCCACGCCCGCGCTGCCCTGCGCGGGCCCGGAGAAGTCCTGGGCCTGGAACGCCTCCGCCGGATAGCCGGCGAACTTCGGCTTCAGGTAGAAGCTGTCGACGTGCATGCCCCACGGGTCGGGCTCACCGTCGAGGAAGCGGCTCGCGTCCGGATCGGCGGCGAACCACGAGGTCAGCTGGTGGGTGAAGTCGGTGGTGCCACCGGGGACGCCGGGGTAGATCGTCAGCGTTCCGCCGCAGCTCGTCGGCCAGTGGATCCCGTTGGCCGCGGTCTCCGGGTTCAGTTGCTTGAACTCGGGATCGGTGAAGAGGCAGGTCGGGTTGCCGGCCACGGAGGGGATGTTCGAACCCGGCGAGGCGTAGGACTGGGTGAGCAGTTTGGCCACCAGCCGGGCGTTCAGCTTCATGTCGCGGATCTGCCGGCCGGTGTTCGGGTCGTCGATCAGGTACGTGACCGAGATGCCCGTCGTGGCCAGCGGAGCGTAGACGTACGGCCTCGGCGGCGGCGACGCGTCGGGCCGCGCCGTCAGCGCGATCTCCGTCGTGCTGCTGCCTCCCAGGAACGCGGCGCGGGCCTGCGGCTCGCCGCCGGCGGGGACGTAGCCCACGGTCATCGGCGAGTCGCCCAGGCACAGGCCGGCCCGCCACTGCTGCATGGCCCGGTTGGCCATCTCCAGACCGGCGGCGCCGAAGGCCTGGTTGCTCGCCGCGCAGGAGTCCGCCGTGGGGGCGAAGGAGAGCGGGATCACGGTCTTGTGCTGCCAGGCGCACTGCTCGCTGGTCCGGTTGCCCGTCTTCCAGTTCTGGTTGCCGGGGACCATGATCCCGTCGGCGGCGGTGTAGCCGTCCGGGTCGGTGTCCAGGTCGTGGAACTCGCAGTCGGCCTTGCCGTCGAGGACCTGGTAGAGGTCCAGCGGGTCGCCGCCGTAGTTCGGCTCGACCACCAGGGAACAGGGGTGGGTCGCGTCACAGCCGAGCGTGGCGCTCTCCTTGGAGCTCCACACCTCAACCGAGGCGGTGCCCGATCCGTCCGGGCCGGTGGCGGCGATCACCTGGTTGGTGGGCCACTCCGGCGTCTCCGTACGCGTCGGCCGGGGCGGCTGCTCGAAGCCCTTCGTGGGATCGCCGCCGTAGAGGGTACTGCCGTAACAGTCCGTCACCGACGGGTCGGTACCGCGGCACTGGTAGATCCGCACCGCGTAGAGGATGTGGGTCGACAGCGGCTGTGCTGTCGGGGCCGGAGCGTTGGAGCCCAGGTAGACCGTCGGGGTGAAACCGCTCCAGGAAACCTGGAGGACCTGGTTGGTCAGGTTGGTCGTCTGGGAGACGGTCACACTGCCCGCCTGGCCGTACGTCTTGGTGGCCGGAATCCAGACCTTCGGGCCCGGGACCGTCACGGCCGAGTCGGCGTGCGCCTGCGGCGCCGCACCCAACCCGATCGGAATCACGGCGAGCGCCGCCACCACGGCCTTGACGAGCGCCAGGGCCGGCAGTCGACGGCGCCACCTCCCTCGGCCTCTCGGGTCGGGTACGCGGTTTCTCATGGCGAGGCCTCCGGGAGATGCGGGCCGCCGAGGGAGGCGGCGCGAGGGCGTCGATCGCGCTGGGGACGGATTGTTCCGTGCGTACTATTCGGCCAGCCGGACATGGCGGGATCCGGTCGGCCAGATGTACGAGACCACAACGCGACGACTCCGTACCGGAGTTGGGAACTCCGCAAGTGGCGGGCCCACGCCGAGGCGCGGGCCCGCCGACCTGCGGTTCGGTACCGGACGGTCCGGTACCCGACGGCTCAGTGCGCCGGCGTGTAGGACAGCGCGAGCTTGCCGATCTTCTGGCCGGCGGTGAAGTAGCCGGTACCGAGCTTGGTGTCGAGGTACTGCGCACCCGCCGCGTCCACCTCGAAGCTGGAGGAGGCCAGGTTCTGGGTGAGACCGTTGCGGGTGATCACGTTGTCGCCGGACGGGTCGAGCAGCGGGACCGGGGTGGTCGAGCCGTTCGGCACCGCGGTGAAGTAGCCGTTGTCGACCGAGAAGTCGAGCTGCTTGAAGGTCACGCTCTTGCCGGTCGTGAGGTTCAGGAAGAGCAGGCCGCCGCCGAACTGCACGTCGCCGTAGAAGGACGGGATGTTCGCGGCGCCGCCGGTCACCGGGAGCGTCACGGTGAGGCCCGCGGTCTGGTCGAACGCCGGGTTCGCGGGCTGGAGCGGGATGATCACGATGCCGTTGAGCGCGGCGTTCGTCAGGAAGTCGACATCCGTCGTGATCACGGCCTGGCCGGCGGCCGGGGTGGTGGCGGTGTCGGCGACGGCGGCACCGCTGACGGCGGTCAGGGAGAGGACGACGGCGGCACCGGTCGCGGCCAGGCGGGCGCTGATGCGGGACATGCTGGACTCCTTGGGAGAGGGAGAGGTGATG
Source organism: Kitasatospora sp. NPDC048298 (assembly GCF_043201465.1). NCBI lineage: Bacteria > Bacillati > Actinomycetota > Actinomycetes > Kitasatosporales > Streptomycetaceae > Kitasatospora > Kitasatospora sp. NPDC048298. The sequence goes on from NZ_JBICYZ010000032.1 coordinate 95,979, forward strand.
TGCTGGTGGTGCGGTTCGTGGAAGCTCAGGAGTGGGTGGAGCTGCGGGTCGTCTCGTCGCCGGTGCCCACAACGTCGACGGCACCCGGGGTGACACCGCCCGCCGGGTCGGCGAGTGCGGTGCCGGTCGCCGTCATCGCCGTCGACGCGGTACCGACGAGGGCGCTGCCCGGCCTCGTCGCGGCCCTGCGCATCAACGGAACTGCCTCGTCACGCCGTCGTCGAAGGTGGCCCGGCGGCCGCGGGGCGAGGCCCCGCGGCCGCCGGTGTGGTGCGGGGTGGATCAGGAGTGGGTGACGGAGCCGCAGGCGAAAGCGGACAGCGGCAGGAAGCCGAAGCTCTTGAGGTCGTTGGCACCGTTGGTGCAGAGCCAGCCGTTCTTGCCGAAGATGGCGCGCAGGGTGGCGTTCGAGGTCCACTCGCTGTCACGGAAGACGTTGTAGACCACGCGGGAGTAGGGGGTGGCCGCGAAGGCGGCGCTGATCGTCTTGGCGGTGGTGTCCACCGGGGCGACGTTGTCCACGTTGCGGATGGTCAGCGGGCCCTGGACGTCGGCGCCGCTGCCCTTGCCGTAGTAGACCTGGCCGATGTAGTGGGCGACGGAGTAGGGCACCAGCGCGTTGACGTCGGCCAGCGCCGGGTCGCTGCCCTGGTTCTCCTGGGTGCCGCTGACGACGCAGGCACCCGGGGTGACCGCGACGCCGCCACCGATGGTGGTCAGGAAGAAGGCGCGCGTGCCGGAGTCGGCCTGCGGCAGGAAGGGCTTGATGGTGGCGTTCGGCAGCGACGCGTCGATGTCGTGCCAGTTGGTGACCGCGCAGGTGTAGATGGCCTTCAGGTTCGCGGTGCTCAGGTTCGCCGGGGCGTTGCCGGTGGCCGGGGCGGCCCAGGCGACGGCGTCCTTGGCCAGGCTCACGAAGTCGTCGGTGGTCGGGTCGGTCGGCTGCGGGCCGCGCGAGGAGCGGGCGAAGTCCACCGTGGTGTTGGTGTAGGTGGTCAGCGCCTTGATGCCGGCACCGGAACCGTTCGGGCGGGCGATCGCGGCGGAACCGGCCTTCGGGGTGATGGTGGTGCCGACCGGGGTCGCGTCCCAGCTGTAGACGCGGGGGGCGTTCGGGTCGGTCAGCGACGCGTTGTAGTCGGCGGCGAGCTGGTTCACGACCGACTGGGTGGTGTCCGAGCCGGTGCCCACGAAGTCGATGACGCGGGGGGTCACGCCGGCGGCCGGGTCGGCGACGGCGGTGCCGCCCGCGACGGTCGCGATGGAGGTCGCCAGGGCGGCGACGGTGAGCAGCTTGGCAGCGGTCTTACGCATGTTCCTCTTCCTCCGGGGGAGAGACGTACATCGCGTGAACCCGCACTCCGTTGGGGAGTTCGGGGCCGTGTGGCCGCGTCCGCTGCGGCCTCGCCGGCAGTGCCGATCCTGTCCGGCGGGGAGGTTCCGCCGGAAGAGAGGTCGACTCCGGCCGGGGAATGTCGACTCATCGGTTCAGCGAGGTTTAGCCACTGGTCAGCGTGCACGTGACAGGGGCACCACCGGGCCTCGGCACCGGGTCGACGTTCTTCTGCAGGAGGCTGCTCGGGGTGTTGCCGGAAACCTCCCCTTCACCGGAACAGCACGGAGGGAGATCCGATGCGGGGGCATCGCCTCCGGGAACGCCGAGATGGCGGCCCGTCGAGCGACGGGCCGCCATGGATTCGGACACCTACAGCGGCCGGCGACCATCCCGTCCGGACCGCCGCAACTCCTGCCCCACCCACTGCAGTCCGGCCAGGAACCCGTCGATCCCCGCCTGGCACTGGTCCCGCCGCAGGTACCCGCGCGCGCTGCGGGCGACCGGAACGGCGTCGGCCGCCCCCGGCCGGGTGCTGCGCACCGGCAGGTAGGCGGCCCAGACCCACTGACGCCCTTCGGACTGGCCGACCGAACATCGCAGCGCTGCCCGTTCGATCAGCAACTCCCGCACGGAATCGGCGAGTTCCTCCTCACTGCGATAGGTCCGCACGCCGACCCCGAGCGGCCGCCCGTTGGCGGCCCGCAACGCCCAGCCGAGACAGCGGTCGCCCGCCGGCACGATCAGCAGCCGCGGACCGCGCCGCTCAGCGGCCATCGGTGCGTCTCGACGTCACGGCGGGCTCCGGCAGTTCGCGCGGCGGCTGCTTGGAGAGCAGCACCACGAACCTCCGGAAGGCGTTCTGGCAGGTCGCGTACCGCTCGTACGCGCGGCTGGACCGCACCTCGGGGAGAGCGCGCGAGCCCGGGACGACCCAGATCCAGCCGATGCCCTCCCGTACGTGGGTGATCCGCGCGGTGAGCCCGGCCGCCGTGGCGCGCAGGCCGTCGAAGCCCCGCTCGGCCTCGCCCGCCGTCTCGAACGCGGCCGGGGTGATCGCGACCACCCGACCGTTGGACGCCTTCAGTTGCCAGCGGTAGCGCCCGTCCGCCGCCCGTTCGGCGCGGAACCCTCCTCGACTTGCCCCTGCTGCGGTGTGACCGCGGCCGGCAGCGTTCACTGCCCCCTCCGTCCGGTTGCCCTCCGGATTCCCCTCCGAGCGGGAGCAAAGCTATGTGTGCACACGGAGGCCCCGAAAGCCCAGAACGTTCACAACTTGCGCTGTTGGCCGGGAAGTTCTCTCTCGTTTAACTTTCACTCGTATCGGTCCGGGGACCGATCGGGAGCCGTCCGGAAGTCGATCGGAAAGCGACCGGGAAGCGGTCGGGAAGCGGTTGGAAGTCGGCCTGGAACCATCAGAGTCGGGCTGTCCAGCGCACCATCGTCCCCTTCCGGTACGGCCCGCTCTCGTGCCACGCGTCACCGCCGAGCGCCTCGGCACGCCGGGCGAGGTTGAGCAGGCCGCTGCGCCGCCCGCCCTTCGGGATGCCCACCCCGTCGTCGGTCACCGTGAGCAGCACACCGGGCCGCCCGCCCCGCTCCAGCGACTCCGGGTCACCGCCCATCGGGCGGCCGTCCTCGCCCAGGTGGGTGGTCGCGTCGATCTCCACGCCGACCCGGGAGGCGCGCGCGTGCCGGGCCGTGTTGGAGAGCATCTCGCGCAGGGCGGCCAGCAGTTGACGTCCGGTCTTCTCCCCCAGCAGGCTCTCCACCGGCCCGACGAAGCTCACCGAGGGTTTGAAGCCGAGCGCCGCCGCGGCCTGGCTGGCCTCCCGCAGCACCCGGGTGCGCAGGGTGTCCGGGGCGTCGCCGTGGTTGTCGTGCTGGAGGGCGTAGATGGTGGTGCGGACCTCCTGGATGGTGGCGTCCAGCTCGTCCACCGCCTTGCCGATGCCGACCTTCACCTCGGGGACGACCGCCCGGCGGGCGGCGCTCTCCAGCATCATCCCGGTGGCGAACAGCCGTTGGATCACCAGGTCGTGCAGGTCGCGGGCGATCCGGTCGCGGTCCTGGAAGACGGCCAGCCGCTGCTGGTCGCGCTGCCCCTCGGCGAGCCGCAGGGCCAGCGCGGCCTGCGAGGCGAAGGTCTCGGCGAGCTGCTTCTCGCTGTCGGTGAACGGCACCGCGCCGCAGGGGCGCCAGACGCAGAGCCCGCCGAGCACCCGGCCCGCGGCGACCATCGGCACGGCCATGGACGGGCCGAAGCGGCGGGCGAGCCGGATCACCACGGTCGGGTCGCTGGACATGTCGTCCAGGTAGACGCTCTCCCCCGCGAGCAGCCGGGCCGCGAAGCTCTCCTTGGGCAGCAGTTCGCCGCGGACGTACTCGGCCAGCTCGCCGGAGGCGTGCGCGACCCGCATCTGCCCGTCGTCCTCGCCGCTGCCCTCGGGGCCGGTGGGCAGCAGGATCATGCCGAGCGCGGCGTCCGCCAGCTCCCGCACCTGCTCGGCCGCGACGGTCAGCGCGGTCTCCGCCTGCTCGGCGGAGAGCAGGGCGGTGGTGACGGCGGCGGCGCCGGCGATCCAGCGTTCCCGGCGGCGGCCCTCCTCGTACAGCCGGGAGTTCTCGATGGCCACGCCGGCCGCGGCGGCGAGGGCGTGCACCACCTGTTCGTCCTCGGGGGTGAAGGCGCCGCCGCCCTTCTTCTCGGTGAGGTAGAGGTTGCCGAACACCTCCGCGCGGACCCGGATCGGCACGCCCAGGAAGGTCCTCATCTGCGGGTGTCGCGGAGGGAACCCGGAGGAACGCGGGTCGGCGCCGAGGTCGGTCAGCCGCAGCGGCTCGGGACGGTCGATGAGCGCGCCGAGGATGCCCCGGCCGGTGGGCAGTTCGCCGATCTCGGCGGCGGTCTCGTCGTCGACCCCGACGTGGATGAAGTCGGCCAGGCCGGTGCCGCCGGGGGCGATCACGCCGAGCGCCGCGTACCGGGCGTCGACCAGTTCGGCCGCCCCCATGGCGATCCGGTGCAGGGTGGCGTGCAGGTCCAGCCCGGCCCCGATGGAGACCACCGCCTCCAGCAGCCGCTGCATCCGGTCGGTGACCGCGGCGGCCGACTGCAGGCGCTCGGCGACCTCGGTGACCAGGGTGTCCAGCCCGAGCGAGGCGATCTCGGGCACCCGATGGGGCGTCGGCTCGGCAGTGGCCTCGGGAAGGTCCGGCGTGGGGTCCATGGAGAAAGCCTAGTTTGTACGCTTTTCAGCCGAAGGACGGCGCGACGACCGGCCGACGACCGGCCGACGGGCGCGCTGCCCAACAGCCGGCCCGACTAGGGCATGTATTTGGTCGTGATCAATGGGCCCTGGTGAGGTCCTTGATCCAAATCATCGCGCCGCGGAGGTGAAGGCCGGCGAGGTAGCTTTC
>NZ_JBICYZ010000033.1:0-99490 GCF_043201465.1 Kitasatospora sp. NPDC048298
TTCTTGCGGCGCAGGAGCCTGCTGGTCTCGACCTTGCGGCCGTAGCGTTCGTCCCAGCCGGGCCCGAGCAACGGCACGACCAGGCCGGGGCTGGTGAGGGCGATCTCCTCCAGCGCCACGCGCAGGGCCTCGCCCAGGCACTCGATGCGGTTCAGCCGGCGCACGCAGGCCAGCACGTGGGTGGAGTCGGTGCGCTGACGGCCGCCGGCCCGCACCAGGCCGGCGACCTTCAGACGCTCCAGCATCAAGGTCAGCAGGGCATCGGCCCGGTCACCCACGACCAGGCGGGCGCGGAACTCGCACAGCACACTGGCATCGAAGCCGGTGTATCCCAGCTCCAGCCCCAGCGCGTACTTCCACGAGATCCGGTCGGCCACCGCCACCGCGGCATCCCGGTCGGAGAGGTTGTGCAGGAACTGCAGGACCGTGACCATCACCAGCAGGGCCGGCGAGATACCGGGCCGCCCCAGGTCCGCGTACATCTCCTCGAACTCACCCACGGCGAAGTCCTCGTCGACGAACAACGGACCCAGCGCGTCCCGCACCCGCATCTCATCCGTCCCACGCGGATGAACCCGACGAGCCAACGCCACGGTCTCCACCGGAATCCCCGACACACCACCAGGACGCAGCACAACCCACCCCGCAAACCGCCAACCCACCAAAACCGGAAGGAACTTACTGTCCCACACCCACCCCAACCGACTTCGCCAGCAGAGTCGCCCGGCCGACTTCCTGTGCATCAGGCGTCGGGTCGGCCGAACCGCCACCGGTTGCCGGAGAGTTCGTCCGGCAGTGCGTCGCCGGGGAGGGTTGTCGGGTGTTCCCGGCAGTGGTTGGTTGTCGGGGTCAGCGCCCGCCGGTGGGGCGGGTGGCGAACGGGGGAGGTATCACATGCCGGACATGACCGGCGGGTTCGCGAAGGCGGCCGTGGTAAGTGCTGCTGTGGCGACCGCGCTGCTCGGCCACGCGACGCTGTCGCACGCCGCGGAGCAGAAGGCACCCGTCAGCGCCGCGAACGAGGCTCACGAGCCCGAGCAGCCGCAGTCGTTGGCGGAGGCGGACTGACGGCTGCAGCGGAGGAGCGGGAAGTCGGCCCGGCCGACTTCCTGCTCCGGCTCTCGCGCTACCTCGCGTCAGACGCCTCGGGGCAGTCGAACCGGCGTGGGTCGCCGGAGAGTTCATCCGGCAGCACGCTGCGAGCGGGTTGTCACCCGCTCCCGCTGGTGGGGCGGGTCACGAATGGAGGAGGTATCACATGCCGTCTTGGACCGGCGGATTCGCGAAGGCGGCCGTCACGAGCGCTGCGGTGGCGACCGCGCTGCTCGGCCACGCGACGCCGTCGCATGCCGTCGAAGAGAAGGCGCCCGTCACGGCCGCCTACCAGGTCCACGAGTCCGCAGCTGCTGATGGAGACGGGCTGACGGCAGCAGTGGAGGAGTAGGAAGTCGGTCTGGTCGACTTCCTACTCCGGCCCTCGCGTGCCACCTCGCGGCAGGTGCCGAGTGGCCGAACCGACACGGGCTGCCGGAGAGTTCATCCGGCAGTACGCCGCCGGGGAGGGTTGTCGCCCGTCCCCGGCGGTGGTTCGCTGTCCGGGTCAGCGCCCGCCGGTGGGGCGGGTGACGAACGGGGGAGATACCACATGCCGGAGATGACCGGAGGGCTCGCGAAGATGGCCGTCGCGAGTGCCGCCGTGGCGACCGCGATGCTCGGCTACGCGACGCCGTCGCACGCCGCCGAGCAGAAGGCGCCCGTCACGGCCGCCTACGAGGCCCACGGACCCGCCGCACCCGCGCAGCCACCGGCGCAGGCGAGGCAGAACCAGGGGCACTACCTGTCGGACCCGCTCCAGAACCCGTCCGACACGCCGAGCCGCACGCCGGACGCCGCTACGGCCTGCTGAGCCCGCAACAGCGGCAGCAGCACAGGAGTGGGAAGTCGGCCCGGCCGACTTCCCACTCCGGACCGCCGACGCAGGCGCACCCGGGCCCTCACCCGATGTCCGAGAACCTCCACTGCTGCGCCGCGTCCCCGGCGACGCACTCCTGAACCTTGACTTGTCGGCCAGGACTGCCGGCCGTCACACAGCCTCCCCGGCCGACGATGGTGTAGGTGCCGGGATCCGCCGTCGGCTCGACCGTCCAGATGTCCGACTCGGAGCCTCCCCGGCCCAACGACACGGTGTCGTCCGCGTTCTGGACGAGGGGCGGGCCGTCCGCCGTGCACGCGTTGTAGCGCCAGTGCGGGCCGCTGTGGGTGCCGACCCAGCCGTACCGCGCGATGCCGTCCAGAACCACCGGGCTTCCCGCCGACCGGTCGGCGTCCGCCAACCCCAGCGGCAGGTCGGTCTTCGCGCTGGTGATCCTCGTCCGGGAGCCGCCGGCGCAGTCACCGGAGGGGGGCGGGCCGGATCTCTCAGCAGCGTTCTGGACCAACGCAAAGGAGACCCCGCCGAGCAGGACCCCGGCGGCGATCACCCCGAAAAGGCGGCGGCCGGGAAACCAGCGGCCCGACGGTGCCGGCCCTGCGGCGACCGGGCGGGGGCTCGGCTGCCGAGGCACGGGCAGGGCGCGTCCCCAGGCCGCGCCCGAACCGGCCGTAGGCCTCCGGTCGGGCCTGACCGCAGGCCTCCGGTCGGGCCCAACCGCAGGCGTCCGGTCGGGCCTGGCCGCTACCGCTCCGTCGAGTCGGCCGGGGCCGGCCGGCCGCACGTCGACGAGCGAGGCCAGGTACCGGCGCCACCACGGCACCTCCACCCGCGCAACGGAAGGCTCCCGTGCGCCCGCGCGACCGGGCTCCACCGCGAGCAGCGACTCCAGGTACCGCCGGCCGAAGCTCACGGCCGCACCTCCCGGTCGGCGGCGCCGCCGGACTCCACCGCCTCCTCGGCGGCGGGCGGGCCGGCTTCGGCGGCCTCCTCCTCCCCGCGGATCAGCCCCTGCACGCTGGTGAACGACCCGATCTGGCGGAGCATCGCGGGAGCGGACGCCCCGGCGGCGACCGCGGCGAACAAGCCGCTGATCTCCGAATGCAGCAGCCAGCCCGAGAGCGCGCCCAGGGCCAGACGGCTGGCACCCGCCGCGATGTCCGCCGTCGGGTCGATGTACGTCCGCAGTCTGGGCATGCGTCGCCGCTTCTCGCTGCGGGCCCGGTGCCGGTCGGCCTGCCAGGCGAGCAACCGCCCGTTGGCCACCAGCAGTTCGACGAGCGCGCCACCGACGGCCCCGTAGCCCGCAGCCTCGGCCCAGTCCACCCCTTGCCCCCCGGCCTCTCGCGACCCCGCACCGGATCGGGATCGCAGTCGAGCCTTTTATAGCGCGGCAAGTGCACTGCGCGCAGGACAGGTTGGAGGAATTGTGGAGCGGAATACCGCCTTCGACTCCGGCGGCGAGCAGAGCCCGCGAGCAGAGCCCACACACCGAGCGGGGGCGCGGATCGGGTGATCCGCGCCCCCACCGTGCGGCTACCGCCGCATCCGTCCGGATCAGCCGAGGACGGTCGCGCCGCGCGGCGTCGAGAAGCCCGCCGCCGACTCGGTGACGGTGTTGGTGGCCGTGTCGAGCGTCGAGACGGTGTTGTCCGTCCCGTTGGTGACGAACACCGTGCTGCCCGCGGCGTTGGCCGCGGCGGCGAGCGGGCCGGCGCCGACCGGCACGGTCGCGGTCACCGTGCCGCGCGCCGTGTCGATCACCGACACGCTGTCGCTGCCGCTGTTCACCACGTACGCGGCACCCTGACCGGTCATCACCACCGCGCTCGGACGCGAGCCGACCGCGACCGTGCCGGTCACCAGGTTGGTCGCCGTCGAGATGACGCTGACCGTGCTGCCGCCGTCGTCGGCGACGTAGACGCTGCGCCCGTCGGGGGTGACGGCCAGCGCGGCCGGGTGGGTCTGGAACAGCGGGACGGCGCCCTTGACGAGGTTGAGGGTGGTGTCGATCGACACGACCAGCCCGTAGGTGTGCTCGACCACGTACAGGGTCGACCCGTCGGGGGTGAGCGCGGAGTCGCGCGGCTCGCCGATGAGGGGGATGGTGGCGGTCACCGCGCGGGTGGCGGTGTCGACGACGGAGATCGTGCCGCTGCCGGAGTTGGAGACGTAGGCGGTGGCGCCGTTGCGGCTGAAGGTGATCGCGGTCGGGGTGGTGGCGACCGGGACGGTGCCGATGACGAGGTTGGAGGAGGTGTCGATCACCGAGACGGTGCCGCTGCCGGAGTTGGACACCCACACCTGGGTCCCGGCCGGGTTGGCGCTGACCTCGTACGGCTTGGAGCCGACCGGGATGCTGGCGCCGACCGCGCCGGCGGCCGAGTCGTAGACCTTGACGGTGTCGTCGCCGCTGTCGGCGGTGTAGACCGTGCCGAGGGAGGCGACCTTGTCGAAGGCGTACCGGTCGGCGGGGACGGTGGCGCTGGTCCCGACGGGCGTGGTGACGGTGACGTCGGTGGTGCCGACGGCGTGTCGGGGGGTGACGGCGGTGAGCTGGGTGTCGGAGACGACGGTGAACGAGGCGGCGGGGACCCCGCCGAAGGCGACGGCGGTGGTGCCGGCCAGGTCGGTGCCGGTGATCGTCACGGTCGTGCCGCCGCTGCGCGGGCCGTGGCCGGGGTCGACGGCGGTGACGGCGGGCGCCAACGGGAGGTAGGTGTACCGGTCGGCGCGGCCGGTGGCGCTGGTGCCGGCCGGCTTGGCCACGGTCACGTCCACCGTGCCGACGGCCCCGGGCGGGGCGACGGCGGTGATCTGCGTGTCGCTGTCGACGGTGAAGGAGGCCGCGGGGGCCGAGCCGAACTTGACGGCGCTCGCGCCGGTGAAGCCGGAGCCGGTGACGGTCACGCGCGTGCCGCCCGTCCTGGGCCCGGAGGCGGGGTCGAGGCCGGTGACGACGGGCTGGGGCACGTTGACGAAGCCCAGCCCGACCGGCGAGTTCAGCCCGGTGAGGGTGGAGGTGACGGTGTTGGTGCCCGTGCTGATCACCGAGACGCTGTTGGAGCCGCGGTTGGTGACGTACGCCGAGGTGCCGGCCGGGTCGAGGGCGACGAACTGCGGGCCGGAGCCGACGCGGACGGTGGCGGTGACGGCGTTCGTGGCGGTGTTGAGCACCGAGACGGCACCCGAGCCGTTGCCGGTCACGTAGAGGCTCGCGCCGTCGGGGCTCACCGCCACGCCGATCGGCACGCTGCCGGAGGCGAGCGGGACGGTCGCGCTGACGGTGTCGGTCGCGGTGTCGAGCACCGAGAGGCTGTCGCTGCTGTGGTTGGCGACGTAGGCCTTCGCGCCGTCGGGGGTGAAGGCGATCCCGACCGGCAGGGTGCCGACCCGAACGGTGGAGGTGACCGCGCCACGGGCGGTGTCGATCACCGAGACGGTGTTGTCCAACTCGTTGGACACGTACGCCTTCGCGCCGTTCGGGCTGATCGCGACGGTGTACGGGTTGCGGCCCACCGGGATGGTGGAGGTGGCGGTGTTGGTGGCGGTGCTGATCACCGACACGGAGGCGGAGCCGAAGTTCACCACGTACAGCCGGCTGCCGTCCGGGGAGACGGTCGCGCTGTCCGGCCGGACGCCGACCGGGATGGTGGCGGTCACGGTGGCGGTGGCGGTGTCGATCACCGACACCGTGTTGCCGTTGAGGTTCGGCACGTACGCGCGGGCGCCGTCCGGGCTGCCGGCCACCGCGTACGGGGTCGCGCCGACCGGGATGGTCGCCACGACCGTGCCGGTGACGGTGTCGTACGCCGTCACCGTGTTGTTCCCGCTGTTGGCGACGTAGACGAACGGGTGCGTCGCGCCGGCGGCCGTGGCGGCCGTGGGAGCGGCGGGCGCGGGCGCCGAGGCGGCGGCCTCACCCGCCCCCGCGCCGAGCGGCCCGGCCGCGGCCAGCAGCGCGGCCGCGCCCAGCCCCGCCGCGCGGCGGCGCAGCCGGGCTCCTCGGCCCCGCAGGCCCGTGCGTGTATCCGATGACATCGAAGGGTCCCTCCCCAGAGCGGACATGACGCGCCCGCCGGGCCGGCGGCCCGGACGTGACGCCTGCGGCCATCGTGGCAGCGCGATCGGCAGGAGGGAGCGGTTTCCCGAAGTGCTGAAGACGATCTTCCGTTTAGCTATCCTGGTAGGTCAACCACCGTGTTTCCAAGGCGATGTGACGCTTGATCAGCAAACGCGGGCGCCCGTTCCCCGCGGATTCCGGCAGGCCGGAATCCGCGGGGAACGGGGCAGGGGCTCGCGGCCTCGCGTCAGGGCGTGGTCAGGCCGAACCAGTACTCGAAGGTCTCCAGCAGCCCGTTGAGGGTGTCGAGGGTGTCGATCGTGCCGGAGACGACGGTGAGGTCGCCGTCCGCGAGGAGCTGCGCGGGCGTGGCGTCGCCGACGGCCAGGCGGTTCAGGCCGTCGCGGGTGACGGTGTAGGTGGCGTCGGTGCCGTCGTCCGCGGGCGCCGGGGTGTAGACGAGGACCCCGTTGCGCAGCCGGACGGTGCACTGGTCCGGGTCGCCCGCCAGGCCGCCGGTGACGGTGAAGCCGATGGCCAGCGGCGAGTCCGCGGCCTCGGGGCCGTCGAGGCGGATGCCGACGTAGTCGAAGAGCATCTCCAGCGACATGGCCGCCAGGACGGGCGGGGTGATGAGCTGCGGGTTGGGCAGGCCGGGCGGGGCGCCGTCGGCGGGCCGGTTGCGCAGCTCGAACGCGGCGGCGAGGTAGAAGTTGCGCCAGGGGCCGCTCTCGGCCTGGTAGCCGAGCTGCTCCAGGACGTCGGCCTCCAGCTCCCGGGCGGCGGTGTCGGTGGGGTCGGCGAACACGGCGTGGCTCAGCAGCTCGGCCGCCCACCGGTAGTCCTCGGCGCCCTTGGCGTTCTCGTAGGTCTGCCGGGCGAGGTCCACGACCTTGGCGGCGCCGCCCATCGCGTCGACGTAGCGGGGGCCGGCCTGCTCGGGCGGCAGGGTGTGCAGGTGGGCGGCGTTGCCGTCGTACCAGCCCAGGTAGCGCTGGTAGACGGCCTTGGTGTCGTGGCTGACGGTGCCGTAGTAGCCGCGGTTGAACCACTGCCCGGCGAGGCCCTCGGGGAGGTTGCCGTCGAGGTCCTCGGCGATCTCGGTCATGGTCAGGCCCTGGTTGGCCAGCCGCAGCGACTGGTCGTGCAGGTAGCGGTACAGGTCGGACTGGCTGGTGAGGAAGGACACGATCGTGTCGGGGTTCTCGGTGCTGTTCCAGCGCGGCCAGAAGTGGCTCGCGAACAGCGTGTCGGAGCGGTCCGCGAACCACTCGATCGACTGCCGCAGGTACTCCGACCAGGACTTGGCGTCCCGCACCTGGGCGCCGCGCAGGCTGTAGAGGTTGTGCAGGGTCGGGGTGGCGTTCTCGGCCATACAGAGGGCCCGCACGTCGGGCAGGTAGAAGTTCATCTCCGCCGGCGCCTCGGTGCCCGGGGTGAGCTGGAACTCCAGGTTCACCGGGCCGAAGGCCACCACCTGGCCCTGCACGGCGACGGTGGAGTCGACGTTGAAGGTGGGCGCCAGCAGGCCGGAGGAGCCGTTCGAGTTGGTCTTGCCCAGCCCGGCGTCGACCTGCCCGTGGGCGGAGCGCTCCAGCAGCGACCCGTACATGAACAGCGCCCGGCGCTGCATCGCGTTGCCGGCGTAGACGTTCTCGCTCACCGCGTGCTCCAGGAACCCGTCCGGGGCGATGATCTCCACCCCGTCGGGCACCACACCGTCGGGGAACAGGCCGAGCACACCGCCGTAGTGGTCGATGTGGGAGTGGGTGAACAGCACCGCGCAGATCTCGCGGTCCTGCCCGCGGTGCGCGCGGTAGAGGTCCAGGGCCGCGCTCGCGCACTCCTCGCTGACCAGCGGGTCCACCACCACGATCCGCGGGTCGGCCCCGGTGGGGTCCTCCAGGAAGGTGATGTTGGACAGGTCCATGCCGCGGACCTGGTAGACGGCGTTCTCGACGACCTCGAACAGGCCGGTGTTCATGTTCAGCAGCGCGTTGCGCCACAGGCTCGGGTTGACGGTGTCGGGCGCCGGCCCGGTCAGGAACGCGTACGGGGCCAGGCTCCACGCCGGGACGCTGCTGCCGGCCTTGTCCACGGTGAAGTCCGCGGGCAGGGCCTGGATCAGGCCCTGGGAGGCGAAGGCCGCCTCGGGGTCCTGGTCCGGGGAGGGGACGACGATCGCGGCGTTCAGATCCGCCGTCAGCGACGTCGCCGGCTGGGGCTCGCGGGGCGTGGAATCGGTCAAGGGTCTGTTCCTCTCGTACGGCCGGGAGCAGGCCCGGCGCGGACTGGGGTACCCGTGCGACTGCGAGCCGACTGCTCACGGAGCGAAATCGAACAGATGCTCAACGTGATCGGTCAGCGCACAGATCATGTCAGCCAGTGACCGCCGTCACCAGAGCGAGAACCAGCCACACCGCGCGCCGCCACACCGAACCGGGCCCGGAGGACGTCGAGTTGACGCCTCCGGGCCCGGGAAGGACCTCCCCTAGCAGTAGCCCTTCGACCCGTCCAGGAGCTCCCGGACGATGTCGGCGTGCCCCGCGTGCCGCCCGGTCTCCTCGACGAGGTGGATCAGCATCCAGCGCAGGTTGGCGCCGCCGGGGCGGTAGCCGGTGTGGCGGCCGACGTCGTCCAGGGAGGCCGCCGCGACGATCTCGTCGCTGCGCGCGCACTGGGCCTCGTACTCCGCGAGCAGCTCGGCCAGGGGGCGGCCGCCGGTGCGCCAGTCGGCGTCCTCCTCCGACTCGTCGAACGACGGGTTCTGCTTCTCGTCGCCGCCGAGGAACAGCACCTCCAGCCACAGGTGTTCGGTCCAGCGCATGTGCGACAGGAGGCCGGCCATCGTCATCGCGGGGGAGTCGGGGAGGACGGAGCGGTGCGCGTCCTTGTCGCTCAGCCCCTCGCACTTCCAGCGCAGGATCTTCCGCTGCAGGTCCAACCAGCCGGTGATCGCGGTGCGTTCGTCCGCCAGGAGCGGGGGGCGTTTCAGTTCCGATGCCATGGAGGGGCAGGCTACCGAGATCATCCGGCGGGCGCACCGGATTTACGGGTGCGCTCCGGCGGGCAGGCTGGTGGGTGGGGCGTGGGAAGTCGGCCGGGCCGACTTCCCACGCACACGGCACACGGCGCGCACGGGCGTACAGACGCACACGGTGCTTACGCCGCAGCGTCGTTGGCCGCGAGCAGCGGTGCGAGGCGGGCGGCCGCGGCGGTGACGGCGGGCCAGCCGGGGGCGTCGAGGTAGCCGGCGCCGGCGGTGGAGGGGCCGTGGGCGTCCTGGACGGCGGTGTAGGCGACGCCGAGGGCGGCCATCAGCTCGACCTCCTCCTCGGTGCGCAGGCTCCGGCCGAGCCAGGGGAAGGGTTCGTCGGCGTCGCAGAAGTCGTCGAACAGGACGCAGACGGTGTAGTCGAGGTCCTCGAACTTGCCGGGTTCGAGCCGCACTTCGCGCCGTAAGGCCGGGTCGGCCAGCGCGGAGACCGCCTGGACGACCTGCAGGCGGAAGGAGGGCTGGGCGATGCCGTGGTCGGTCATCTCCGGAGCGTACCGGCCTCCTACATTCCGGACGGGAGTGGGAAGTCGGCCGGGCCGACTTCCCACTCCGCCCCTGGGCTGCTCGCCAAGGGGGCGGCTACTTCTCGATGGTGATGTCCTTGAAGCTGATGACGAAGGCGTCCGGGTCGTCGTCCTCGTCCAGGTGGTAGGTGGTGCTGGCCCAGGCGTCGGCGAGGCGCACCCGGCGGGACGTGGGGTCGGTCGGGTCGCCGGCGATCAGGACGACGTCCTGGTGGGTGTTGGTGTTCTCGACGTCCTCGGCCCAGGTGGTGGTGGCCGGGTGGCGGTCGTCGCCGCGGGTGAGGAGCACGTCGCCCCACAGCGGTACGGGGGCCTTGACGCCGGTGGTGAGGAGGGAGTCGAGGTCGAGGTCGGAGCCGACGAGCGTGAGCTTGGTGACCGAGTCGAGTGCTTCGGCCTGGTTGTCGCCGAGGTCGAGGTGGTAGGTGGTCATGTGTCCGGATCTCCAGGTGGGCGCGGGCGGTGGGGTCAGTACAGCTCGGGGGAGGTGCGGACGGGCATCCTGACCTTGAGGACGGTGCCGTTGTCGAGGAAGAAGACGACGCGGGCGTTGTCGCCGGGGGTGATCAGGCGGCGCGGCTTCTCGAACATGATGTGGTACTGGCCCGGCACGAAGGCGAATCCGCCCTTGGCGGACAGGGTGACCTTGTCCACCTTGACCATCTTCGAGCTCTCCTCGTCGGTGACGGTCTGGTAGATCGTGATGCGCTGGTAGTCCGGGCTGGTGATCTTGGTGATGTCGTAGCGCTTGTCGGCGGTGTTGTCGAGCGTGATGTAGCCCGCGGCCGGCAGGGCGTTCGGCAGCCAGCGGACCCAGGCGGACTTGTCCCTGACCTTCACGTCCGTGGTGACCGGAGTCTTCATTGGTATGGCTCCCCTCGGTGGGGTCGCCCCTCGACCCCGCGCGGCCAGCACACCGCGCGGGTGATCGAGACACAAGGAAGCTCGACGGAAGATCACCTGATCAGGTGATGACTCATCAAATTGCTTGCCAGGTAGGCGGTTGGCGCCGGTGGTGTCGGGGATTTCGGCGGCCGGTCGCCTACTGCAGGCTCGCCACCTTGGAGTTGACGAGGAGGTTGGACTTGCCCGGGAACGTCGTCGGGACGAAGTCCAGGTCCACGTCCGGCCCGAAGACCAGGCAGTGGGTGGAGCCGCCGTAGTGGAACATGCCGATCCCCTCGCCCCGTTCGACCTCCTGGCCGACCTCCACGGTGACCTCGCAGGAGGAGACCTCGGCCATGCCGATGGCGACGAAGGCCATCGTGCCGACGTCCGGCTCATCGGTCTCGATGTAGATCACCGCGCGGGCGGCGAGGTGGGCGATGTAGCCCTGGGACAGGTCGGGCGAGGCGACGTCGCACAGCGCCACGGGCGTCTGGGAGTAGTAGGTGCCGGGGATGTTGCGCACGGCCGTGACCGTGCCGTCGACGGGGCTGTGCCAGCGGTGGTAGCTGAGGGCGCTCAGGAACGCCTGGTAGACGGTGCCGCCGACGAAGTCCTTGGCGTCCGGCTCGGCCGGCGTCCGGTGGGCGGAGTCGAGCAGGTAGGCGAGGGCGTACGGCTGGCCCTTCATCCAGAACTGGTCGCGCAGCGCGACCTTCCTGGCCAGGCGGTAGGGATTCGACTCGCAGGCGTTGGCGACCTCCCCGACACCGGAGGCGACGGGCCGCACGCCGGGCTGGAGCCTGCGGGTGAAGAAGTCGTCCCACGAGGTGAACCCGTAGTACCGGTCGTCCGGATCGCACACGTAGGTCTTCTCGAAGTCCGGCATCGCCTCCAGCGCCTTCTTGCCGAACCAGCCGTTCTCGTCCTCCTTGTCCAGCACGTACTTCGAGGCCTCGCTGGTGAGGTACTCGTCCCACTCGTCGAGCATGTCCTTGAAGCAGGCGTTGACCTTGTCGTTAAGGAACGCCGCGAAGCCCGCCTGGGTGCCCATGGCCCAGTTCAGGATCGCGTTGATCGGGAAGCCCACCAGCCCGGTGTCGTTGTACTCGGGCGCGTGCTGGATGGCGTGGTTGAACAGCAGCAGCAGGTCGTCGACCGTCTTCACCTGGGGGGATCCGGTCGGCGTCTCCCGGTGGGACAACTGCCACAGCATGTCGTTGAAGAGCATGTAGACCTGGGGGTCCTCGTCGATCAGCTTGTGGAACGCCTGGATGGACGGCTTCAGCGGGGCCTTCCGGTCGAGGTTCCTGATCCGGTGGTCCAGCCAGTCCCTCAGGAAGCCCTGGTTCGAGGGGAGCCATTCACCCGCGACCGCGGGGGCGACGGGGGAGATGAGTTCCATGGGATGTCCTTGATCTGTGAGGTCTGCCGAGGCTGTCGGACCTCAGGCCCTGCCCGCCGGGACGGCCGTCGCGGCCATGGCCTCCAGGCCGGTCGCCTTCGCGCCCGAACCCAGGAGGTCCAGCAGGTCGCACTCGGCGAGCGTCATCGTCGCCAACTCGTCGATGTCGACGCTCTCGGGGTACGAGTGGATGAGGCAGGTCGGCTCCTGGCAGCCGATCAGCAGCAGCGGCGACTTCTTGTTGATCGTCTGGAGCTGCGTGACCAGCGGGATGGACCCGCCGTCGCCGGTGAACGTGACGTCCTTGCCGGGATAGGCGTGCATCATCGCGCTGCGGGCCACCGCGAACCCGGGCAGGGTGGTGTCCGCCTCGAAGCCCGCACCGCCCGCGTCGACGGGCTTCACGGTGACCTTGGCGTTCCACGGGTTCAGCGCACTGCTCTCCAGGAACTTCCTGAGGAGGGCGATGGCGTCGGCCGGCTTCTGCTTCGGGGCGATGCGCAGGCTGACCCGGGCCGTCACGGTCGACCGGAGCAGGTTGATGGAGTCCTTCATCGACGGGACGCCGTCGAGCCCCACCACGTTGACCGAGGGCTTGTCGAACAGCCTGCTGCCGAGCGTGTCCGTGCCGATCAGGCGCACCCCGTCCAGCACCCCGGCCTCCTTGCGGAACCCGTTCTCGTCGGGCTCGTGGCCCTGCCAGTGCTCCCGGACCAGGCCCGGCACCGCGACGTCGCCCGCGTCGTCGAGCAGCCTGGCCAGCATCCGCACCAACACCATGAAGGCGTCCGGCACCGGGCCGCCGTACACGCCGCTGTGCTTGGGGATTCCCAGGGTGCCGACCGTGACGTCGACGTCCACCACACCGCGCAGGCTCGTGGTGAACGTCGGCTCGCCGAGCGCGTAGTTCCCGGCGTCCGCGATGACGACGAAGTCGGCCTTGAACAGGTCGGCGTTCTTCTGGACGTACGTCTCCAGGGTGTCGCCCGACTCCTCCTCGCCCTCCAGGACGATCTTCAGGTTGACGGGCGGCTTGCCGCCGAAGGCCCGGACGGCGCCGACGTGCATCATCACCCCCGACTTGTCGTCGGCGGCCCCGCGCCCGACGACGCGGTTGTCCTTCCGCACCGGCGTGAAGGCGGCCTTCTCGCCCCAGTCCCCGGCCTTCACCACGTCGTAGTGCGCGTACAGCAGCACCGTGGGTGTCCCCTTCGGGGGGTTGTCGGGTCCGCAGGTGGCGTAGACCAGCGGGGCGTTCTTCTTCTCGTCGCCGATGCACTTCTGCTCGACCTTCGTCCCGGCCAGCAGCGCCGCGCACTTGTTGGCGGCGTCCTTCACCGGCTGGAGCTTGAAGGTCTCGCCGTCGTAGACCGACGCGATGCTGACGAGACCCATCAGGTCCTTGATCAGATCTTCCTTCAACTCGCCGACTTTCCCGGCGAGATCGGGCTTCGTGTTCATCTCCGTCCTCCGGACTCCGGGCTCTGTGCTGGTGCGCCTAGCTGATGGCCGGCTCCTGCTGGGTGATGCAGTGGGCGCCGCCGCCCCGCGCGAACAGCGGCCGGGCGTCGACCGGGATGACCGTCGGTGTGGAAGCCCCCGCCCTCGGCGACCATCTCGGAGGGGATGATCTCGGCGCCGACCTCCTCGGCGATCGTGGTCGCCACCCGGGCGTCCCAGGCCCAACTCGCCCACGACTGGGCGCCCCAGGCGTTGAACACCCAGTCGACCGCGCCAAGGCGCGTCCGCTGGGCGTCGACGACGAAGGTCGGCCCGGTGTCCCGCGCCCAGCCGTCGTCCAGCCTGGTCACGAGCAGCGTGACCTCGTCGTCCAGCAGCTTCCTCGCGTACGGCTCCTCCTCGGCCGTCACCAGCATGGTGACCGGCTGACCGCCGTGCTGCGTGATCGCGTTGGCCACCGCCGACCAGGCCCGGCGCGCCTCCTCGGCGGGCGTGCCGTAGTCGGCGACGGGCCAGGCCATCCAGGTCCGCGCCTGTTTCTCGGTTTCTGCGGGCATGTGCCATGTGGATGCGGTCGTCATGGGGTCGCTCCGTCCTCGCTGCGACGCCGCGGCAACGCCTTCGCACCGGAGAGACAGCCGTAGCGGTCGCCCGTATCCTCGGTCCCGGTTGCCCCCTTCTTCCACCGTAGGAATCCGCGCACGCCGATGCGCGCCGGGAGCACGCACCCCCATGTACTCCATTCGGGTGAATGACTGCGGGTGCGCACAGCTCGGCCCCGCCGCCCCGGGGGTGGGGTGGCGGGGCCGGTGGTTACGGTCAGTGGGTGTCGAACTCGCCGGTGCGGACGGCGGCGACGAAGGCCTGCCAGGCGGCGGAGGGGAAGAGGAGGGCCGGACCGGAGGGGTCCTTGGAGTCCCGGACGGGCATGACGCCGGCGAAGCCGTCGGCGACCTCGATGCAGGCACCGCCACCGGTGCCGCTGTACGAACTCTTCCGCCAGGAAACGTCAGTCAGGTCGACATCCACTCCAGGTCCCTCCTTGTCGCACGGATGAAAGCCAGCGATTCGGCCTGGCCATAGGCCTCGACCGTAAGTCGATCGTAGCTCTTGGTCAGCGAGGCAACTGACTTGGTATCGCGATCGATGTATCCACGCTGTTCAACCTCGCCATAAGCGAGAACCTTGCGGTTCGGCATGGTAAGGAGGTACGCCATGTGCGTGAACGGCCGACTCTCACCGAGGGTGAACGGCGCGACCTGAATGATCACTTCAGGTCGCTCGGCCAACTTCTCAAGGTGGAGCAACTGCTCGACCATGACGTCTCGCCCACCAACGACCCTTCTCAGGCAACTTTCGTCCAGGACCACGTGCACGAGTGGAGGATGAGCCCGCTCCATGATCGTCTGGCGGGCAAGCCTGAACTCGATGCGTTCCTCGGCCAGCTTCTCGGTCGCGGTGCCTAGCCTGACGGCACTCATCTCGATTGCGGTCGCATAGGCCCGGGTCTGCAGAAGACCGGCGATGACGTTGACTTCGAAGATCCTGATCTGCTCCGCCAGGAGCTCATACCGGGCGTACTCCGGAAAGCCTTCCAGGATCGCGGCGTTCTTCAGCTGGTACCACATCAGCAACATCGTGCCGCCCGTGTCGAGCGCGATGTCGGACAGCTCCGCAAGCTTGCGAGTCGGCGGCCGGTGCGCAAGTTCGATGTACGAGAGGTGCGAGGGGGAGCACCCGATGAGCGGGGCCAGCTCTTCCTGGAGGAGGTCCCTGGCCTCTCGGAAGGCCCTGAGCTGGATTCCGAAGGGCGCCCAGGGGCTCGACTCCGGGTCAATCTTCTTCTTGTTCATGGCAGCCCTCAACTCCCGTGGTGCCTCATGGCAAGTAGCAAGCCACTTCTGATCCTAGGGGACCGTGCGCCACCATGTGCACAGAACGTGAAACTCCGATCGCAGAGGGTTCCATTCCCATGCCCCACGACCAACTCCCGCGCCTCCACGGCTACGGCGTCCGCTGGGACCCGGACGCCGACCGCTACCGGGTCCGTAACGAGATGACCGGCGAGTGGCTGCGCCGGCCCGGCGGTGACCTCGCCGCCTTCGTCTTCTTCGGCGACGCCTACAGTGCCTGGCGGGCCTTCGAGGTCCACAAGCGCCCCGGGGAGCGGTGATGTCCACCCTCTCCCGTGCGACCGCCGAGCAGCGCCGCAAGGCCGCCGACGTCCTGGACGACCTCACCACCGTCCTCGCCCTCGGTGGCGTCCACCTCCCCACCCTCGAAGTCGACTGGGACACCGGCCGCCTGACGTGCAGCTACCTGCTCCACCTCACCGCCCGCCCGGTCGACCTCCTCCGCATGGTCGACCTGCTCCGCAAGGGCCTGCGCTACGAGCGCCTCACCTTCGACGTCTGAAAGCGACCCCCGATGCAAGACCCCCGCCTTCTTGCCAAGCCCCCCGTCTGCCGGCTCGGCTGCCTCGTCCTGATCCGCAACCAGCGCGGCGACGTCCTGCTCGTCGACCCGGACTACATGGACGGCATGATCCTGCCGGGCGGCTCCGCCCGTCCCAACGAGCCCCCGCACCTGGCCGCCGCCCGTCACCTCCACGCGGACACCGGGCTGATCGTGCGTCTGACCGACGTCCTCGCGGTCGACTTCACCCCGGCCGACCGCTACCTGCAGCGCCTCAACCTGGTCTTCGACGGCGGCACCGTCCCGGACAGCACCCGGATCACCGTCCCGTCGCAGCGCCGGAGCGGCCTGCTCGGCGCCCGCTTCGTCCCGGCCCCCGACCTGCCGGACTTCATGGCTCCCTCCCAGGCCGCCCGTGCCACCGAGGCCCTCGCTCACCGCTCCCTGCCCGTCCTCCTCCACGGCCAGCGCGCCGCCTGAACCGGCGCGCCCCCTCGGCCCGGCGCGAGCCCCGCGCCGGGCCGAGGCATTGCCGGCATCGACAGGGCGGCGGCAGGGCCACGACCTGCGGCGACACCGGCCCCGGACCGCGTGAGAGCCGGCGGGTCGACGAGGCCGGCCAGTCCTGCAACGGTGCGTGCAGTAACGGCTTTCGGGGTCGCTCGTTGGGCCGCTCGCGGGCCGGGACATATCCGCGGTCGATGCTCGTGGCCGGGTCGGGGCGGATCTTCGCCCTCCCACCCGGCAGGCCGGCGTGCGTCCCACCCCACCCACATCCCTCTCCAAGGACGGGGCCACATGACCACCCTCATCGGCCGCACGCGCGCAACCGCCGCCATCCTCTGCTCCGCGGTCATCGGCATCGCCGTGCCGCTCTCCCCGGCCGCGGCGTCCACCGCCACCGTTCTCACCATGAACGGCTCGTCCGTCACCGGCGCGGCCTACGCCGGCACCCAGCCGCAGAGCTTCAGCCTCGTCAAGCAGGCCGACGGCTCCTTCGGCATCCGCAGCTTCTACCAGGGCACCAACTCCGTCCTGGACATGAACGGCTCCTCCGTCGCCGGCAAGCCCTACGCCGGTACCCAGCCGCAGAGCTTCAGCATCGTCAAGCAGGCCGACGGCTCCTTCGGCATCCGCGGCTTCTACCAGGACGTCGTCCTCACCATGACCAACCCCACGGTCTCCGGTCAGGCGTACCAGGGCACCCAGAACCAGAGCTTCGAGCTCGTCCGGCAGGCCGACGGCTCCTGGGGCATCCGCGCCTTCTACCCCGGCCCGAGCACCGTCCCGCAGGCTCCCCAGGCCCGCAACGACGCCGCCTCCACCGCCGAGAGCCAGTCCGTCGACATCGACGTCCTCGCCAACGACTCCGGCACCGGCACCACCCAGCCGCTGGACCTGACGATCGCCGGCATCTCCACCCCGGGCAACGGCACCGTCAACGTCGTCAACGGCAAGATCCGCTACACCCCCAACTCGGGCTTCGCGGGCTGTGACTCGTTCACCTACACCATCGAGGACATCTTCGGCCAGCGGTCCACCGCGACCGTCCGGGTCGCGGTCTCCGCGGTCAACCACCTGACCGCGCAGCAGATCAGCGGCACCGCCCTCACCGTCTCCGGCAACGGCTTCGCCGGCACGCCGTACCAGAACGGCAACGGCGCCCAGAAGTTCGCCCTCGTCCGCCAGAACGACGGCTCCTGGGGGCTCCGCAACCCCGCCGGCAACCTGGTCCTGGCGACCAACAACGGCAGCGTCAACGCCGCCCCCTACGACGGCTCCCCGTCGCAGAGCTTCAACCTCTACCCCCAGGGCGACGGCTCCACCGGCATCCGCAACACCTACTCCGGTGACGCCCTCAACATCTACTCCAACACCGGCGCCGTCAGCTCCGGCCCGTACACCGGTGTGGTGCCCCAGAGCCTCGAACTGGTCGACCAGGGCGACGGCACCTACTCCGTCCTCACCTACTACGGCAGCACCCAGGTGCCGCAGCTCCCGATCGCCCGCACCGACGGCGCGTCCACCGTCCAGGGCACCGCGACCACCGTCGACGTGCTCGCCAACGACACCAACGCCGGCCGCACCGACTCCAGGGGCCTGTCCCTGACCGCAGTGTCCGCCCCGGCCAACGGCACCGCCGAGACCGTCAGCGGCCAGGTCCGCTACACCCCCCAGGTCGGCTTCACCGGCTGCGACACCTTCACGTACACCGTCACGGACGTGTTCGGCCGCAGCACCACCGGCACCGTCAACGTCGCCGTCGCCGCCCGCCTGCCCTGACCCTCGACACCTCCTCGTTCTCCCCCCGCCCCGCACCGGTTCGGCGCGGGGGCGAGGCCGGTGCCCCGGAGGCGTTGACCCCGCACCTGCGCTGCCGACCCGAGCGAGGCGTCCGCCGGGTGATCCCGCGGGCCGCCCGGGGGATCCCTCGCCCCCTGCCCGTCCTCCGCCACGGCCGGCGAGCCGCCCGAACCCGCACATCGCCTAGGCCCGGCGCGGAACTCCCGCGTCGGGCCTAGGCGTTCGCGTCGGGCCTGGTCAGTCCAGGGCGAGGAAGCTGCCGACGTTCTCGTCCGGCCGGAACTCGCCCGGCCCCAGCGGGTTGAGGATCCTCGTCTGGCAGAAGTTGTCGGGGAACATCAGGATGGTGCCGCTGGTCCGGTTGGCGATCGCGGTGTCGGGGCCGAGGCCGGGGTAGCACTGGCCGCCCTGCGGGTCCCGGACCTGCTGGAAGTTGCCGCCCTGCTCCATGATCACGGCGCCGGGGGCCGCCGAGGCGGTCGAGACGTTGACGAAGGACAGGGCGAGGACGCCGGCGGTGACCGCGAGGACCGAGCGGGGGCTGAAGCGCATGCGCATGAGGACTCCCGTACTGGACGCACGAAGGGATGCGGTTCGGCGGGAGTCCCGAGGCCCCGAACCGGTGGGCACCTCGTTGCTCCCGGTGCCGGTCTGCCCCGTTTCGCGACCGGCCTTCCCAGCAGGCCCACTGGTTCACCCGAACAGCAGTCGTGCGCCTGCCGCAACGCGCTCCCCGCCTGGACACGCCCCGGCCCGGCGCGGAACTCCCGCGCCGGGCCGGGGTGTTCCCGCCGGGCCTGGTCAGTCCAGGGCCATGAAACTGCCGACGTGCTCGTCAGGCCGGAACTCGCCCGGCCCCAGGGGGTTGAAGATTCTCACCCGACAGTTGTCGTCGGGGAACAGCAGGATGGTGCCGCTGGTCCGGTTGGCGATCGCGGTGTCGGCGCCGAGGCCGGGGTAGCACCGCTGGGGTGCAGGATCCCGGACCTCCGTGAACTGGCCGTTGTTCTCCATGATCACGACGCCGGGGGCCGCCGAGGCGGTCGAGGCGTTGACGAAGGACAGGGCGAGGACGCCGGCGGTGACCGCGAGGGCGGCGCGGGGGCTGAAGCGCATGCGCAAGGTGGACTCCTGTACTGGGTGGGTGTTCGTCGGCGGGAGCCCCGAGGCCCCTGAACCGGTCGGTGCCTCCTCGCTCCCGGTGACGGGTTACCCCCTTCCGGAACCGGCCTCCACCGCAGGTGAGGTGGTTCACCTGAACGGCAGTCGTGTGCCCGCCGCAACGCGCTCCGCGCCCGGATGCCCTGCCGGTCAGGAAGGTCCGGCGGTGTAGGTCAGCACGACGCAGCCGGCCTCGCCGGAGAGCCCCGACTTGCCGTCGTTGATGTCACCGGCGGCGATGGTGCCGCCCGGGCCGCCGTGGCCGCCGCGCCCGGCCGTTCCGGGGCAGCCCGCGGGTGGGTGGCTGGCGCCGGGGTTGCCGCCGTCGCCGCCGTGGCCGCCCTTCTTGGCCAGGGCGCCCTTCCCGCCATGGCCGCCCCGCCCGCCGTCCTGGAGGCGGGCGTCGGCGCCGTCGCAGCGGCTGTCCGCCTTCTGCCCGGGGGCGGCGGGGCTGCCGCCGTCGCCGCCGGTGATCCCCTTGCGGCCGCCTTCGCCTCCGCCGCCCCAGTCGGCGGAGACCTTCTTGGTCCCGTCGACCCGGACCGTCGACGGGTCGCCGCCCTGGCCGTTGGTGCCGCTCGTGGGGAACAGCCCGCCCGTCCCGCCGCCCCGGCCGTGGCCGCCCGGTTCGACGGTGATCCTCAGGACCTTCGCGTGGCTGACGTCCAGCACGCAGCTCACCAGGGCGCCGCCGCCGCCTCCCGCGCCGCCCCCGCCGCCACGCCCGTACTCGGTGACCTCCGCGCCGCCGCCCCCACCGCCCCCGCCGCCCGCACCGAGGGCGGCGACCGCGATCCTCGTGACCCCGGCCGGGACCGCGAAGTCGACCGTGTCCGGCGAGCTGAACACCTTGGTCTGCGCGACCGCCGGGGCGGGCGCCTCGGCGTGCGCCGCGGGCGCTGCCGTCACCCCCGTCGCGGCGAGCACCGCGGCGGTTCCGGCCGCCGAGACGAGAGCCCGGTGAAGATGTCGACGCATGCTGAACTTCCTTCCGTGAAAGGACAGTTGGGACACCGCGACGCTGCCCGGAACCGGCCCCTTCGGTGCACTCCTCCGCATCCCGATCACCCGATGGTGTGAGTATCCTTCCGCCGCGGAGACGCCCTTCGACCACGTGCGCGAACGAAGCCGCTCGATCAAGTACCTTGGCACGTAGGGGAGATGGGGGTTATCTGAGGGTGCTATCCGGGTTCGACCCGGATGCCCGCTGGGGCCGCCGGGCCCGAGACTTGACGCATGCGCATCACTCGGGCCGGTTGGGCCGTCATGACGGTGCTCTCCCTGTTCATCGTCGCGATCTCCGCCAAGTACTTCAGCTTCGACCCGTCGACGTTCTTCCGCCATCAGCGCGCCACCTACCTGAGCCACCAACTCCCGCTCTACCTCCACATCTTCGGCGCCATCACCGCCCTCGCCGTCGGGCCCTGGCAGTTCTCCCGCCGCCTGCGCGAGCGCCACCCGCGCCTGCACCGCCGCACCGGCGCCACCTACCTGATCGCCTGCCTGGTCGGCGCCATCGGCGCGCTGCTGCTGGCGCCCGTCGCGTACGGGGGCGCCGTCACCTCGGCCGGCTTCGCCTGCCTGGCCGTGGCCTGGCTGGTGACCGGCGGCGCCGGGCTGCGGGCCGTCCTCGACGGCCGGGTCGCCGACCACCGCCGCTGGATGATCCGCAGCTTCGCGCTCACCTTCGCCGCCGTCACCCTGCGCCTCATGCTGCTCGCCGCCACCGCCGCGCACCTGGACTTCCGTACCTCCTACACCGCGATCGCCTGGCTGTGCTGGGTGCCCAACCTGCTGCTGGCCTGCTGGTTCACCCGCACCCGCCGCCCTGTCGCCAAGGACTGACCCGGGCTCAGAGGCGAGTGCAGACGTGGGTGGTGGGCTTGCCGCCCGAGGTGTGGGCGATGGTCAGGACGTTGTTCGCGTAGCTGACGTCCAGCTTGTCCTTGCTGCTCGCGGCGGTGGCGCCGGGCGGCGCCCAGGGGAAGGTCAGCTGGACGGTGTCGCCCACGGTGTCCGGCACTTGGAGGGCCTCGGGGTGCCCGGTCATCAGCTTCTTGGGGCCCTCGAAGAGGCTCAGCGACAGGTGCCCGCCGCGCAGCAGCAGGCTGCCGCGCCAGGTGACGGGCTTGCCGTCGAGGTCGTCCCAGACGAGCGTCCAGCCGCCGTTGCGGCCGCTGGACTCGATGGTGATCTTCCCGTGGGCCTTGTCGCCGCGGGTGCTGGTGGACTCGATCGCCCAGGTGCCGCTCACGAAGGCGTCGAAGATGCGCTCGCCGACGGTCGGCTTGGCGGCGGGGGCGGTAGGGGTGGTGGGGGAGCCGGTGGGGGCGGGAGTGCCGGTCGGCGAGGCCGGGGGAGCGGCGTCCGTCTTGGCGCTACTGCCGCCGCCGCTGTCGCCACCGCTGCTGGAGCAGGCGGCGACCAGCGCGGACCCCACCCCGAGCGCGACGTAGCGCAGGGCGTTGCGCCGGCCGATGACGCGTGCGGCGGCGTCGAGCCGGCGGAACCGGTCGATGTGACGGCTGTTCATGCTTCCCCCGTGGGCGGTTCGTTGATCAAGTCGGGGAGTGTAGCCCGGGTTAGCCCGGACGGGCACCGGCATTCCTCCGCCCGGGTCGCCGGAGCCGTTCCCCCGTCCACGGAAAGGGTGGTTCGGGCACGTATCGGAGGTCGGTGCGGGGAGCAGCCCCCGCCGACGCCAGTCCGACCCCCCACGCCCTCAGGAGGCCGCCGTGGCTCGCACGAAATCCCTCGCCCTGACCGCTCTGACCGCCGTCACCGTCCTGTCCGCGAGTGCCGCCGTCGCCTTCGCCGACGGCGGGTCCGCCGTCAAGCCGAGCGTCGTCGTCCCCGCCGACCAGGCCGCCGCCGACCCCGCCCTGCTGGCCGCGCACACCCCGGTCTTCGGCAACCCGGTCGACGTGCCCGCGGGTGGCCACGGGATCGCCACCGTGACCTGCCCGTCCGGTCAGGTGCCCACCGGTGGTGGCGGTCAGACCAGCGGCTTCGACATCTTCTTCACCGACTCCTACCCGAGCGGCAGCTCCTGGGTCATCCGCGGCACCAACACCGGCACCACGGCCCAGTCCCTGTCGGCGAACGCCGTGTGCACCACCCCCTGACCTCTCGGGCGAACGGCCCGGGCCCGGCGTCTTCGGGCCCGGGCCGTTCCGTGTCCGGCGGGCCGGGGCCTACGCCTGCGGTTGCGGCAGCAGCCCGAGGCCGGAGAGCGGGCCGAGGTGGGCGAGCTTGTCGGGGTTGGAGACGGCGTGGACGGCCCGCACCGCGCCGCCGGCGTCGACGTCCAGCCCGATGACGCTGGCCACGCGCCACTCGGCGTCGTACACCACCGCGCCGGGGCGGCCGTTGACCCGCGCCGGTACGAGGTGCGCGCCCAGGCGGCGCAGGCGGCGCAGCCCGCCGACGAGCAGCTGGGCGACGCGGCGCGGGTCGGTGAGGCAGTGGGCGAGCGCGCGGGCCTTGCCGCCGCCGTCGCCCCGGAAGGCGACGTCGGGGGCGAGCAGGCCGAGCAGGGCGTCCAGGTCGCCGCCCTCGGCGGCCGCGAAGAAGCGGCGGGCCAGCTCCTCGCCCTCCGCGCGGCGCGCCGGGGGAGCAGGGGCGTCGTCCTTGAGGGCCAGGCGCTTGCGGGCGCGGGCGAGGATCTGACGGCAGTTCGCCTCGCTGCGGCCGACCATCCCGGCGACCTCCGGGTAGCCGTACCCGAACGCCTCGCGCAGCGTGAACACCGCACGCTCGACCGGGGAGAGGGCCTCCAGCAGCACCAGGAACGCCATCGACAGCGAGTCGGCCAGCTCGGCGTGCTCGGCCGGGCCGGGGCGCTCGGCGGTGCTGACGACGGGCTCGGGCAGCCACTGGCCGACGTAGGTCTCGCGGCGCACCCGGGCGGACGTGAGGTGGTTGATGCCCAGGCGGGTGACGGCCGTGGTCAGGTACGCCCTGGGGGCGGCGATCGCGGTGCCGGCCCGCTCGGCGCGGGCGAGGCCGAGGAAGGCGTCCTGGACGAGGTCCTCGGCGTCGCCGACCGAGCCCGTCATCCCGTAGGCGATGGAGAACAGCAGCGGCCGGTACCCGGCGGCCGCGCCCGTCGCGTCGGTCTCACTCGTCCCACCCATTCCACCCGTCATGGAATCCCCCTGTCCCGTGCGTGGTCGGCAGGCTATCCGAGGCCCGTCGGCACTCATCGGCGGGCGGTGTGGCGCAGGTCACTTCGGGGGCTGTCACAAAGCGGCGGGCTGTCTTGTCTTCATGACAGCAACGGAAAACACCGACCGAGGAGCACACCATGGAACCCCGCCTGGACGTCTTCACCAACCCGATCCTGGGCAAGGTCGTCAAGCACCTGATCGCGGCCAGCAAGCCCACCACCGAGTCGAGCCTGCCGCTCGCCGTCCAGGAGCTGGTGCGGCTGCGCGCCAGCCAGATCAACGGCTGCGGCCCCTGCGTCGACATGCACTTCAAGGAGGCCGTGCACGCCGGGGAGGACCCGGCGCGCCTGAACATGGTCGCCGTCTGGCGCGAGGCCACCGTGTTCACCGACGCCGAGCGCGCCGCGCTGGAGCTCGCCGAGGAGGGCACCCGGATCGCCGACGCGGCCGGCGGGGTGAGCGACGAGGTGTGGGCGAACGCCGCCAAGCACTACGACGAGGAGCAGCTGTCGGCGCTGGTCTGCGTGATTGCGATCATCAACGCCTTCAACCGGGCCAACGTGCTGATCGGCCAGCCCGGCGGCACCTACGAGGTGGGCATGTACGGCCACTGACCGGCTCCCCGGGCCCCTTCCGGGTGGTGGTGAGGGCCGGGGCCGCTCGACGGTGCGGCGCCACGAAGACGTGGCGCCGCACCGCTGAGCGGCCCCGGCCCGAACGGGAAGGAACGCAGGGGCCGGGACTTCGCCGGCGCGCCCGCCCGCGCTCCTCGTGGATCAGTGGATCAGCTGCCGTCGATCCGGTCGTCGAGGACGATCCGCGGTTGGGCCAGCTTTCCACTCCCGCCGTCCTCGTCCGCCGGCCGCGTGTGGTTGATCACGGCGGCGATGCGTTCGTAGCTGGTGACGGCCAAGGCCCAGGTCTCGATGCCGCTGTCGCTGCCGACGCCGTTGTAGGCGGTCCTTCGCAGGGCGTTGAGGAGCGCGATGACGCTGCGGCCGGACAGAATCGTGTCCTCGTCGCTGCCGCCGACGGGCTTGGAGAAGTGCTCGGTGTCCTCGATCTGCGCGGCGAGGAAGTCCCAGGTCTCGGGGTGGCAGGAGATCGCGACGGTCCTCACCGCTGCGGCCTTGCGGAGGGTGCCGACGTGGATGGGCCAGGCGAACGACTCGGGGATGAGGCCGGACACGTCGTCGGCCGGACTGCCGGCGGCTTCCTCGATGGCGGGAGGCTCTGCGGCGGGTGCCGGTTCCGGCTCGACCGGATCCACCTGAGGCCGAAGCAGGTCCGCGAGCTGGGCTGCGATCAGCAGGGCGGACTCCTCGGTCAGGCCGGACGGGGCGATCGGCGCCGTCCCTTCCTGCTCCGACGCCTCCGCTTCGACCTCCACCTCGGGTTCGGCGGGTGCCGGCTGAGGACGGAGGAGGTCGACCAGTTGGCCGACGATGGCTTCCGCCACGATGCGCCGTACCTGTTCCTCGGTGAGGGGCAGCGGGTCGACGGGCTCGTTGTCGGCGGCAGGATCGGTCACGAAGGTCTCCTTGCTGTCGGGCCCCGCGGCCTGGCTGGTCGCGGAGGGGAGGGCCGGTCGGGGTGCGGCCTCGGCCGCCTGAGTCTCGGTGTGCTCGGTGCCGCTCTGTTCGGCGCCGGCGCTCGGAGCGGTCGCACTTCCGTCAGCCGACGGCGGGTGCTCCTCGGCGGCCGACGGTGCGGTGGAGTCGCGCCGGACCTCCGGCCCCTCGGTGCCGGCTTCAGACCAGGCAGTGGTCTCCTCATGCACTGGTGCGGCTTCAGCAGGTTCGGCAGTTTCGGCCCGACTCGTCTGGAGGGCCGCACGGTTGGTGTTCTGCATTGCGGTGAGCTCACCTCGTGCGGTGCCGAGCTGGCGGCGGAGCGTGCGGTTCTCCTGGATGGCCCGCTCGGTCAGCTCCTGCGCCTTGGCGATCGTCGCGAAGGCGCTGTCGCGGTGCTCGCTCAGGCCGGTGGCCAGCGTCGTGGTGAGTTCGGAACGCAACGCGTCGGTGCTGCTGCGGAGTTGTTCCAGGCCGGCCTGCAGATTCTTCGCGATCTCCGCGCGCAGCAGTTCGACCTGGCGGGCGGTGCCCATCATGTCCCCTCCCGATCTCGCACGCCTGTGAGGGCGGCGGCTACAGCGTGGCGGCGTGGGTACGTGCGCACCGGGCGGATCGAGGAGACTGTCGAGAACGGGTCGACCACTGTCCGGAATTGGGCAATCACGAAGAGGTGGCGAAAAGTCAGTTCGATGCAGCGGTACTGGCGCTCGATCGTCGGTACGGTAGCGGCCTGTAGCTGATTGGGTCCGCGTTCGGCGCGACCGTCAACGCGAGCGGGGCGATGATCACCGTTCAGGGGCGGTCCGCACTGAAGGCCGCCGACGTGGCCGGGAAGGACATCCGGGCGGCGACCGCGCTCGTGATCGCCGCCCTGGCCGCCGAGGGCACCTCTACGATCCGAGGGATGTACCACGTGCGGCGCGGATACGTCGGCCTGCTGCCGAAGTTGGCCGCGCTCGGTGCCGACCTGACGACCGACCGGGAGTAGCCGTGACCACCACCGTGCCGTGGAGCCCGAACGCGCTCGCCGACCTGCACGACTGCCTGGACCTGATGACCGCCGACGGCACCGTGCCCGGCGGCGTCATCGCCCACGGCGCCATCGGCGCCGCGCCCGGCTACCTGACCTCCGGCGTCGTCGCCCCCGAGTGCGGCGACGCCCGGCCGGGCCCGGACACCGTGTACGACATGGCGTCGCTGACGAAGGTGCTGGCCGCCTGGCCGCTGGTCGGCACCTCGCTCATCGGCGACTTCACCCTGGACACACCGGTCCGCGAGCTGCTGCCCGGCATCCCCGTCGACGCGCCCGGCGGCCGGGTCACGGCCCGCCAGATCCTGGCCCACACCTCCGGCCTGCAAGCCGAAACCCGGCTCGACCAGTACCGGGGCCGCCCCGAACCGCTCGCCGAACTGATCTGCGGCGAAGACCTGATCGCCGAACCCGGGGCCGGACACCGCTACATCAACCGCGGTTTCATCCTCCTCGGCCTGGCCCTGTCCCACTACCGCTGCCGGCGCCTGGACGAACTCGCGACCGAACTCTGGCAACACCTCGGCATGACAGGCACGACCTACGGACCGGTGCCCCGCTCCGCTCAGGTCGCCCCGACCGAGCAGCGCCTGCAGGGCGGCCCCCGGCTGTGGGGCTTGCCGCACGACGACAACGCCGCCCTGCTCGGCGGAGTCGCCGGCCATGCCGGAGTGTTCACCACCCCGGCCGACCTCGCCACCTTCGCCACCCACCTGCTGACCTCGCACGCCACCGGCGGACCCCTGGGCCGCTGGCTCACCGCCAGCATGCAGCCGCAGGCCGAGATCGAGCCCGGCCTCGACCGCGGCCTGGCCTGGATCCTCGCCGACGGCGGCCGGGTGGCGTACCACCACGGCTTCACCGGCACCAGCCTCTACCTCGCCCCGGCTACCGGCCGCTACCTGGCCATCTGCACCAACGCCGTCTACCACCACCAGGACAACCGCACCCGCCTGGCCCCGCTGCGGGCCCTGGCCCTGAAGGCCGTCACAGCCGAACTTTAGGAGGCCTCGTGCCCCACCCAACGCTCGCGCTGCTCACCATCCTTCGACTCGGCGGCCCGGTCGGCGACGTCCTGAACCTCGCAGATCCCGACGACTGGTTCGAGGTGGTCCGCACATCGGGCCGTCCACCTCCGACAGGGGGTGTGCATGATTCACCGGCTCCACGGCGGGTGCAAGGTCGGCATGTACCACCACTGGCAGGCCAGGATCTCCCTCAACCGGCCCGAAACGTAAGGGCGGTGAGGAGGGTGAGGGCGCTCCGGCGGCGCCGCTGCCACGGGTGCGCGGCGGCAGTGCGCCACTGAGAGGAACCCGGCCCGGTGTGTCGTCCGCGCGGGTGGACATCGGCGGTGCGGCCGGCCGGCGAGGCGTCGGTGCGGGCGCGGGCTGTCACGATCGTCGATGTTCGTGATCCCGTGCCCGACCGACGCCGTGAGAGGGAGAAGCCATGCCCGAGGAGACGCGCCAGATCGTCGTGGTCCGCCATGCCAAGGCCGAGCATCCCGATGCCGTGGACGACCGCGACCGGCCGCTGGCCGAGCGGGGCCGCAAGGACGCGAAGGCCGCGGGCCGCTGGCTCACCGGGGCCGGTGTCGACGCCGACCTCGCGCTCGTCTCGCCGGCCGTGCGCACCCGCGACACCTGGGAGCTCATGGTCCCCGAGCTGCGGAACAAGCCGAGGACGGTCCAGGACAAGCGCCTGTACGACGCGAGCCTCGGCGCACTGATCACGGTCCTCAACGAGCAGTCCGACGAGGACCGGGACGTGGTCGTGGTCGGCCACAACCCCGGCGTCCGCGAGCTGGCCGAAGCCCTGGCCGGCGAGGCCAAGGGGGACGTGATGGCGCGGATGAAGGACTCCGGCTTCCCGACGGCCGCCGCCGCGATCCTCGCGTTCGAGGGAAGCTGGGCGGCCGTCGAGCACAACACCTGCCGGCTCACCGCCTTCTGGGCACCGCACGCCTGACGGCGGGCCCTGACGGCGGGCCCGGCCGGTGGCCGCTCACACGCGCGGGAAGCTGAAGGCGTAGCCGTTGTCCCGCAGCCACGGCAGCAGCTGCTCCAGGGCCTCCAGCGTCTGGGCGCGGTTGCCGCCGCCGTCGTGGAGCAGGACGGTGGGGCCGATGCGCAGCTGGGCCTTCGCCGTCTCGACGATCCGCTCGACGCCGGGGCGTTCGAAGTCGCGGGTGTCGGCGTTCCAGCCCAGGGGGCGCATGCCGTGGGCGGCGGCGATCTGGCGGCTCTCGGGGGTGAACGCGCCGCCCGGGGCGCGGTAGTAGGGGACGGGGGCGCCGCCGGTGGCGTCCTGGATCATCCGCAGGCCGTCGACGATCTCCTTCTCCTGGTATGCGACGTCCTTGTGGTCCATCGCGGTGTCGTGGCTGACGCTGTGGTCGCACAGCCGGTGGCCGGCGGCGACGACCTGGCGGGCGAGGTCGGGGTGGGCCCGGGCGTTGGGGCCGAGCATGCAGAAGACGGCCTTGGCGTTGTTGCGGGCCAGGACGTCCAGGATCCGCGGGGTCCACTGCGGGTCGGGGCCGTCGTCGATGGTCAGGTTGACGGTCTTGCCCGGGTCCTCGGACTGGCGGGAGATGCTCATGTCCACCGTCGGCGCGGGCAGGCCCGGGTCCGGGGCCGGGTCCGCGGCCGGGTCCGAGGCCGTCCCGCTCGCGGCGGCGGACACGGCGGGCCGGTCCACCGCGCCG
Organism: Kitasatospora sp. NPDC048298; assembly: GCF_043201465.1. Taxonomy (NCBI): domain Bacteria; kingdom Bacillati; phylum Actinomycetota; class Actinomycetes; order Kitasatosporales; family Streptomycetaceae; genus Kitasatospora; species Kitasatospora sp. NPDC048298. The sequence goes on from NZ_JBICYZ010000033.1 coordinate 28,690, forward strand.
GCGACGCCCAGCAGGGTCAGGGCCGCCGCACCGAGCGCCGCCACGCCCAGGGCGGTGCGCAGGCGCCCGGACGTCCCGGGCGGGCGGACCAGCCGGTCCGCCCGCGGGTACCAGCTGCGCGGGGTCTCGCCGGTGGGGGTCTGCTCGTGGTGGTCGCGCATGGCGGTGCTCCTCGTCCGGGGCTCGGGTGTCGGTGTCCACCACTGTCCGCCGCGCGGTTACGGGCGCTGTGATCTGCAGATGAGCGTTTTGCAACAAGCAGGCCCGCACCTGCGCCACGGGCCCGTTTCCGCAGGTCGGGCCCGGATACTGGTGCCCATGGCACGGCTACTGCTGATCGAGGACGACGACTCCGTACGCGAGGCCCTGGCCCTGGGCCTGCGCCGCCAGGGCCACGAGGTGCGCACCGCCGCCTCCGGCGAGGAGGGACTGGAACGCGCCCGGCAGGAACCGCCGGAGCTCGTGGTGCTCGACCTGATGCTGCCCGGCATCGACGGCTTCGAGGTGTGCCGGCGGCTGCGCCGGGCCGGACCCACCCCGGTGATCATGCTGACCGCCCTCGGCGACGACCTCGACACCGTCCTCGGCCTGGAGGCCGGAGCCGACGACTACGTCGTCAAACCCGCGCAGTCCCGCGTCCTGGACGCCCGCATCCGCGCCGTGCTGCGCCGCGCCGGCGGCGGCACCGGCCCGGAGGCGGACCGCGAGACCCACGGCGACCTCGTCCTGGACCGGGCGGCACTGACCGTCACCAAGCGCGGCGCCCCGCTGCCGCTGGCACCCAGCGAAATGCGGCTGCTGCTGGAGCTGTCCGCCGCCCCCGGGCGGGTCTTCAGCCGCGAGCAACTCCTGGAATCCGTCTGGGGGCTGGGGCGCCAGGAGGACATCCGCCTGGTCGACGCCGGAGTGAACCGGCTGCGCGCCAGGATCGAGGACAGCCCCTCCGCGCCGCGCTACATCCAGACCGTGCGCGGCTTCGGCTACCGCTTCGGGCCGCTGTGACCACCGAACCGCCGCAGCCCGAACCCCGGCAGCCCGTCGTCCCGCAGTCCGAACCGCCGCAGCCCGCCTCCCCGCAGCCCGTCCCGCGCCGGATCCGGCTGCGCCGCGCCGTCGCCGGGCTGCGGCCCCGGCTGCTGGCCGCCTTCGTCGCCGTCGCCGCCCTCAGCGCGCTCGCCACCGCCACACTCACCTACCGGGCCGCCACCAACTCCACCCTGGAACTCACCCAGGACACCACCCTGGACGAACTGCGCCGACGCGTCGACACCCTCGCCCCCGCCCTGCCGTTCCCACCCACCGCAGGCGAACTCGACCGCCTGGCAAGCCAGTTGTCCGGAACCGGCGGATTCCGCGACTGGCGCATCCTGGCCGCCCACGGCAACGACCACTCCGAGTGGACCCAACCCGTCGCCCTCCCGCCCGCCCTGGAAGCCACCGTCAACCGCGGCCACGCCGCCTTCCAGCGCTTCACCGCCGACGGCCGGCCCTGGCTCGCCACCGGCATCCCCGTCACCAACGCCGCCGCACCCAACGCCCCCTCCGGACTCACCGTCTACGCCCTGCTCCCCCTCGACCGCGAGCAGAGCGCCAGCAACGCCCTGCTCGCCGCCGCCGCCGGAGCCGGCGCCTTCGCCGCGATCCTGGCCGCAGGCCTCGCCCTGCTCGCCGCCCGCCAGGTCCTGCGGCCCGTACGCGCCCTCGGCGACGCCGCCCGCGACCTCGCCCAGGGCCGCCTCGACACCCGCCTCACCGTCACCGGACACGACGAACTCGCCCAACTCTCCAAGACGTTCAACCACACCGCCCGCACCCTCCAGGGCACCATCGAGGAACTGCGCGCCATCGAATCCCAGGGCCGGCGCTTCGCCGCCGACGTCTCCCACGAACTGCGCACCCCCCTGACCGCGATGCTCGCCGTCACCGACATCCTCGACGAGGACGCCGAACAACTCCCCGAGGACACCGCCACCGCCCTGCGCATGATCAGCAACGAGACCACCCGCCTCACCCGCCTCGTCAACGACCTCATCGAGATCTCCCGCCTCGACGCCGGCGCCGCACCCCTGCACACCGAGACCGTCGACGCCGCCACCGCCGTCCGCGAGACCCTCGACCTGCGCGGCTGGAACGACCGGGTCGAACTCGACCTGCCCACCGCCCTGCCCGTGCGCCTCGACCCGCGCCGCTTCGACGTGATCGTCGCCAACCTCGTCGGCAACGCGCTGCGCCACGGCCGCCCGCCCGTACGGGTCGCCCTGCGCGCCGCGGACGACGACCTCCTGCTGACCGTCACCGACCGCGGCCCCGGCATCCCGCCCGCCGAACTCCCGCACCTGTTCGACCGGTTCTACAAGGCCGACAAGGCACGCAGACGCTCCGAGGGCAGCGGCCTCGGCCTCGCCATCGCCCAGGAGAACGCCCGCCTGCACGGCGGCCTCATCGACGCCGCCAACGCCCCGACCGGCGGCGCCGTGTTCACCCTCGTCCTGCCCCGCGGCCTCGTCGAGGAGAAAACCCCGTGACCGCCCGACACCGGCTCGCCGCCGCCCTCACCGCCCTCGCCGCGCTGCCGGCGCTCTGCGGCTGCTCGATCTCCGCCACCGGCCCGGTCAAGAGCGGCCGGCCGGCCACCGGCATCCAGCCCGGCACCCGGCTCTACTTCCTCGGCCAGCACGGCATCCAGCTCGCCATCCGGCCGGACGCCCAACGCGAGGACCTCCAGCAGACCCTGGACACCCTGCTCGCGGGCCCCGCCCCGGCCGAGACCCGCGTCGGCCTCTACAGCGACCTGCCCGCCTACGGCCGCGTCCAGGTCACCACCACCCCCGGGGTGGTCACCCTGCGCCTGAACTGGTCCACCGCGCTGCTCTCCGCCCCCGCCATCCAGCAACTCGCCTGCACCGCCGAGGACGCCCCGGCCGAGTCCGGCTCCGTGCCGAAGGTCGCCATCGTCAGCAGCGACGCCCCCTCCGCCATCCATCAGCAGTGCGACCTGCACCGCACCGGCTGACCGCCCGCACATGAACGGGCCCGGTACGCCGCAGCGGGCGTACCGGGCCCGTTCATGTGCGGTCCCTAGCGGTGCGGCACCGCCGCCGTGGTGGCCCGGTGCACCAGGGCCTCCAACGGGCCGCGGCGGAACAACCGCCGCCACAGCACCGAGCCCACCAGGGCCGCCACCGCGAACAGCGCGTACGGGACGAGGGACTGCGGCGCGTGGCCGAAGCCGCCCGGGCCTTCGCCGAGGAACCGGCTGGTGATCACGTCCTGGACGAAGTACCAGGTCATCGCCATCGAGCCCATCGCGGCCGCCGGCCACAACACCCTTTGCCACGGGCCTCGTTCGGTCAGCAGGAGCAGCGCGCCGAGCAGGGCGAGGCAGACGCCGACCAACCAGAGGATCTGCAGCGCGCTGTACTCCGCGATGCCCGGGCCCGGCTTGGACATCGCCCACAGCTCCGCCCACGGGACCTTCGGCATCGGCGGCAGCTCCGGCAGCTCCGGCGGCACGTCCGGCAGCGCGCCGTCAGCGGGCAGCGCCGGCATCGGGGGCATCGGCGGCGGGGCCATCAGCTCGGCCTGGAACCGGTCGATCGCCGCGCCGAGCCCCAGCGGCCCGAGCACCAGCCACGACGCCAGCCAGCCGCCGGCCACGATCCCCGCACCGGTGAGCGCCATCCGCACCCGCACCGCGCGCTCGCGCAGGTCGAGGCGGCCGATCGCCAGGCCGGCCAGCAGCAGCGGCAGCGCGTAGAAGGTGTCCACGTTGAACACGTACGACTGGAACACCGCGAGCCAGTCGCCCGGGTGCGCCAACACCGCCAGGCCCTGCGGCAGTTCCGGCGCGCCCGGCCCCACCTCGGGCAGGAAGCCCCAGCCCCGGCCGTGGTTCGCCCGGGCGATCTGGAACACCGGCGCCGCCACCGCGAACACCCCCGCCGCCCCGAACAGCAGGCGCGCCCGCATCCGCGTCCACGGCAGCAGGAACAGCAGCCAGCCGGTGTAGGCGGTGATGATGTTGGGCGTCCCGGACACCTGTTCGAGGCCCAGGCCCAGCAGGAGCAGCGCCCCGGCCCGTACGGCGATCCGGCCACGGGCCCGGCGCAACGCCGTCCCGGCGAACGGCCGTGCGCCGCCGGTCATCAGCGCGACGGACACGCCCGCCAGCAGGAAGAAGACGCTGCGGGCGCGGGTGTCGAGGAACCCGTTCAGCCACTCCAGCACCCCGGGCCAGTCGTGCCCCGGCGGGGTGGGCTCCAGCCAGCCCGTCGGCACGAAGTGCATCCACACCATCCCGAGGATCGCCAGGGCCCGCAGCACGTCGACCGCCGGCAGGCGCCCGCCCGGTGACCCCTCCCGCGCGCGCCCCCGGCGTCGGGCGGCCTTCGGCGCGCGCCCCGCCATCGGTTCGGTGATCACGGCAACTCCTTCGAACGACATCAAGGAGCCGCCACGCTAGGAACGCGGTATCAGCCCGCCCTTCCCGGAACATGACCGTTGTGTCACAGAGTCGTTGTGTCGCGGAGCCGTTGCGTCACAGGGCCGGGTGGTCGCGGCGGGGCCGCCCGGCGAACTGCCGTCCGGCCCCGCCGTGGTGGGGCGGGGTCAGCGGCGCGGGCCGGCGACGAGGTCGCTGAGGCGGACCACGGTGATGTCGAGCTGGCCGTGCCCGTCCTCCCAGCCCGCGACGGCTTCGCAGCCCTCGTCCTCCAGGCCGTACGCCGTGGCGTCCTGCGCCAGGGGCATCAGGCCCTCGTCGCCGTCGGTGCAGAAGAATCCGAGGTGGGCGCGGAGCCCGGGGTGGGGTATCGCCGCCAGGGCCTCCTCCCAGTCCTCCTCGGGCTCGGCCGAGAAGGGCGTCAGCTCCTCGGGGGTGCGGCCGGTGCCGAGGGCGGCGCGCAGGGCGTCCAGGAGGGTGCCGTCGCAGACGAGCCGGGCGAAGTGGACGCTCCAGGCGCCGGCCAGGGCGGGGGAGGCGAGGTCGACGCCGTACCGCTCGGCCAGCGCGCCGAGGTCGGCGCCGCGCACGAGGGCGCGGGTGAAGCAGGCGGCCTCGACGGCGGCGGCGAAGCCCTCCGGCAGGTCCGCCCGCGGCGCGTCGGAGGGCCGGAACTCGAAGAGCGACCGGCTCGCGTCGAAGCCTGGGGTCCGCTCGGCCTCGTCGAACAGGTAGAGGTCCGCGGCGACCGGGTGCTCGCCGCGCAGGGCCGCCGGGTGCACCCAGGCGGCGTCGCGTTCGAAGCCGGACTCGTCCATCAGGTTGCCGCTGACGCGGGCGGCGTAGACGGCCTTCGGGTCGTACTCCTCCAGCGGCCGGCCGAGCAGGACGGCGAAGGCCTCGGCGAGCCGGCGGTCCCAGTCGGCCTCCGGCGCAGGGGAGTTCACGGATGCGGTGGGGTCAGTGGTCATGGCGGCACCGTAGCGGCGCCCGCCGACAGCGCCGCGCCCCGCCGTCCGGCTGTTGTTCGGTGCCGCGTCTGCGCGGGGGCTCACCGCCCCGAACGGGCGGCCTGCCGCTCGCGCAGCACGGCGATCGCCTCCCGGCACCAGTCCCGGTTGCCGCGCTCGAAGGCGAGGCCGCGCAGGCAGGTCAGGTACGGGCCGATCCGCCCGCCCTCGCGCAGGAACTCCCGCTCCTCGCGGCCCGCGCGCATGGCGTGCAGCATCCGCTCGAACAGGTCCACCTTGGCCTGGGCGAACTCGGCCCGCTCGGCGAGCTGTTCGACCAGGACGTCGTGGTCCAGCCGGTCGGCGGCGCGGACCTTGACCATCAGGTCGTCGCGGACGAAGGACGGCTTGGCCGAGGCCGAGGCGAACGCCTCCAGCTCCGCCAGCCCCGCGTCCGTCACCTTGAACAGCCGCTTGGTGGGCCGGTTCTCCTGGACGACCTCGCGCCCGGCGACCAGCCCGTCCTTCTCCAGCCTCGTCAACTCGGCGTACAGCTGCTGGGGTTGGGCGTACCAGAAGTTCGCCACCCCCAGGTCGAAGGCCTTGGCCAGGTCGTAGCCGCTGGTCTCGCCGTCGAGCAGCGCGGCCAGTACGGCGTGCCGCAGTGCCATCGCCCCGTTCTCCTTCCCTCGCCCGTCTACCGCCCGTCAGGTCTGCCATGGTAGTCATGAATCTGAGTAGTCATATCCATGACTGTCCAACCGGGGAGTGAGCCCATGACCGCCACCGGCACCGCCACCGACACCGCCCTCGCCACCGCCGCCGAACGCTTCCGTGCCGCCGTCGAGCGCCGCGACCTCGCCGCGCTGGACGGCCTCTTCGCCGACGACATCCGCCTGTACAGCCCCGTCAAGTTCGCGCCCTTCGAGGGCAAGGCGATGGTGCTCGGCCTCTTCGGCGTGCTGCTGCGCGTCTTCGAGGACTTCCGCTACGTCGGCGACCACACCGGCACCGCGCAGACCAGCGCGGACGGCGGCGAGGCGCCCTCGGCCGTGCTGGTGTTCCGGGCGGTGGCGGGCGGCCGGGAGATCCACGGCATCGACCTTCTCCACGTCGACGAGCAGGGCCTGATCAAGGAGTTCACGGTGATGGTCCGTCCGCGCTCCGCCGTGCACGCGCTGGGCGAGGCGGTGCTGGCCGGGCTGGTCGCCGACGGCCTGGTGCCCGCGCCGCCCGCCGGCTGAGCCGCCCCTACGGCTCCGGTACGGGGCTGTTGCCGTTCGCGGACACTCCCGCGGGCCCCGGTCGGGCATGATCATGCTCCCCGGGGCAGCGGGGCAGCGGGGCAGCGGGGCAGCGGGGCAGCGGGGCAGCGGGGCAGCGACGCGGGGGAGGCGTGATGCGACGGACGGTCCGGGGCGGGTACGCGGCGGCGGTGGTGCTGGCGCTGGGGGTGGCGGCCTGTACGGGGCAGGGCGGCGGCGGGCAGGCGCCGCCGGCCACCGTGCCCGCCGCGTCCGCGGCGCCGACGGCGCACCCGGTGGTGCTGCCCGAGCCCGCCCCGGCGTCCAAGCAGTGGATCGTGGACGAGCTGCTCACGATGAACCTCAGCCACAACACGTGCGCCGCACCGCCGTTGGCGAACCTGGTCGTGCTGGACGACGACGACGGCCGGGACCGGGCGGACGTGCTGTGGCCCCTGGACGACTCCTACCTGTGCCTCGCCTCGATCACCCGGGTCGACGGCGCGCTGTCCAGCGAGGTCATCGGCGACCGGGTCGCGTCCCTCACGGCCCGGCGCCAACCGAAGATGATCGGCGACTACCGGCGGCTGGTGCTCCTCGCCTTCTTCCCCGGCGACGTCGGGACGGTCGAACTGCGGGGCGACGACCGCCACCTGTTCGGGCCGGTGCACCAGCGGCTGCTCGACCTCGGCGGCGGGAAGGCGGTGACCGTCGTCCACTACGGCTACGCGAAGCCCGCACCGGCCGCGGACGACCCGCAGGCCCAGCAGCCGGCCCACACCCCGGGATCCGCCTACCTCCAGCCCCAGTTGTGCCCGTCGCGCATCGAGCCGTGCCGGGTCGCCGAACAGGGCTGAGCCCGGGCAAGGGGCCCGGGGAAGGGGTCGCCGGCTCAGTCCAGTACCGCCGCCACCGTCCGCGGCGTCCAGTGCCCCGCCGCGCCCGGCCGGGTGGCGAGGTAGCCGGCCGTGCGCCAGGGGCCCCAGCCGTGGGACTCGGCCAGCCCGGCGGCCAGGGTGCGCAGGTAGGGCGGGGTGGGGGCGTTGAGCTCGGCGCCGGCCACGCCCCGGGCGGAGGTGAAGGTCAGCAGCGGGTGCCCGGCCGACTCGCCGACGCGCAGCAGGGTCTCGTAGCGTCCCGGGCCCAGTTCGGCGCGCCCGGTGGCGAGTACCGCGGTGAGGTCGAGGTCGGCGCCGGGGGAGCGGCGCATCTCCTGCGCCGCGATGTCACTGAACTGACCAAGCGTCACCAGATAGGCGCGGCACGGTACTTCACCAGTTCCGGCGGGGTCGTAGAAGGCCGAGCCGCCGCCCCAGGTGAGCGAGCGCCCGGCGAAGTAGAGCGTGCCCGGCAGCGCGGTGGCCACCGTCCGGCGCGGCGGGCTGGGGTCGCGGCTGCCGGGCTGGGCGTGCGCGGCGCCGTCCGGGCGCCCGCCGTGCAGGTAGCAGGCGAGGCGGGCGGCGTGCAGGTTCGAGGCGTACGCCACGTACCAGACGAGCATGCTCCCGTTCCGGCCACCGGCACTCTTCCGGGGGCTGCCGCCTTCAGTGGAATCCCAGCCGGAGCGGCCTTTTCCCGGGCCGTTCACAGCGAGGCTCCGCGGTGCGGGGTGCGAAAGACTCCCACATGAAGATGTGAAAACCGTGAACAGCCTGATGATCCGACCAGAACCCCCCGATTCGGCGGTGTCCCCCTCACTACCTGTACCGTTCCGGTCGCCATGGCGTTCATCACTCTCCCCGCTCCCGTCGCGCTGCTCCGGTATTCGGCGATTACTCTGCACCAGCGAAAACGAGCGAAAACCCGCGAAATGTCATTCGATTCATACCGTCGTCGCTCCATTGCGGCATCGATGATGAGAATTTCCTTTGATCGAATCCTCGCTGCATCCAGCCGACTCCCAGCAGAGTCATGGTGAGTGGGCGCTCTCCCGCGGGTGACCACCCGTCACCCGTCAACCCGACACCACACCCGTACACCCGTACGCGCCCCCAGGACCCCGGAGCCAAGGAAACCCATCCATGGACGCACGCCCCGACACGGCCGGCCCAGGCACACTGCACCGCCCCCACCAGGGCCCCGCGGCCGGCTGGCCGGTGGCCCAGGCCGCCCACCCCCGCAGCCTGCTCGACGTCATCGCCGCCACCGCCGACGCCCACCCCCACGCGCCCGCGCTCGACACCGGCGACACCGTCCTCGACTACCGCGCCCTGCTCCACGAGGTCGACACCCTCGCCGGACAGCTCGCCGCCCACGGCATCGGCCGCGGCGACCGCGTCGGGGTCCGCATCCCCTCCGGCACCGCCGACCTCTACACCGCCATCCTCGCCGTGCTGCGCTGCGGCGCCGCCTACGTCCCCGTCGACGCCGACGACCCCGACGAGCGCGCCGAGATGATCTGGCAGGACGCCGCCGTCTGCGCCGTCCTCGGCCCCGGCCACGCCCTGCACGCCGGCCCCGCCGCCCACCCCTCGGGCCGCCCCGCCTGGCCCGCCCCCGCCGACGACGCCTGGATCATCTTCACCTCCGGCACCACCGGCCGCCCCAAGGGCGTCGCCGTCACCCACCGCAGCGCCGCCGCCTTCGTCGACGCCGAGGCCCGCCTGTTCCTGCAGACCCGCCCGCTCGGCCCCGGCGACCGCGTCCTCGCCGGCCTCTCCGTCGCCTTCGACGCCTCCTGCGAGGAGATGTGGCTCGCCTGGCGCCACGGCGCCTGCCTCGTCCCCGCCCCCCGAGCCCTCGTCAAGGCCGGCACCGACCTCGGCCCCTGGCTCGTCACCCGGCGCATCACCGCCGTCTCCACCGTCCCCACCCTGCTCGCCCTGTGGCCGCAGGAGTGCCTGGACGCCGTCCGCCTGATCATCGTCGGCGGCGAGGCGTGCCCCGCCGAACTCGTCGAACGCCTCGCCGTCGAGGGCCGCGAGTTCTGGAACACCTACGGCCCCACCGAGACCACCGTCGTCGCCACCGCCGCCCGCATGCTCCCCGGCCGGCCCGTACGCATCGGCGCCCCCCTCGACGGCTGGGAGATCGCCGTCGTCGACCAGGCCGGCCACCCCGTCCCCTGGCACGCCACCGGCGAACTGCTCATCACCGGCGTCGGCACCGCCCGCTACCTCGACCCCGCCAAGGACGCCGAGAAGTTCAGCGCCCACCCCGCCCTCGCCTCACCCCGCGTCTACCGCAGCGGCGACCTCGTCCGCAACGACCCCGACGGCCTCGTCTTCCTCGGCCGCGCCGACGACCAGGTCAAACTCGGCGGCCGCCGCATCGAACTCGGCGAGATCGACGCCGCCCTCCAGGCCCTGCCCGGCATCCGCGCCGCCGCCGCGGCCGTCCGCAAGACCCCCGCCGGCGCCGACCTCCTCGTCGGCTACCTCGTCGCCCACCCCGGCACCACCCCCGACCTCACCACCGCCCGCCGGCACCTGCTCGAACGCCTGCCCGCCCCGCTGGTGCCCGTCCTCGCCCTCGTCGACTCCCTGCCCACCCGCACCTCCGGCAAAGTCGACCGGGGCGCCCTGCCCTGGCCGCTCGCCACCACCGCAACCGCCTCCGCCACCTCCTCGGCCGAGACCCTCGACGGCACCGCCGGCTGGCTCGCCGGCCACTGGGAACGCCTGCTCGGCACACCCCCCGGCCCCGGCGACGACTTCTTCGCCCTCGGCGGCTCCAGCCTCACCGCCGCCCACCTCGTCTCCGACCTGCGCACCCGCCACGGCGGCGTCTCCGTCGCCGACCTGTACGCCCACCCCGTCCTCACCGACCTCGCCGCCTACCTCGACACCCTCACCCCCACCACCCCACCCGAGGCCACCGCCGCCACCGCCGCCACCGCGGCCGTCCGCGCCCGCACCGTACGCCGCACCCCCCGCAGCGCCGGCCTGTGGCAGACCCTGCTCCTGCTCGGCATGTTCTCCCTCGCCGGACTGCGCTGGATCCTCGTCCTCATCGCCCTCGACAACCTCACCGGCAGCCACCTCGCCTGGGCCCCCCACAGCTCCTGGTGGCCCGTCGCCGCCGGACTCCTCCTCCTCTACAGCGCCCCCGGCCGCACCCTGCTCGCCGCCGCCGGCGCCCGCCTGCTCACCGCCGGCATCCGCCCCGGCAGCCACCCCCGTGGCGGCCACGTCCACCTGCGCCTGTGGGCCGCCGAACGCCACACCGCCATGTTCGCCACCGCCGCCCTCGCCGGCACCCCCTGGGCCCCCCGCTACGCCCGCGCACTCGGCTGCCGCGTCGGCCCCGGCGTCCAACTCCACACCCTGCCCCCCGTCACCGGCCTCGCCCGCCTCGGCGCCAACGCCTGCGTCGAACCCGAAGCCGACCTCGCCGGCTGGTGGCTCGACGGCGACACCCTCCACGTCGGCCACCTCGACATCGGCGAAGGCGCCCGCATCGGCCACCGCGCCACCCTCATGCCCGGCGCCCGCATCGGCGCCCGCGCCGAGATCGCCCCCGGCTCCTGCGTCACCGCCACCGTCCCCCCGGGCGAACACTGGACCGGCTCCCCGGCCCGCCCCGCCACCGACGCCCCCACCGACTGGCCCTCAGCCCCGGCCCCCGCCTCCCGCGGCTGGAACCTCGCCTACAGCGCCGGCTTCGCCGTCCTCGGCCTCGTCCCCATCCTCGCCGCCCTGCCCGCCCTGCTCATCGTCTACCCGATGATCGACACCGACACCACCCTCGCCGGCGCCCTCGTCCGACTCCTGCCCGCCACCATCCCCCTCGCCGCCCTCACCCTCGCCTGCTACGCCACCCTCATAGCGCTCCTCGTACGCCTCCTCTCCCGCCCGCTGCGCCCCGGCTTCCACCCCGCCACCGGCCGCGTCGCCTTCTGCGCCTGGGCCGTCAGCCGCCTCAGCGACACCGCCCGACGCACCCTCTTCCCCTTCTACGCCAGCCTCTTCACCCCCGTGTGGCTGCGCCTGCTCGGCGCCCGCGTCGGACGGCGCGTCGAAGCCTCCACCGTGCTCGCCCTGCCCGGCCTGATGCGCGTCGACGACGGCGCCTTCCTTGCCGACGACACCCTCGTCGCCCCCTACGAGCTGCGCGGCGGCTGGCTCCACCTCGGCCCCTCCCACGTCGGACGCCGCTCCTTCGTCGGCAACTCCGGCATCGTCGGCCCCGACCGCCACCTGCCCGCCGGCTCCCTCGTCGGCGTCCTGTCCGACACCCCCGCCCACGCCCCCGAAGGCTCCTCCTGGCTCGGCCGCCCCGCCTTCGCCCTGCCCCGCGTCGCCGACACCGGCGCCGAAGGCCGCACCTACAACCCGCCCCGGCGCCTGATGTGGGCCCGCGCCGGCGTCGAACTCTGCCGACTGCTGCCGATCGTCCTCGCCGCCCTGCTCGGCGACCTCGTCCTCGCCGCCCTCCAGGAACTGCGCGACGACTACGGACTCGGCACCGCCCTCGCCGCCGCCGGACTCGTCCTCACCGCCGCCGCCGTCGTCGCCTGCGCCGTCACCACCGCCGCCAAATGGCTGCTCGTCGGCCGCTTCCGCGTCGCCGAACACCCCCTGTGGTCCTCCTTCGTGTGGCGCAACGAGCTCTACGACACCTTCGTCGAGGAACTCGCCATGCCCTTCGGCGGCCACACCATCACCGGCACCCCCTACCTCAACGCCTGGCTGCGCAGCCTCGGCGCCCGCATCGGACGCGGCGTGTGGTGCGAGACCCACTGGCTGCCCGAGACCGACCTCGTCACCGTCGAAGCCGGCGCCAGCGTCAACCGCGGCACCGTCCTGCAGACCCACCTCTTCCACGACCGGGTGATGCGCCTGGGCCCCGTCCACCTCGCCGCCGGCTCCACCACCGGCCCGCACTCCATCGTCCTGCTCAACTCCACCCTCGGCGCCGGCACCACCGTCGGCCCCGCCTCCCTCGTCATGCGCGGCGAGAACGTCCCCGGCGCCACCCGCTGGCTCGGCAACCCCGTCGCCGCCTGGAACGCCGACCCCACCCCGCCCGCCGGGCGGCGCCGCGGCCGCGGCCGGGCCACCGCCGGGGTGTGACCGGGATCACCCTTCGGGGGCGATGAGTTCGCGGTGCGGTCACGGTCTACCCCCGTGACCGCACCGCGCTTTTCGAGAGGACCACGCTCATGACCGCCGCCGCCGTGAAGGGCCCCGCCTCGTACTTCCCGTCCATCGAGAAGAAGTACGGCCGCCCGATCGAGGAGTGGAAGGACCTCATCCGCACCTCCCCGCTCACCAGGCACATGGAACTCGTCGCCTGGCTCAAGGCCGACCACGGCCTCGGCCACGGCCACGCCAACGCCCTCGTCGCCCACACCCTCGCCGAAAAGCCCGCCTGAACCGGCCGGTTGCTGTGATGATCGTCGGCATGAAGGTACTTGTGATCGGAGCCGGCGGAACCCTCGGAAGCGCCGTCACCCACACCCTGGAAACCGCCCACCAGGTCGTCCGGGCCTCGCGCAGCGGCCCGGTGGCCGTCGACCTGGAGGACCCGGCCACCCTCGACACCCTCTTCGCCGACCTGCCCGACCTCGACGCCGTCGTCAGCTGCGCCGCCTCCGGCCCGATGGTCGACCTCGCCTCGGTGACGGACGAGGAGTTCCTCGCCGGAATGCGGGGCAAGCTCCTCGGCCAGATCGCCCTGGCCCGGCGCGCCCAACACCACCTGCGCGACGGCGGCTCCATCACCCTCACCGGCGGCAACTTCGCCACCCCGCTGGCCGGCGCCTCGCTCGGCGCCACCGTCAACTCCGCCCTGGAGGGCTTCGTCCGCAACGCCGCCGCCGAACTGCCGCGCGGCCTGCGGATCAACGTCGTCAGCCCCGGCTGGATCGCCGAGACCCTGCAGCGCCTCGGCATGGACCCGGCCGGCGGCACCCCCGCCGCCGACGTCGCCCGCGCCTACCTCACCGCCGTCGAGGGCCCCGCCCAGGGGCAGACCCTGCGGCCCTGAACCACCCTCCCCGCGCGAGAAGTCGGCCCGGCCGACTTCTCGCGCGGGACCGGCGTCCCGGAGTCGGGTGTCGGACCCGCCTGACACCGGACAGGTCTACACCACTTCGCCCCAGGCTGGCCGAAACCGGCCGCACCCCACGCCGCCCCGCCACCCGGCCACCCCGGGGCCCACCAGTCCCGTCAGCGCCGCCGACCACTCCCACGCGGGCCGTCGGGATCCGGCCGAAGCCCCCGACGACGCTTGTCCGTCGGCGAACCGGGAGGGAAGAGTGGAGTCCCGCCGGCCGGCGACCGTGTCCAACTCCCCGCGAACGAGAGGACATTGCCATGACCGACGACGACGTGTACGAGCCCCCGATGCTGATCGAACTCGGCGACTTCGCGGACCTCACCCGGGGCTTCGACTTCGGCAACCAGTCCGACGTCCACGGCTACTACCTCATCCCCTGAGGACCGGGCCGTGAGCGGTCACCGGCGGACCTGGTTCGTCGTCCTGCCGGACACCGAAGCCGGAACCGCGGTGGCCGCGGTGTGGGGCACGGTCGACCACCGTGCCCTGCACCACCCCAGCGGACGCCCCTGGATCCTCGGCCACTGGCCCGACGGCCAGCCGGCCACCGCCCAGGCCGGGCCCGTCGCGCTCGCCGTGTTCGGCACCTGCGACACCGACACCCACCACCTGCGCCGCCACGCCGCACGCATCCGCGACCCGTACGACGCCCTCGCCCTCGCCGCCGACCTGGCCGGCAGCTTCCACCTGATCGCCACCGTGCACGGCACCGTCGCCGCCCGCGGCACCCTGTCCGCCCTGCGCCGCCTCCACCTCGCCGAGATCGACGGCACCCCCGTCCTCGCCGACCGGGCCGACACCCTCGCCGCCGCGGCCGGCCTCACCCCCTGCGTCGAACGCCTCGCCCTGCGCCTGGCCCACCCGCTGCCCCACCCCGCCGACACCCTGCCGCTGTGGCCCGGCATCACCCCCGTGCCACCACACCACACCGCCCTGCTCACCCCCGGCCGCCCCGCCCGCACCCACGCCCACTGGCAGCCGCCGGCCCCCACCCGGCCCCGGCCCGCCACCCACCACCCAACTCCTCGGCTGGGGAACCGAACCCCGACTGCCACCCTGGGCCACCGCCCACACCGCCGACCTGATCCGCGAACAACTCGCCACCCTCCAGGGCACGCAACCGCTCGCACCCCTCCACACCCAGCACCAGACCCTGCAAGCGGTCCGCCACAGCGCCTCCGCCATACGCCAACTGAACGACACCACCGCACACTTCGGCATCCCCCACGAAGCGCCCTACCTGGACGACCAGGTCCTCGACGCCTGCCTGGCCGCCGACCCCGCCACCCGCGGCACACCCTTCGCGTACAAGCCACTGCTCGCCGAAGCCCTCGCCCCGCACATGCCCGCCGACCTCCTGCGCCGCACCGGCAAAGGCGACTTCACCCCGGACACCCACCAGGGGCTGGCCCGCCACCGCGCCGCACTCGCCGCACTCATCGAGGACAGCGCCCTGGCCCGCGCCGGACTGATCGACCCCGACACGCTGCGCCGGGCCTGCCTCGGCCTCTACCCGGCCGCCACCCCCTACGCGGCCCTGGACGCGACCCTCGCCGCCGAACACTGGCTGCGCACCCACTCCACCACCCCCACCCCCGAAGGAATCTGAATGACCGTCAGGCTGCGCGCCGACGTGACACTCGCCCCGACCGACGACGGCGCCGTCGTCCTGGACGAACGCTCCGGCCGCTACTTCCAGCTGAACCGCACCGGACTGCTCATCCTGCGCGCCCTGCTGGACGGCCGGGCCGCCGACGAGATCGCCGCCGACCTCACCGCCCGCCACCCCGTCACCGCCGACCGGGCGCGCACCGACGTCGAGCGGCTGCACCAGGACCTGCGCGCCGCCGGGCTGGTCACCGGATGAGCCTGCACACCCACGCCACCCGGGCCGGCCGCCCGCCCTGGCGCCGGCGCCCCGCCGCGCTCGCCGCCATCGGCGCGGCCCGGCTGATCGAGCGGCTCCCCCCGGCCCGGATCCGCCGGGTGATGCTCGCCCTGCGCCGCGGCGCCCGGCCCGCCACCCGCACCGAGGCACTCGCCGCCCGACAGGCCGTGGTCGCGCTCAGCATGCGCTGCGCCGGCCAGGGATGCCTCCAACGCTCCATCGCCGCAACCCTGCTGTGCCGCACCCGGGGCACCTGGCCCACCTGGCGCACCGGCGTACGCACCGCACCGTTCCGCGCCCACGCCTGGATCGAAGCCGACGGCGAACCCGTCGACGAACCCGCCGAACTCGCCCACTTCCACCCCCTGATCACCGTGCCCCCGCCACAACGCCCACCCCACTGACCGGGCCGGCCCCGGCACGAGAAGTCGTCGGCGGGCCCGACCTCTCGCGCGTGGTTGGGGTGCCGGTTCGGAGCGCTTTGTGGCGTGCCGTGTGTGTACGGGACCCTCTGGTGGGCGCCAGCGCACAGGAAGTCGGCGGGGCCGACTTCTCGCGCGTGCGGGGCCCCTTCCGTTCTCATCTCATCGGAGCGCTCAGCTCCATGGAGCGCAGAGCGGCTGCCAGGGCTGGTGCGTCGCCGACGTCGAGGGCCGTGTCCGTCAGCTTGATGACGTGTTCGTCGCCGTGCGACAGGGCGAGTTCGAAGACCTCCTCTGGGGTGAGGCCGCCGGGCGGGGTGCAGGGGACAGCCGCGGCTGGTGCGTACATCGCGGTCACCGCCGCGGAGGCCGTCCAGGCGGCCCGCAGGCTGGACGGCCACAGGGCGTGCGGGAGGGCGGGCAGAGCGCGCAGGACGGCGTTGGGAGCCGTGGCGGCGTGGACGAGCATCGTTTCCTCGCCGTGGCCGTGGGTGGCGTACCGGTGGGTCGCCGCCCGCACCAGTTCGGTGAGGCGGCGGTGTGCGTCGGCCGGTTCCACCACTTCTGCCGCCCATACCGGCAGCGCCTCGACGCGGTCGAGCCGGGTGGGGAAGCCGCCGTCCTGGGCGGTGATGGGCGGTACCGCGTCGAGAGCGGCGGCCGCGCTGTCGCCGCCGGCCAGCGGGGCGAGATCCGTGACGGGCCGGTGGCGCGCGGCCCAGTAGCCCAGGCCGTGGGCGAGTTCGGACAGGCGGGGTTCGGTGATCTCGCCGGACAGGAGCGTGCGGACGGCGTGACCCACCCGGATCACCGGGTGCGTGGAGCCGCCGTACATGCCGGGCAGGAGACGGGGCCACCACTGGCCGAGCACATCGCGCCAGGGACGTTCGGCGACCTCGCGCTCGAAGAAGCCGATCCAGTCGGCCACGCGGCTCGGTTCGCCGAGTGCCGAACGCCAGTTGGCGGTCGTGACCGGCTCGACGCGGGACGGAAACTCCTCCAGCTTGCGAGCGTACAGGTCGAGCCAACGGTGCACCGCACGTGCCTGTCCGCGGGCGGTGAGTGCCTCGACGGCCATCGGCGCGTGGTTGGTGAGCCGCCCGAGCCGCTCGGGCCCCGAGTGGTGCAGGCGTTCGAGCGCCTCGTCCAAAGTCCCTGTGACATCCATGGCGGGGACAGTAGGCGGGAGGGTGCGGCGGGCGTAACGGGCTGGAGACGTAGGCCGGCCGGTCCCAGGACCTGACGCCACGCCGTGGTGTGCGGCGAGTCGTACGACGGATCAGCTGTTCAGCGTGGTTGTTGGTGCGGCGGCGTGCGCGGGAAGTCGGTGGGGTCGACTTCTGGTGCGGGGAGGTGGTGGGTGAGGAAGCGGCGGACGGTGGTGCGCAGGAGGGGGACGGTGGTGGTCGGGGGGAGGAGCCGATGAGGGTGTCGCGGTGGGCCGGTACTTCACCTTCACCGTGCGCACCAGCCCCGACCAGCCCGTGATCACCACCGGCCCGTACCGCCTGGTGCGCCACCCCGGCTACAGCGGCGTGCTGCTGGCCGTCGCCGGGGTCGGGCTGGTGATCGGCAACTGGCTGTCCCTGCTCGCGCTGACGGCGGCCGTCACGGTGGGGGTGGTGCACCGGATCCGGGTGGAGGAACGGGCCCTGCTGCGGGCGGTGGGCGAGCGCTACGGCGCGTACGCGCGTGGCCGCAGGCGCCTGGTCCCGGGCCTGTGGTGAGGGCCCGGTGGGGGAGCGGGCGGGGGTGTACGAGGGCCGGGGCCGCCGTCGGCACGATCGGGAAGACGGCGGCCCCGGCCCCGGTACGGGTCCGTACGGGCGGGGCATCGACCGCGATGCCCGTACGGCTGCGGTCGGGACCCATTCCACGACTTCAACAGCACTTGAAGTCAAGCCCCGCCCGAGGCGAGGCCCCGCCCGAGGGTGCCGCTCCCGGGCCGGGTAGCCTCGCTCCCGGCGGGGGCCTGCGGGGGACAGACACGGACAAGACGGACACGGAACGGGTAGGGGCGGGCGGATGACTGAGCAGCAGCACGGCTACTGGCGAGCGTCGGACGGGTCGGCGGTCAGCGCCACCCAGGCGCACATCGTGTGGACCAGGGCGGCCTATCCCGCTCTGGTGGAGGTGGCAGGCCGCTACCACGCGGTGATCAGCTACCAGGACCTGGCCGAGGCGGTGCAGGAGGCCTCCGGGGTGCGCACCCGGATCAACCAGCGGCACTGGATCGGCAAGGTGCTGTCCCTGGTGATCCGCGAGGCGCACCGGCGCGGCGACCCACCGCTGACGGCCCTGGTGGTGCACGCCACGGACGGCAAGGTCGGCCCCGGCTACCAGGAGGTGCTGGCGGTGGCCGGGCAGCCGCCGGTGGCCGCGGAGATGGACCGCGAGCAGCACGCGGCCGCCGCCCGGCTGGCCTGCTACCGGCACTTCGGCGCCGACCTGCCCGCCGACGGCGGCATCCCCGCCCTGGCCCCGCGCCTGCGTGCCTCGGTGGAGCGCAAGGCCGCCGTCGCCGCCCCGCCACGCCCGCCGGCGATCTGCCCGAACTGCTTCCTGGAACTGCCCGCGACCCGGGTGTGCGACTCCTGCGGGGCCACCGTCGCGCCGTGAGCGGGCGTGAGCGGGCGTGAGCCGGGACCTGCGGCCGTGAGCGGGGGCGTACGGCCGTGAGCGGCGCGCCCGGGTGGGCCGTGGACGCGGCGGTGGCCCTGGTGCTGACGGCCGCCGAGGTGGCGGCGATCTTCGTGCTGACGTACGCGTCGCTGCTGCGGCGTTCCTCGCGCGGCCGCCCGGCGAGCTGGTCGGACGGCGAGGCGGTGCGCCGGATCGCGGGCGCCGCCGTGCCCCCGGCCGTCGCGGCGGCGGTCTTCGCGTGGGCGCACTGGCCGGTGTCCGCCGCAGCGCAGGCGCTGCTGTCCGCGCTGCTGCTCCTGCTGCTCGTCCTCGGCCTGGCGACCACGGCCGGCCGCCGCGTCCGGGGGCGCCGGCTGCGTCAGCAAAGGCAGGAGCCGCAGCAGCGGGCCGAGGACTGAGCGGACGCCGCGTCACACGGCGGCGGGCAGCCGTCCTGGCATCTGCCAGCCCTCGGCGAGGCGGGAGGGGGACAGGCGCTGCCCGTCGCCGAAGAACTCGCAGAACTTCATGATCAGCGGGTCCCAGCCGACCGGGTCGACGTAGTGGTCGCTGCCGGGCACCAGCAGGCTCTCCTCGACGTGGGCGCGCACCACCGTCACCTCGAAGGCGGTGCACCTGTTGCCGGTCAGCGCCGTCGTCGACGCCACCCGGCACTCCAGCTGCACCGGGCACTCGGCGGCGCGCGGCGCCCGCACCAGCTCGCCGGGCACCTCGGTCAGCCCGGCGGCCTCGAACTTGCGCCGCTCGTGGCGGTAGCCCTGGCGCTGCCGGTACTCGGGGATGTGCGGGTTGGCGGTCAGCAGCGCGAGGGCGTCCACGGCGTCCACCTGCGCGGAGGACGGCAGGTTGAGCACGCACTCGCCCTCGCGCCGCAGGTTGGCGGCGGTCTGGGAGCTGTCGCCCAGGCCCAGTACGCAGGACTGGTTCAGCCACCACGCCGAGGACATCGGCATCAGGTTGGAGCTGCCGTCCTCGTTGCGGGAGCCGATCAGCACCACGGGGGTGCCGAAGTACAGGACCTTGAGATCGATGACCTTGTGCACGGGAACTGCCGTCCTCGGGAAACTCGGGAAACGAATCGTTGCTGGTCACGACTGTGCCGCCGCCCGGGCGAGGGCGCTGGCGGTGATCGGACATCCAGTTCCGGGACGTTCCCGGAGTTCCCGAGGACGGGGCAGGGGACCCGCCGTCAGCCCACCGGCCCCCGGGCGGCGACCAGCCGGGCCCGGCCGTCGCGCAGCCGGTAGGACAGGCCCACCACGGCCACCTTCCCCTCGGCGATCCGCGCGGCCAGCGCCTGCGAGCGCTCCACCAGCAGGTCCACGGTCTGGCGGATGTGCTCGTCCACGATCCCGTCGCTGTCCTCGATGCCCGCCGCCTTGGCGGACAGCACGCTCGGCGTCACCCGCTCCACCACGTCCCGGACGAAGCCGCCCGGCAGCTGTCCCTGCTCCAGGGACTCCAGCGCCGCCGCCACCGCACCGCAGGAGTCGTGCCCCAGCACCACCACCAGCGGGCAGTCCAGCACGCTCACCCCGTACTCGATGCTGCCCAGCGCCTCCGCGCCGGTGACGTGCCCGGCGGTGCGCACCACGAACAGGTCGCCCAGGCCCTGGTCGAAGATGATCTCGGCGGCCAGTCGGGAGTCCGAACAGCCGAACAGCACCGCGAAGGGCCGCTGTGCCGGGGCGAGCGCCGCGCGGCGCCCGGCGTCCTGGTTGGGGTGCTCGGGGCTGCCCGCGACGAACCGGGCGTTGCCCTGCATCATCACCCGCAGCGCCTGGGCGGGGTCGGTCAGGAAGTCGTCCGTCGGGCCGTCGAGCGGGCGGGGCTCGGGGTCGGGTATCGGTGTGGGGATCATGCCAGCACCCTAGATCGCCGCAGGTGGAGCCCGCAGCAGGGGGTCACGGGGCGGACGGCCGCAGAGCGGGTGCCCACGGGGGGTACGAGCGGGCGTTCGCGGGCGTACGGCCGGGTGCTCACGGGCGTACTGCCGGGTGTCCGGGGGCGCGCCGCAGGGCGAGGACGGTGACGTCGTCGCGGCTGCGGCCGCCGCTCCAGCGCCGGGCCCGCCGGTCGAGGGCCTCGGGCAGGGCGTCGGCGGGGACGGCGGTGAGGTCGGCCAGGCCCTGCTCGACCGGGTAGAACGTGCCGGAGGCGTCCTGGGCCTCGGTGATGCCGTCGGTGAGCAGCACCAGCACCCCGTCCCCGGGCAGCGCGAAGCGCCGTACCGGGCGCGGCTCGCCGGGGCCGGCCAGGGAGGCGAGACCGAGCGGGATCCCGGCGTCCAGGGGGACGGGCTCCACGCGGCCGTCCGGGCGCAGCAGGTAGGGGGAGAGGTGGCCGCAGTTGACGGCCCGCACCTCGGTGGCATCCCCGCCGCCGTGGCCGTTCCCGCCGGGGCTACCCCCGTCGCCGTCGCCGTCGCCGTCGCCGCCGACGCACAGCACGGTGGCGGTGACGAACCGTTCCTGCTCGCCGCTCTGCACCGCGTAGGCGTTGTGCCGCTCCACCGCCGCCTCCAGCGCGTCGGCCACGGCGGGCAGGTGCGGCTCGCGGAAGGCCGCCTCCCGGAAGGCGCTCAGCACCGCGAAGCCCGTCCCGATCGCGGGCAGGCCCTTGCCCTGGACGTCCCCGACCAGCACCCGGGTGCCGTGCGGGGTGTAGGCGACGTCGTACAGGTCGCCGCCGACCATGGCGTCCTCCTCCACCGGCCGGTACAGCCCGTCCAGCCGCACGTCCGGGGTGGTGACGGGCAGCGGGCGCAGCAGCTGGCGCTGGAGGGCCACGGCACTCTGCCGCATCCGGGACAGCTGCCGCTCGCGCCGCACCCGCCGCGCGCACAGGCCGATCACGGCGGCCTGCGCGGCGATCACGACCAGCAGGGTGCCCAGACGGGCCGACAGGTCCCCGGGCGGGTACAGCACCGAGTGGACCACGATCACGGCGGTCACCCACGCCGCGGCGGCCACCGTCTGGGCGACGGTGCCCAGGCCCGCCAGCAGCGCGGGCAGGAACACCAGCAGCAGCACCAGGCGGGAGCTGGTGCCGCCGGCCACCACCTGGACGAGCACCACGGCGGCGGTGGCGGCCAGCACGGCGAACGCCACCGTCCCGTTGCCGGGGGCGCGCGGGGAGGTGCTGTTGCTGTCCACCCGCCGCCCTCTCGCCGTGATCGTTCCTCCCCAGGGTGGTCGGCGCGGCGGGGCGGGCGCGAGCGGGCTGCGCCGGGCGGGGGACACCGCCTGTCGGTGCGGGCCGGTACGGTGGCCGGTGTGTCGCCCCCGCCCACGCCCCCATCCCCGGCCTCGCCCGCGCCTTCGTCCGCGCCCGCGCCCTCGCCGTCCTCCGCCGGCCGGGTGCCGCTCGACGACCTCGTACGGCTGCGCCGGGCCCGGGACCGGATGGACCGCGAGTACGCGCAGCCGCTGGACGTGCAGGCGCTGGCCCGCACCGCGCTGATGTCCTCCGGCCACTTCTCGCGCAGCTTCCGCGCCGCGTACGGCGAGACCCCGTACAGCTACCTCATGACCCGCCGGATCGAGCGGGCCAAGGCGCTGCTGCGGCGCGGGGACCTGAGCGTGACGGAGGTGTGCATGGCGGTGGGCTGCACCTCGCTGGGCTCCTTCAGTACCCGCTTCACCGAGCTGGTCGGGCAGAGCCCCAGCGCCTACCGGGCCCGCGACCACGAGCAGGGCGCGGCGATCCCGGCCTGCGTCGCCAAGGTCCGCACCCGCCCGGTGCGGCGCCCGGACGCCAGGGGGGCCGAGGGGGCTCACGGAGCCCAGGGCGCGGGCGGTGCCGAACGGTAGCGTGAGGGGCATGAGCATCGAACTCGCGCAGTGCTTCATCGCCGTCGACGACCACGACCGGGCGCTCGCCTTCTACCGCGACGTCCTCGGCTTCGAGGTGCGCAACGACGTCGCCTTCGAGGGCATGCGCTGGGTCACCGTCGGCTCGCCCGACCAGCCCGGCGTGGAGATCGTCCTGGAGCCCCCGCTGGCCGACCCGCATGCCTCCGAGGCCGACCGCCGGGCCGCCGCCGAACTCCTCGCCAAGGGCCTGCTGCGCGGCGTCATCTTCCGCACCGACGACTGCGACGCCACCTTCGAGCGGGTGCGCGCGGCCGGCGCCGAGGTCCTCCAGGAGCCGATGGACCAGCCCTACGGGGTGCGCGACTGCGCCTTCCGCGACCCGTCGGGCAACATGCTGCGCTTCAACCAGCCGCGCGCGAAGTAGCCGCGCACGAAGCGGCCTTCACGGCGGCCGGTCGAAGGCGTACGGCCGGTCGGACGGCCGAGGCGTACGGCGGCTCAGACGGGCTGGAGCCGGGTGCGCAGGAGGCAGAACTCGTTGCCCTCCGGGTCGGCCAGGACGTGCCAACCGGCGTCGTCGGGCTGGCCGACGTCGACGGGCTTGGCGCCGAGCGCGAGCAGCCGCTCCAGCTCGGCGTCCTGGTCGCGGTCGGTGGGGTTGACGTCGATGTGCAGCCGGAGCTTGCCGGGCCGCGGCGCGCTGTTGGGGATGAAGAAGAGGGTGGGCTGCGGGCCGCCGAAGCCGGTGCCGGGCGGCCCGATCTCGACGCAGCCGCCGCCCTCCCGGCCGACCTCGACGTAGCCGAGCACCTCGCTCCAGAACGCGGCGAGCCGCTCGACGTCGGCGGCTTCGATGACCAGTTCACTGATACGGCATGCCATGGTCCGTCAGCCTACGGAGATCATCGGACGGCGCAAGCGATTTGATCATCGGGCGGCGCGGGCGGCGCGGGCGGCGCGGGCGGCGCGGGCGGCGCGGGCGGCGTGCGGGAGGACACCCCGCACGGTGCCCTGGTGCACCGTGCGGGGTGTCCGGTCCGGGGGTCGGGTTCAGCCGTTGGCGGGCTTGAGCTTCGCGAGCGAGGCGGCGATGTTGTCGACGGCCTGCTCGACGTGCTCGGGGGTGTCGGCGGTGTAACACAGCCGGAAGTACCCGGGTTTGGGGCAGTGCATCTCCCCGCCGGGCAGCAGGGTGACGCTCGCGTCCTTCGCCAGGTACGCCCCCAGGAGGGCCTCGCGCTGGTCGATCTCGTGGTTGATCGACACCAGGTCCGGGGGGAACGCCTTGTCCAGGTAGGCGCTCAGGTCGAGCAGGAAGAACTGGGCGGCGTTGCGGGACTTCTCCTTCTCGCCGACGTACGGGATCTTCTTGGCCTGGAGCCTCTTCGCGGTGCGGTCGAACGCGCTCCTGAGGAGCTTGGCGTACTCCGCCATGAGGGTCTTGGGGAAGTCGCTCGGCCTGCCGTCGTCGGCGACGAACAGCTTGCGCACGTAGGCGCTCTTGAGGGAGTCGAGCGGTCCGAACCAGGCCAGCGACTTCAGCGTCTCGTCGCCCTGCATGACCTTGCGGACGTCGTTCGACTTGGAGACGAGGAAGCCGATCCGGAAGCCGGACAGCCCGAAGTCCTTGGTCAGCCCGTACACGAGGTGGATGCGGGCAGGGTCGGTGCGGTAGGCGTCCGTCGACAGGACGCTGTGGAAGCCGTCGGTGTCGGTGCTCTGCGAGAAGGAGTAGATCTCGTCGGAGACGATGTGCATCTGCTTGTCCAGCGCCCACCGGCAGACGTCGTCCAGCAGCTCCTTGCCGTAGTTGACGCCGAGCGGGTTGTGCGGGTTGGTCAGGACCAGGAGCTTGGGCTTGGGCTCGGAGGCGGCGTCGTACGCCCTCTGCAGGGCGGGCACCGACAGCGTGAAGCGGTCGTCCCCGTCGAGGCGCACGGGCACGCACTGCAGCCCGGGCCGCTGCTCGAAGCACCACAGGAAACCGGGCCAGAACGGCGCCGGCAGCATGACCCGGTCGCCCGGCTTCAGCACCCCGCCGTGGATCAGCCCGAACGCCAGGCACTCCAGGGCCCCCGAGCCGCCGGCTGTGGCGAACACGTCCTCCTTCGGGTCGATCCCGTCCGGGAACCTGAGGTTCAGGAACCTGGTGATCGGGTCGAGCAGCTCCTGCACGCCGTAGGGCGGCAGCGCGTACTTGGCGTCCTGCTCCGTCAGCTTGATCTTGGAGAAGACGTGCTCGTTCAGCAGGTCGAACAGGAGCACGTTGTTCGCGATGCCGAGGTTGTAGACGTATTTCGGGACGATCTTGTCGTAGTAGGCCAGGCGCTCCTCGGGATCGGCGATCCGGTGCAGGCGCGCCATGGCCAGCGCCTGCTCGACGCTCGCGACGAGTGCGGCGGCGTCCACGTCCTGCTCGGTGTCGCTCCTGGCGATGCTCTGGGTCATTGTCCGTACCTCCGTGCGGGTGTGTGCGGGGGAGTGGGCCGGGCTTCCTTTGTCTCCTCTCCCCGCGGATTCGGCCCGCGCTGGTAACCCGCGCGGATGAGACCGAAGGCCCCGCCCGACCCGCCCGTGATCACGGCCCGATGCGCACCCCCGTGCGGCACCATGGTCCGATGGAGAGCACTCGACAGACAGTCAGTTCCGGCTCGCCCCTCGAACCGCGGATCGGCTTCTCCCGGGCCGTGCGCAAGGGGGACTACGTCGCGGTCGCGGGAACCGCCCCGATCGGCGAGGACGGCACGACCGCCGGCCAGGGCGACGTCCACGCCCAGACCGTCCGCTGCCTGGACATCGCCGAGGCCGCCCTGCGGGAGGCGGGCGCCACGCTCACGGACGTCGTACGGACCCGCATCATGCTCACCGACATGAGCCAGTGGCGGGAGGCGGCGCGCGCCCACGGCGAGCGCTTCGCGCACATCCGGCCGGTCACCACCTTCGTGGAGGTGTCGCGCTTCATCGACGAGCGGTGGCTGGTGGAGGTCGAGGTGGACGCGGTCATCGGCTAGCGGGCGCGGGCGCGGGCGGCGGGCGGCGGGCGGCGGCCACACCGCCGCCCGGCACACCCCGGGCGCTGCCGCGGATCACCTTCTCGCACGGCTGACGGGCGCCTCGCGTGCCCCGCTTGCCCCTGCCCCGGCGGTTCGCCGGGGGCAGGGGAGCCGGCGGAGGGGCCCACTAACGACGCAGGGCGAGGAAGGCGGTCAGGGCACTGACCGCCGGGCCGCCGAGGAGCAGGACGGCCAGGTGGCGGGGGCGGGACCGCAGGGTCAGACGGAAGCCGCCCACACGGAACTCCAGGAACGGGCGAGCGGGGCGTTGCTGTCGGGGCATGGGGATCTCCGTGGATGGGACGACTCTCGGTACAGCGCCCATCACAATGGTCCGCACGGTGGTTGTGTCAGGTCGCAACCACGACTTGCGGTGGGGGAGCGCAACTTGCCGGCGGTGCAACGCGAAGGGGGAACGGCGTGACACGGGACCAGGCGCCCGTACGGAGGGGACTGGCCCCACTGGACGAGCGGCTGTCGGAGCCGGAGCGGCGCTGTGCGGAGCGCCTGCGGGACTTGAGGGAGCGGATCGGCCTCACCTCGGAGGAGTTGGCCGAACGGCTGAACGGGGAGGGGATCCGTGTCGACAGCACCCGGCTGTCGAAGTTCCTCAACGGCCGGGAGGTGCCGCGCCGGGAGATCGCCGTCCAGCTCCACCGGCTGGTGGCCGAGCGCGAAGGGGAACCGGTCGACGCCGACGAGCTCGCGCGGACCCGGGCGGCCATGTATGCGGCGGCCTGTGTGCGCAGTCCGCTGCAGGCCCGCGAGTTCGAGCTCGCGACCGCCCGTGAGGACCTCTGCCGTCACCGTGCCCGGGCCGTCCAGGAACTGGCCGATCTCCGGAAGGAACTCGATGGTGAGCGGCAGCGGCGGCAGGAGGCGGAGAGCGCGCTGGAAGACCTCGACATCCGCAGCCGGGAGGATGTCCGCGTGCTGACCGGGGAGCGGGATCTCGCGCTGGAACGCATCGAACAGCTCGAGCACCAGATCCGGCAGGCAGGAGCCGTCCTCAGGCTCCGCGAGAAGGACGTCGAGACGCTCGACCAGCTCGTGTGCGTCACGGACGCCGAACTGGTCCTCTGGGAGAACGGCAGCCCGGGGGGCCTGGCCGGGATCCGCACGACGATCGTCCACCTGCGGGACGCCGACGAGGACGAGACTGCCGAGCGCCTCATCGAACAGATCGCGCGCGGCCACTCCGTGCGGGATGTCATGCGCCTCGTCGGCGAGTTCGACGCCATGCGCCGCGTGTACGACAGTGCCGACGTCGAACGGACACTGGCCCGGCTGCGAAATCCCGTCGACCTCTTCCACTGGCTCTCCGGCGAGGGTCACGAGAGCCCGGCGCGTTCGGGCCTGCTGACGGCGATGGCCGCCTTCGCGCCGGCCGAGCACCTGGTCCGGCTTCACAAGGCCTGTGTGGAGCACGGGTGTTCGGAGCTGGACCAGGCGCTGCGGAAAGCCGTGGTCACGGAGGGGCGGGTGATCCCGGAGACCATGGACGACGTCTGGGCCGAGGACCTTCGGAAAGGACTGGCCGTTCTGAACAGCTGGGACGGCTCGTTCATGGCCGCCCCCGCCGCTCAGCAGACGGTGTCGGAGGCCGGCAGCGCGCCCGTGGACAGGTAGGTGTCGACGGCGCTGTCGGCGCAGGGGTTGTAGGCGTTGAGGTAGAGGGTGTGGACGCGGCCCGGGACGGTGAGCAGGCGGGAGCCCGGGAGGCGGGAGTGCAGCGCGAGGGCGCCCTGGTAGGGGGCGTGGGTGTCGCCGGTGGCGTGGAGCTGGAGGGCGGGGACGGCGTTGCGGACCTCGACGGGCGGCTCCTGCGGGGTGGTGCGCCAGGAGGCGCACGGGGTGGGGGCGTTGTAGACCGGGCCGAACAACGGCTGGGTGGGGCGGGAGCGTTCGATGGCGGCGCGGTACCACGCTGCCGAGCGTGGCATCGCCACGTCGTCGCACAGGATGCCGATCGTCGACGAGAGGCCGGCGCCGGCCTCCGGGTCCGGGGTGAGGAGCATCGTCAGCAGCTGGTGCAGGGCCGGGCCCGCCTGGACGGGCTTGCCGTCGGCGGCGTCCAGCAGTTGGCGCAGCACCTCCGCGTAGGTGGCGTTGTCGCGGTCGTCGCTCTGGCAGACGGCGAGCAGCACCGGCAGCAGGGCCCCGTCGAGGTGGAAGCCGTCGACGGCGATCGGCGCGGCCTCCGCCCGGCGCGCCAGCGCCTCGACGGTGGCCCGCACCGCCGCCGGGGTGGCGCCCAGGTGGTGGACGGCGTCCTGCGGGGCGGCCCAGGCGGCGAAGTCGTCCAGGGCGCGCTCGTTGGCGCCGGCCATGTCCTGGAACGCCCCGACGCCGTACCGCGCCGGGTCGAGGGCGCTGTCCAGCACCAGCCGGTCCACGCGCTGCGGGAACAGCTGCGCGTACACCGCGCCCAGCAGCGCGCCGTAGGACTGGCCGAAGAAGGAGGTCCGCTGCTCGCCCAGCGCGGCGCGCAGCACGTCGACGTCCCGGGCGGTGTTGCGGGTGGTCAGGTGGGGCAGCAGGTCGGGGTACTTGGTCCAGCAGGCGTCCGCGTCGGCCTTGGCCAGGCGCCAGGCCTGCTCGAAGCCTGTTCCGGTGCTGCCGGTCGAGCGCAGCCAAGTGCCGCGCGTCAGCCCGCAGTTAAGGCCGCCGCTGGCGCCGACGCCGCGCGGGTCCATGCCGATGATGTCGTAGGCCGCCGCCGTCCCGGGCGCCAGCCGCTCCCGCAGCGCGACCGGCAGGTCCAGCCCGCGCTCGCCGGGGCCGCCCGGGTTGGTCTGGAGGATGCCGCGGCGCCCGGCCGGGTCGGCGGACCTGATCCGGGAGACGGCCAGGGAGAGGGTGCGGCCCCGCGGCTCGCGGTAGTCCAGCGGGACGGTCAGGGCCGCGCACTCGGCGCCGGCGGCGGCCAACTGCGGCTCCTGGCAGGTGGACCAGGCGAGCGGCTGGCGGCGGAAGCGCTCCAGCGGGTCGGCGCCGGACGGTATGGAGGAGGCCGGGGCGGCCGCGGTGAGCACGGTGGCCGCGGACAGGGCGAGGGCGCTGGCGAGCGCCGGTGCGGTCTTCATGTCGGCCAGCCTAGAAGGGAGTTGACGGACGCGGGGGCCGGGCTCGCCGGATCCTCCTTGACCTCAAGGCGACTTGAGGTCCTACGGTCGGTCGTGTCCTGACGATCAGGGAAGTCGAAGGAGTACCGGACATGACGATCGAGACGTACGAGCCGCAGGTCATCGCCGCCCAGCCCATCGGAGCCTGGACCGGGCAGGTCTACCGCCTCCTGGTGGTGGAGGGCCTGCGCGGACAACTGGCGGTGGAAGGCCTCACCCAGCCGCACTGGTGGACGCTCAACCACACCGCCGGCCGCCCCGGCGGCTGGACCCGCACGGCCCTGATCGAGCGGCTCACCCCCTACGACGACCAGGACACCGCCTTCGACGCCGTCTTCGACGACCTGATCGCCCGCGGCTGGCTCACCGAGGACGCCGCCGGGGCCCTCACCCTCACCGAGCAGGGCGAGGCCGGGCGCCTGCGCGCCCGCGAACGCAACCTGAAGGTCAACGAGCGCGCCCACGAGGGCATCGGCACCGACGAGTTCGTGACCACGGTCAACGTGCTGCGCCGCATGGTGGCGAACCTGGGCGGCAACGGGAACCTGCCCGCGTGATGGTGCCCGGCGCGGGCGGAAGCGGATCGACGGGCCACTCGACGGGCCACTCGACGGGCCGCTCGACGGGCCGGGTTCGCCCGGGTGTGGAACGGTGGTAGCCCGGGGCCGTCCCGGTTCGGGTGTCCCGGTTGCGAGAGGAGTGGCCATGTCGTCGAAGCGCCGCCGCAAGAAGAAGGCCAGGGCCAGGCGCGGGGCCAACCACGGCCGCCGCCCCCAGTGCTGAGCCGCGGCTGAACGGGTGAGGGCGCCCGGCCCGGCCCCGCAGGCTGGTCCGGGAACCCGTCATCCGTCACCCGTCCTCCGTCACCCGTTCAGAGCCGTCCGCGCCCCAGGAACCCGCCGCGCGCCACCTTGTGGTACTGGCAGTGGTCGACCCAGTCCGCGCCGAACGCCAGTTCCAGGACCGTGCCCCGCCCGCCCGCGCGGGCCTCGTCCAGCAGCTGCGCCGCGTCCGCGTCCGGCGGGGTCTGCTCCAGCACGAAGAGCCGGTTGATGTACGGGCCCGCCGGGATCGGGGCCCGGGACGGGATGCCGGGCCGGTCCCAGGTCAGCTTGGCGCCGGGGCTGGACAGGCAGGGGGAGTGCATCCGCCAGCCGTCGGCGTCGATGCCGCCGTCGCGGTACCAGCGCAGCGCGTGGTCGAGGCTCCCTTCCGGGTCCGGCCCCTGGCCGTGGGCCCGCCAGTCGGCCACGTTCGCCGCGGCGATCCGGGGCAGGACGTCGAGGATGTCCTCCCGGACGACGAAGTAGGCGCGGGCGTGGATCCGGCAGACCAGCAGCGTGTCCCTGGGGTGGTCCCGGCCGTGGAAGGTCGGGCGGGTGGACTGGTCCAGGACCTGGGTCAGCACGTGCTCGACCCCCTCCACCGCCCCCAGCGCCTCGACCAGCCCCCGGAACCGCTCCCGCTCCGCCGCCCGGGCCGCCCGCGCCGTCGGCGAGTTGATCAGCCTGAGCTTGCGCCGCTCGGTGGGCCAGCTCGACGCCCGCAACTCCTGCGCGCCGTTGAGGAGCGGGTTCACCAGCATGCCGACGAGGTAGACGAGGTTCGTCGCCACCTTCTCCAGGAAAGCCTTCACCAGCAAGGGTCCTCTCGGGTCGCACGCGCGTCTGCGCCCACACCCTGTCCCGCCCGCACCCCGCGCCGCAATCCGCTGCCGTACTCAACTCCCCTCCGTGCCCGCCCGATTGCCGAGCGCGTTCGCCACCGGTGGGCGGGGGCGCGCCACGATGGTGGCGACCGCTCTGCGACCGGTCGCCGTCACTGCTGCCGCCGCTGCCGCCGCTGCCGTCGGGCGGACGTCGGCGGGGTCGGGCAGCGTACGCTCCGCGGGCCGATCGTGGACGATGAACCGGCTTGGGGCGGCGACCCGTTGGAGTCGGAGAGGAAGATGCTCAAACCCGACCACCATCAGGGCCCCGTCCCGGAGGTTTCTTGCATGCCGATCAACCGTAGGACCCTGCTCAGGGGCGCAGCGCTCGCGGCCACGACCGGTGCGCTGGGCGTCGCCGGCTCGGTCGCGCCGGCCTCCGCCGCCCCGGACCGCCTCGTCCACCGCCCCACCGACAGGTGGATGTCGCTGCTGGGCGACAACGTGAAGCTGTCGCAGCTGACGATCCCCGGAACCCACGAGACGTGCGCGCTCTACGACGGTGGCGCCTTCGGTTTCGCCCAGTGCCAGGAGTGGCGCATCCCCCAGCAACTCGCGGCGGGGGTGCGCTTCCTCGATATCAGGTGCCGGGTGATGGGCGACGTCTTCACCATCCACCACGACAAGATCTACCAGAAGATCAACTTCGGTGACGTGCTGAACCTGTGCATCGACTTCCTGAAGGCGAATCCCCGCGAGACGATCATCATGCGGGTCAAGAAGGAGTACACCGAGGGCCAGGACTACCGGTTCAGCGAGATCTTCAACTACTACATGGACGGCATGGACGGGAAGGGTAACTACCGGCCGTGGTTCTGGCTCCCCAAGGCCGGTTCGCTGCCCACCGGGCTGCCCACCCTGGGCCAGGTGCGCGGCAAGATCGTCCCCATCATGTCGGACTTCACCTGGGGTGACGGGCGCTACGACCCCCTGCGGTGGGGAGACCGTGACCGGATCTGGCTGCAGGACCAGTGGAACGACGGCTCCAGCCGCAAGGTCCAGCGGGTCAGGGAAGGGCTGGACACGGCGTTCTACGGCCAGGACGACGGCAAGCTGTACCTCCACTTCGCCAGCTCCAGCAGCTTCCCGGAGACCCCGTACCAGATCGCCAAAGTCGTCAACCCCTCCATCAAGGACTACCTGACGCCGCGCATCTCCCAGCGCGCGCACTACGGCGTGATCGCGATGGACTTCGTGGACGAGCGCAAGGACCTGCTGCAGATGATCGTCGACTGGAACTTCGGGCTCTGACCGTCCCTCTCCCTCCGTCTCTCCCGGATTCCGCCCCGGCCTCGGTCCACCCGAAGCCGGCGGCGGGGAACGGCGGTTCGGGCCTTGTGGTCGGGCCCGGACCGCCTGGTCGGCGCCGGGGCGGGTCAGCGTCGAGGCGGGTCAGCGTCCGAGGTGATCGGCCAGGGCCTCGATCGTGCGGCGCCGCGCCGTGTACAGCGACACCGCGGAGCCGTCCGCGAAGTGCAGCCGGAACCTCGCCATCGCCTGCAGTCGCGGGCGCCGCTCCACCCGCAGGACCAGCTGCCGCGGCGCGTGCCACACCAGTTGGCCGGCCTTGCGGACGTCCAGCGCCGTGACGAACGCGGCCCGGCGGTCCGTGACGGCCAGCAGCCTGGTCCGGGCCCCGCCCGTGGTCGCCGGAAAGCCGCTCGCGATGCTGCCCGACTGCCCTGCCACCGCGCCGAGTTGCCCCAGCTTGTTGCCGACCCGCGCGCCCAGCCCGTCCCCGACGCCGCGCGCCCCGGCCACCGGTACGACGGTCGCGAGGTCGAGCAGGTGCTCGCCCGGTTCCAGCAGCGGTTCCACGGCCTTGCGGTAGCGGTTCATCAGAGATTCGGTCATGCCCGTCAGGGTAGACGGGCAGGTGGGAGGCCTCAGTGACGGGCCTCTGAGGTGTGCGCGAGGCCGCCGGATTTTCTTCTGCCGGACCGTCGTCGAATCCGGCGGCGTGAACGTGTACATGAGGGGCGGCAACTCCCCGGCGGCGTCTGCCGCATGCCCTCCGACCCCTGACAGCCGACCCCGACGCAACGCCCGCGCGACCGTCGCGCGCAGACCGTGCACCACACCGGCCTCCACCACGAAGGAGTCCTGATCATGCAGAAGTTCATTCTCGACCTGGTCGAGCGCACCGTCACCACGTACGCCGCGGCGTTCCTCGGCCTGCTGCTGGCCGACAAGTTCGACCTGACCTCGATGGGCGCGCTCAAGGCGGCGGCGGTCGCGGCACTGCCGGCCGCCCTGAGCGTGGTCAAGGGCGCGGTCGCGACCCGCGTCGGCGACCCGGCCTCCGCCGCCCTGCTCGCCCGCCCCCGCGAGTAGCCCCGACGGCGCAAGCGCCGAGCGCCCCGGGCCGCCGCCCGGGGCGCTCGGCGCGGCTACGGGATTCAGCGAGTCGGACGGATCATCACGCTCAGCCGGGGCGAATCCGGCGTGGGCTGCTGGGTGTTGAACGCCCGGTACCCCCAGGTCTCGTAGACGCGCTGAACCCTCCCGTCCCCGGCGAGCGGGTTCACCATCAACAGGACGCGGCCCTCGGCGCGCCCGGCCAGCAGCGCGTCGTGGATGCGGCGGGCGGTGCCGGTGCCGCGCCAGGGGGTGCGGACGCCGATCTCCTTGACGGCCAGGGCCGGGGTGTCGGTGAAGCCGTGGGGGAGGGGGTCGGCCATGCGCTTCCAGTACCGGTCACCCGCGTCGACGGTGTTGCCGTAGGCGTACCCGACCGGTAGTTCGCCGTCGTAGCCGAGGACGAGCTCGAAGCCCGGGTCGACGGTGTGCCGCTCGAGGCGTTCGACGAAGGCGGCGAGGCAGTAGTTCGGCAGGTGCAGCAGCGGGGCGCGCACGTCGGCGTAGACGTCCAGCAGATCCTGCCGGACTTCGGGGGTGAGGGCGGTGTGGTGGCGGAGTTCGACGCTCACGGGGTGGCCCTCCAGGTGGCATGGGTGTGGGCGGTCCGGGGCCGGCCCCTTGCCAGGAGCCCACTGCCCAGCGGAGGACCCGAGACGGTCCGCCGAGAAAACCGACGGACCGTCATGAATCATCGAGGCCGTTTCGCCGTCCCGGAGCCTAGGCCAGATCGAGGAAGAACGTGGTGTTCGGGGCGCCGCCACCGTTGATCTGGCAGTTCACCGTTCCCCCGGGGGCGGTACCGGTGCCGGGGACCATGCGCAGGTAGACGCCCTGGAAGTTCGCGGACACGAAGGACATCGAACCGCCGGGCTGAGGGGCGATGATGAACTTCTCGGAGCGCCCGGCGCCGGACTGGCAGTTCACCGTCCCGCCGATGGGCGCGCCGGCGGAGATCGTGCCGGCATCCATGCGCAGGAACACGTTCGGGTAGGCCGCCGACTCCACGGCATACGTGCCATCGGGCTGCGGCTGGAGCAGGAATACCGTGAAGTCATTGATGCCGCGCTGGCAGTTGACCTTCCCCCCGCCGGGGGCGGTGGGGGTGACCACCCCCATCCCGTCCATGCGCAGGTAGACATTCGGAACGGACGCCGACTGGATGACGATCGCCGCCCCGCCGAGCCTTGTGAGATCAGAAGTCGAAAGTGGCATGCTGGATTCTCCGTAGGTCTGGACGTGTCGCAGTCGGCGCCGCCATCGGCGGCCTTTCCGACGCTGGATGCCGGGTTGGCGGGACGGATCCGTTTCAGGGCGCGAAGCCTCGAACGGCAGGAATTCCTCGGATCGAACTCTGCGGCTTCGCCGGCTCCTTGATCCACTTCTCGGGAAACGGAACCGGTCAAGCGACAGGACACGGCAGCAGCGCCGCCGCCACCACTTGGGCCCCCACCCCTCTTGCCGCTGCCGCACCCGCAGGCTCAGGACGCACTGTATTTCGGTGGGCACACAGTGTCCAGACGCAAGCTGAATCTCGCCCTCCGGATCGGCCTCGCCGGCCCGCCAGCCACCGACAGCCACCGGGCAGTGCGCTCACCCTTCTTGGCGGTGCGTCAGTGACTGCTCAGACGAGCCGGCAGGGCCGCGGGGCGCGGGGGCCTCCGGTGGCCGGGCCAGGTGGCTTCCGGCGGTGGAGCCGGCTGGAGGACTTCGGTTCAGAGTTCGCCGAACTCGGTGGTGCTGCCGTAGGTGTCGAGGAGTTCCAGGGCAGCCTCGCCAGTCATCGTACGACCAGGGCCGGAAGGACTTCGGCGAGGACGCCAGGGGACGTCCTCGCCCTACTAGGCTGCGGCTATGACGATCAAGGCTGTGGTGTTCGACGTCGGAGAGTGCCTGGTCGATGAGACCCGGGAGTATGGCACCTGGGCCGACTGGCTGGGTGTGCCGCGGCACACGTTCGTCGCCCAGTTCGGCGCGGTGATCGCGCAGGGCCGGGACTACCGGGAGACCTTCCAGATTTTCGCCCCCGGCTTCGACCTCTACGAGGAACGCGAGAAGCGAGCGGCCGCCGGCCGGCCGGAGACGTTCGGCGAGGATGACCTCTACCCGGATGTCCGGGGTGCCTTCGCCCGACTCCGGGCGGACGGCCTGTGGCTGGCGATCGCCGGTAACCAGACCGTGCGGGCCGGGGCGATCCTTCGCCGGCTGTTCACCGACGACGTCGACCTGATCGGCACCTCTGACGACTGGGGCGCGAGCAAGCCGGACCCGGCCTTCTTCGAGCGCGTCGCCGAGGCGGTACCCGCCGAGCCGCGAGAGATCCTCTACGTCGGAGACCGACTCGACAACGACGTGCTCCCCGCCCGAGCGGCGGGGATGCGGACAGCGCTGATCCGGCGCGGCCCGTGGGGCTGGATCCAGCAGCATGATCCGGCCGCGGAGCAGGCGACGTTCCGGATCGACTCGCTGGCGGAACTTCCGGATCTGATCGCCAAGTTCAACGCTGGAGCGAGCTGAGCGTCGCCGACCAGGAATAGAGGCGGTCGTCCACGCGTTGGACGGCCGCCGTGTCCTGCCACGGGGTGAGCGCTCGTCGGGCCTCGCGCACGCGTTCCATGCCGGTGGCGTACCAGGTGACGGCCAGTTGGTCGAGGGCCTGTTCCAGCAGGGCACAGGCCTGCTCCGGTCGCCGGGCCGCGGCCTCGACCGACGCGAGGTCGCCGAGTACGACGACGCGCTGCTTGCCGTCGGTCTCCGGGAGTTCGGCGAGCGTCTGCTCCAGTGTGGTCCGGGCTTGCGGGAGCAGACCGGCCCGCAACTCGGTGTTGCCACGGAACGCGTGCAGCCGGGTGGCCGAGAACCAGGTGAACCAATCGGGCGGCAGAACGTCGCCGCCAGCGGCCAGCACGTCCTCGGCGTGCTGCAGCAGGGCGAGAGCGCCGCGATGGTCGCCGCATCGAGTGAGGCACTCGGCCTCGACTGCGTCGAGCCAGGCCAGCACGTCGGCGGATGCCGGGGCCCGACGAGCATAGGTGCGGGCAGCATGCATACGTTCCCGCGCGCCGTTGAGGAGGCCGGCCCAACCGGGTACGAACGCGCTGTGAGCGAGAATCGCGGCACCGAGCAGGTTGTCGTCCGCCTCGCCGGCGGCCTGGAGCGCGCGAACAAAGGTCGTGTCGGCAGCATCGGGCTGCCGCAGGTCGAAGAACTCGATTCGGCCGAGTAGCAGCAGCGACTCGGCCAGGGCCGAGGCCAGCACCTTGCGGGCCACTCCGTCTGTCTCGCCGAGCAGCACGGTGCCGAGGTCGGCATGTGCGGCCACCGTTGGGTGCAGCGCGGCTGGTGCCGTGGACAGGTAGAGCCGGCGGTGAGCTTCGGTGACTATGGCGTAGTCGGCGCCGACCGTCCCTGGCTGGTTCCCTTGCGGTCCGTGTGGCCGAGGCAGTGCGCCGCGGAGGGCCGTTGACGTTGTGCGGGGCGTGGCCGCAGGTGTGGCAACGGTCGAGGTCGTGGGCTGGGAACGGTTCCAGGGGGCACGGAAGCCCAGGTCTTCGATCGGCTGTCGTAGGACGTGGGTCAGGAGGCGTTGGTAGTCCTCCCCAGGCCAAGGAGGGGTGTCGGATTCCCAACGGCGGATCTGGCGCACGCTGACGGAGACGCCGCGAAGGCCCAGCTGTTGGGCGGCCCGGGTGAGGGCATCGGCCAAGGCCTGCTGGCTGGCGTAGCCGGCGGCTTGCCTGGCTGCTTTGAGCGCGGTGTTGGGCACAGTCTCCTCCGCACATGCCGATGGTGAGTCAACTCTAAAGGACTCGCAGGTCGTTTTGGGGACTCCTCGGTCCTATGGCGGACCAATACGTCCTCTGAGTGTCCCTCAAGAGTCCTCTGTAAGGCCTTCAGGACGTCCTTCTGGCGAACGATGATTGATCCTGTCACCGCCGGTGATGCCGGATCACTGACCGTAGGTTTCGCGTGCTTGAGGCAGAGCAGCCACATGCTGGCTCGGCGCGGCGATCTCCCTGCGTCCGATCGGGTCTCCAACGCCACGTCGCCTGGTGGCGCCACGTCAGACACGTACAGCGTGATGTCGCGCTCCTCTCGCATGCTCTCTCTCCGCTCTCTTCGAGGTGCCCCATGCTCATTGCCCGTCGCCCCCGCATGTTCGTCGCGCGCCTCGACTCCTGCGTCGAATCCACGCCCCTGGCCCGGTACATGCTCCGCGCTTACCTCTCTGGGCTGCCCTCGGGCGAGCGTTACGGCGACACCGCCGAACTGCTGCTGGGTGAGTTGTTCGCCAACGCCGTGCAGCACTCGGACGCGCCCGACGACCGGCACATCGAGGTCCGCTTCTCCCCGGTCAACTCCCGTCTGAGGGTCGAAGTCCACGACGCCAGCTCCGGGCACCCCGCCCTCCGCGTTGCGGCCCCGGACGACGAGCACGGGCGCGGTCTGTTCCTCGTCAATGAGCTCGCCGAGCGCTGGGGCTGTGCCTCCCGGCCGGGCGGGATCGGCAAGTTCGTCTGGGTGCTCGTCGCCCGCATCCCCGCCCCCGCGCTCGTCACCGTCTGAAAGCCCGAGCCCCCATGAACCTCTCAACCCTCGCCCGCCACACCCTCTCCCGCGGCGCCACCCCCGCCGCCACCTACACCCTCCTCGCCCGCCTCGGCCACCAACCCCTCCCCGTCGCCCGAGCCGTCTGCCTCGCCCTCGACATCCCCCACGCCGAAACCACCCGACGCCTGGCCGACTGCCACGACGCCCTCCTCACCGACCCCCGCCCCAACTCCGAGAACGACACCGGCGAACTCCTCGAAGCCCTCGGCGTTTTCGACGTCCCGGTCGCCCTCGACGCCACCGGCCGCGCGGTCGTCGACCTCCTCACCACCGCCATCGAGGCCATCGGCGGCATCCGCCCCGGCCACCAGCACGGCCTCACCCGCTGGTTCACCACCGGCAACCTCACCGCCGCCTACCTCTCCCTCGCCGCCACCCACCCCCTGCCCCGCACCGGCGACCCCACCACCTACTGGACCACCCTCACCACCGCCGGCGAACTCCTCACCACCACCCCCAACCCCGACCCCCGCCTCAAATACGCCCTCACCCACTGCCGCACCCAAGCCACCCGCACCTGAAGGTCCGTGGCGCGCGGGAAGTCGGCCCCGCCGACTTCCCGCGCACTGGGTAACGGGCTGGTGGGGAAGCACTGCCGTCAGGTCGCCTCTGCGAGATGGCGGTGGTTCAAGTCATGACCACAAGCAGGGTCGTTGGCTCGAAGTACTCCTGATGCATAGTCAGAACAAGCCAAGGCGCGACTGGTTTTGACCGTCGAGCGAGGAAAATCGGAAGATGACACTCCGCTCGTGACTGAGCTGTGTAGATTCCTGCTTGGTTCGGGGGCGGCGCAAGCTGCCACCCGCCTAAGGGAGTTCATTCACCGGGCGCGCCGCCCTGTCCGTCCCCAAGCCCGCACCGCGAGGCGAAGGCCGGAGGGGCAGCAGCCCGCAGTCTTCGGGGAGGAAGCACCATCGCGACGACGGCGTCTGCCGCGCACCGGCGCGGGCGGTGCCTCGCACGCCGCATCCGCCTCCCGCACCCACCCCCCGCACGCCCTACCGCGAGCCGAACCGTGCACCGACCATGGGCACGCGAACCGTGACCGACCGCCGCCGAGCGCCCGCACCCGTGTCGATGCCCGGTCGCGGCCGGCGGCCCCACCGAGAGGACCTCGATGGCCATACCCCTGCGCACCCGCCTGACCCGACGGCTCGCCGCGCTCGGCACGGCGCTGCTCGCCGTGCTCGCCGTCGTCCCGCTCGCGGCGGCCCCCGCCTCGGCGGCGGTCACCGCGAGCCCGATCTGCCTGAGCGGCACCTTCCAGTTCGACTACCAGAACGCGGAGGAGGGTCCGTCCAAGCCCACCCGGACCAAGCCCGTCCGCAACGCCAACGTCGAGCTGTGGGGCCGCGAGAAGGCCGGCGACACCGCGCACGTGCTCGGCAACTACGGCCTCACCGCCGTGTCCGACGGCGGCTTCAACCTCTGCTACACCCCCACGACCACCACGACGATGGACAGCATGTGGGTGCGGTTCTACTCCGAGAGCACCAGGATGTGGAGGGTCCTGACCCCGGACATTCCCGCCTCCCACTACACCGTCGACTCGCCGGTCCAGCAGAACGTCTCCGCGAGTGTCTCCCTCGGCGTCATCAAGCCCCCGGCCCAGACCTCCCGGGCCTGGCACGTCCTCGACACCCTCAACCTCCTGTGGTGGGGCCGCAACAACCCGGTCAGCGCCTGCTGGAGCGCCCGCGAGCCGGACAGCAACTCCTGCGTCGAGCTCACCGTCTTCTGGAGCCCCAACTCGACCAGCGGTCCGGTGTACGAACTCGACAACACCATCTACCTTCCCGCCGCCGACCCCGACTCCGAGCACATCGTCCTGCACGAGGGCGGCCACTTCCTGATGGACCGCCTCTACGGCGGCATACCGCGCGAGGGCATCTGCGCTCCGACGTCCCCCTGGGCGGCCAGCACCCGCCCCTGCGCCTGGGTCGAGGGCTTCGCCAGCGCCGTCGGCGCCTACCTGCTCGGCGACAACCGCTACGTGTGGGCGGACGGGAGCAGCACCGAACTCGCCTACGGCAACGGCTGGGACAACGGCGACGCGGTCTCCGGCAACGTCGCCGGTTCCCTGCTCGACCTGTGGCGGAAGGTCGACGGGGGCTGGCAGGGGACCGCCAAGGCGATGCTCGACCACACGTCGTCCACGTTCGCCGACTACTACAAGACCGTCCGCCCGGCCGCCGTCCCGCCGCTGGCCACCACCGGCACGACGCTCGACCTGCTGGCCAAGCACACCATCTACTACGGGCCCCTGCCCGTCGGCGACGGCCGGCCCCACTTCCTCTCCAACGGTGGCTTCCTCGTGCTGTCGCACCAGACCAGCGGTTGCATGGTGCTCCCCGGCGCCTACGCCACCATCTCCGGCAAGGGCGCGTCCGACCTCGGGCAGCAGTGGCGGCTGGACGCCAACGCGGACGGCACGGTGCGCATCCACGACGGCTGCAACCCCTCCCTGTCCCTGACGTCCAGCGGCTACCCGAGCTACCGGGTCACGGTGAAACCGTCCGACGCGCAGTCCGCTTCCCAGAAGTGGCAGGTCACCCGGAACGACGACGGCAGCCTGAAGATCACCGACCCGAACACCGGCTACGTCCTCGACACCCCCAGCAACGAGTCCGGCAAGGGCGTGATGCTCTCGGCGCCCTCCGCGACCAGCGCCACCCAGCGCTGGACCACCCGCGACTGACCTGACGTCCACCGCGCGGCAAGCGCGCCGGGGAAACGCGCCGGAAAACGCAGAGAGACCGCTCGGGCCACCAGGGCCGGGCGGTCTCTGCTGTTCGGACGGACCCATGCGCCAACACGGCCCGCTGCCGATGATCCCGATTGTTGGAGTGAACAGCGCCCCGGGTTCCGAACCCGCGAGTCCGGATGACGCCGCACTCCGAATCGTCACATCCAGCCAGGAGGCCTCACAAGGGCGCGCTGCACAAAGGCGCATCAAAATTCGGTTTCAGTTCGCTGAACTGTGCTTCTCTGGTAGAGCATTCACGAGATTGCGGCGAGTGGCCGGGACCGTGGCGCATCAATCTGCGCGATGTTCACCGAACCGATTGGGATTCACCCATACGCCTGACAGAGTGTGAGGCCACCGGGCACCCCGTGCGACGCCAACCGCACAAGTGCCCGCCAGTTGGAGTGGACAGTGATATGGAGGACTCCTCGATGAAGAGGAACCGGAACAAGCGCATCCGCACCCGCACCCGCACCGCCCACTGCGCGACGGCGGACCCGGTACCGCCGCGCCCGCACCACCCGCGCCCGTACGGGACGGCCGTGGTCGTCGTCGTGGTCGTCCTGGCGGTCACGCTGGCCGCCGCCCTGGTGGCGACCGGCATGTCGGCCGGAGCGGCGCTCGAACTGGCCACCGGCGGCTGCCTGTTGGCCGCCAGGCTCCGACGGGAGCGGGCCTAGGAAGAGCGCCTGCCAGCGATGGGACGCCGAGAGAACCCGATCGAGGCGACCGAGCCGGCGCTGGGCCGGCTGGCCGCCTGGCTGCGGGAGCAGCGCGAGCAGGCCGAGTTGACGTACCGTCAGCTCGCCGCTCGGACCAACTACCACCCCACCACCCTGCAACGGGCCGCCGGCGGGCACTCCGTGCCGAGCTGGAAGGTCGTCGAGGCCGTCGCCCGCGAATGCGGCGGCGACCTCAAGACCGCCCGGCGCAAGTGGGTCCAGGCCAACTACTGGGCCCACGTGCCCCGCCCCTCGGGCAGCCGCAGACTGCGCGCGCCCCGGCGGATCGACCCCGAACAGGCCGACTCCTTCGCCGACCTGCGCCGCGCGATGCACGAGATGCGCCGCAAGGCCGACTGGCCCTCCCTGCGGGAACTGGACCGCCGGGCCCGCGACCGGGGCGGACGCCTGCCCTCCAGCACCCTGGCCATGGTCCTCAAGGGCGAGGCCCCGCTGCGCAAACCCGTGTTCCTCGCCTACATGGAGGTCTGTGGGGTCAGGGAGGCCCGCCGCGCCCTGTGGGCGGCGGCCTGGGACCGGACGAACAACGCCCGCACCCCGCTGCCGGTCAACTCGCGTACGCACCACAGCGAGTTCGCCCGGGCCATGCAGTCCTCCAGCGCCGGCACCTCGACGGACATCCTGTTCCGCCTGTGGGTGACCCTGCGCAACAGCCTCGCCGCCGAACGGGACGAGGGCCCCGGACACCCCGCCGCGGCGGGCCGCGAAGGCACCGACGACAACCCGCCGGTGCTCGTGTGACCCGGTCCGCGGCCGGGGCGCGCCACCCGCGCCCCGGCCGCGGACCGGCACCCACCCGCGCCCGGCCGCGGACCAGCACCCACCCGCGCCACCCCGGGACACCACCATGCCGACACCACCACGCCGTTCGGCCGCCCCCGGGCCCGCCCTGGGCCTGTGGGCGCTGCACGACCTCCACCTGCGCCACTACCTTGGCTACGCCGGACTGCTCCTGCCGCCCGCCGACGCGCCCCTGGCCGTCCGCGCGGCCTTCGAGGAACTCAGCGGCCACTGGCTCGACGCCCTGGCCACCGCCAGCCCCACCGCCTGCGCCTGGCAGGCGGTGCGCCGCCGCGTCTGCGCCCAGGCCGGCCCCCGGCCGCTGGGCCCGGTCGCCCACCTGACCGCCGCCCAGCAGGACGTCCTGCTGCTGCACCTGGTCCTCGACCTGTCCGCCGCCGAGGTCGCCGCCCTCACTGGCACCGAACCCGCCGCCGTCCACGTCCAGCTCCGCTCCCTGGCCGCCGCCCGCCGCTGACCCTTGAAGCCGTACGGCCCCTACGGCGCGGGCGCGTAGCCGCGGGCGCGGACCAGGTCGTGGGTCAGCCCGGTGAACGCGCGGGCGGCGGCGCTGCGGTAGGCGCCCTCGCGGTGCAGGAGGGCGACCGTGCGGGTGGGCAGCGGCGGGTCGAGGGGCACGGGGGCGAGGTGGGGGTGGTCGTGGGCGATGGCGTCGGGCAGGACGGTGGCCAGGCCGGTGCGCCGGACGATCTCGGTGAGGGCCTGGATCGAGTTGGCCTCGACCGCGATGCGCGGGACGGCCCGGTGACGCTCGAAGTAGGCGTCGATGTGGCCACGGGTGGCGAATCCGCCGGTGAGCAGGGCGAGTTGCTCGTCCTGGAGGGCGTGGACCGGTAGCGGCGTGGGCATCGCCTCGGCGCGCGCCGTGCCGGTGACGAGGCTGAGGGTCTCGGTGAACAGCCCGGCGGCGGCGATGCCGGGCAGGTGGGCGCCGGCGAAGGCGATGCCGACGTCGAGGTCGTCGGCGAGCAGGGCCGCTTCGATGCGTTCCTGGGTCATCTCCGCGAGGGTGAGGCCGATGCCGGGGTGGCGGGCGTGGAGCTCGGCGGTGAGCGGCCCGACCAGGTAGGCGGTGAAGGTGGGGGTGACGCCCAGGCGCAGGTGGCCGCGGGTGAGGTCCTGGACGTCGTGGACGGCGCGCTCGGCGGCGGCCAGGTCGCGCAGCGCGCGCCGGGCGTGGTCGGTGTAGACGGCGCCGGCGTCGGTGAGCCGCACGGCGCGGCCGG
The DNA here is from genome assembly GCF_043201465.1 of Kitasatospora sp. NPDC048298. NCBI lineage: Bacteria > Bacillati > Actinomycetota > Actinomycetes > Kitasatosporales > Streptomycetaceae > Kitasatospora > Kitasatospora sp. NPDC048298. The sequence goes on from NZ_JBICYZ010000033.1 coordinate 71,466, forward strand.
TGCGGTCCAGCAGCTGCACGCCCAGGGTCCTCTCCAGCTGCTTGATCTGCTGGGAGAGCGTGGGCTGGGAGATGTGCAGCTCCTCGGCGGCGCGGGTGAAGCTGCCGTGTTCGGCGACGGCGAGCAGGTAGCGCAGGTGACGCAGTTCGAGAGCGGCCATGGCCACCACTGTAGCCCCACCTATAGATGAGACCAATGAATCCCATGGTCAACGGCTCTTGGACACTATAGGAGCAGGTCATGCATGGTGGATCTCACCAGCCCACAGGGCCGATCACCATCCGAAGGGAGTGACCGTGCAGGACCTCACCGACGGCGTCGCCCGATTCCAGCGGGACGTCTTCCCGGCCAAGGCGCAGCTCTTCGCGCACCTCGCCACCCACCACACCCCGGACACGCTGTTCATCAGCTGCTCCGACGCCCGCGTCGTCCCCGAACTGATCACCGGCACCGAACCCGGCGACCTGTTCGTCATCCGCACCGCCGGCAACCTCGTACCCGCCCACAGCCCCGAGGCCGACGGCGTCGCCGCCAGCATCGAGTACGCCGTCACCGCGCTGGGCGTCAAGGACATCGTCATCTGCGGCCACTCCGCCTGCGGCGCGATGACCGCCCTCGCCCAGGGCCACGACCTCAGCGCCGCCCCCGCGGTCGCCACCTGGCTGCGCCACGCGGACGCCTCCGTGGCCCGCACCGCCGCCGACGGCGACGTCCCCGCGCTGGTACGCCAGAACGTGCACGCCCAGCTGGCGAACCTGGCCACCCACCCCTCGGTCGCCCGCGCCCTCGCCGAAGGCAAGGTCGCCCTGCACGGCTGGGTCTACGACATCCCCACCGGCCGGGTCGAGGACCTCACCGCCGCCCCCACGCTCGCCGCCTGACCACCACACCCCCTCCCCTTCTCATGTCGTCCCGTCTCCGGGCGACACACCCCCCGAAAGGACGTACCGATCATGGTGCACGCCCAGACCAGCCAGACCGCCCGCGAAGCCCTCGCCGACAAGGCCGTCGAAGCCAAGACCCGCAAGAACCTGTCCTGGAAGCAGATCGCCGAGGCCTCCGGCCTGTCGGTGGCCTTCACCACCGCCGCCGTCCTCGGCCAGCACCCGCTGCCGGAGCAGTCCGCGAAGGCCGTGGCCGAACTGCTCGGCCTGGACGACGACGCCGCGCTGCTGCTGCAGACCATCCCGGTCCGCGGCTCGATGCCCAACCGCATCCCGACCGACCCGACGATGTACCGCTTCTACGAGATGCTCCAGGTCTACGGCACCACCCTCAAGGCCCTGGTCCACGAGGAGTTCGGCGACGGCATCATCTCCGCGATCAACTTCCGGCTCGACGTGAAGAAGGTCGCCGACCCGGACGGCGGCGAGCGCGCCGTCATCACCCTCGACGGCAAGTACCTGCCGACCAAGCCGTTCTGACACACCGACAGGACGACACGCGACACGCCAGTCGGCGCCGGGCGGGCCGGGAGCACAGCCATCCGGCCCGCCCCCCATCTCTCTCAACTCCGGAGGAACACCGTGGACTTCGCCCAGCGCACCATCGACATCGCCCGCCAGAACGTCGCCGAAGGCGGCCGCCCGTTCGCGACCGTCATCGTCAAGGACGGCAGGATCCTCGCGGAGAGCCCCAACAAGGTCGCCCAGACCAACGACCCCACCGCCCACGCGGAGATCCTCGCCATCCGCGAAGCCTGCACCAAACTGGGCACCGAACACCTGACCGGCACCACCATCTACGTACTCGCCCACCCCTGCCCGATGTGCCTCGGCTCCCTGTACTACTGCTCGCCGGACGAGGTCGTCTTCCTCACCACCCGCGACGCCTACGAACCCCACTACGTCGACGACCGCAAGTGCTTCGAACTGGACAGCTTCTACGCCGAGTTCGCCAAGCCCTACCAGGAACGCCGGATGCCCATGCGCCACGAGCAGCGCGACGCCGCCGTCGAGGTGTACCGCTTCTGGCAGGAACGCAACGGCGGCGAGCGCCGCGTCGCGGGCGCCCCGACCGCCGCACGACCCGAGTGACCGAGAAGCCGGCCCGGGCCCAACCGGGTATCCCGCCCGGTTCGGGCTCACTGAGCCCGGCAGCGGTCCGGAGCCGTAGACGTTGACGGGGCGCCCTCTGCCGGAGCGGGCGCCGCGGCGTCAGGAGACAGGCGTGCTCAGGTTCCACGGCGCATGGCGGATCACCGTCGTCGGCAGGAGCGCCGACTTCGACCAGCGGGCGGTCGTCCGCGGCACACACGGACTGCGGGTGCTACCCGGACGGGTCGGCGCCACCATCCAGATGGACGAGGACAGCTGGACGCTCTCCCTCGAACACCACCAGCGCGGCCGCGGCTGGCAGCCCAACCTGCGCACCACCCCCGGGCCCGTCACCGAACACGGCGGCCTGCGCAGCCAGTTGCTCACCAGCAACGACCGCCACTGGCCGGGCAAGCCGCTCGACTACGTCAACTTCGTGCTGCGCCTGGACCAGGGCGCCGCGCCGGCGCGCGCCGCAGGTGCGTCGCTGCCGTCGTCGTCTTCGCTGTCCTCGCTGTCGGAGGGGAGCGGGTGGGCGTCCTGGTAGCCCGCCGGCACCACCTGCGGCCGCAGCGGCACGACTAAAGTCCCAGGTGAGAACCACCGCGCCCGAGGAGACCCCGCCATGCCGACCGACCCCGCCGCCACCCCGACCCCCGCCCCCGCCACCGCGCGCCCGCACCCCGCGCGCCTCGGCCTGGGCACGGCGGCCGTCGGCCGGCCCGGCTACATCAACCTCGGGCGCGACACGGACCTGCCCGCCGACCGCACCGTCGACGCCCTGCGCGAGCGCACCCACACCCTCCTCGACGCCGCGTACGCCGCCGGCGTTCGCTACCTCGACACCGCCCGCTCCTACGGCCGCGCCGAGGAGTTCCTCGGCCAGTGGCTCGCCGAACACCCCGAGGCCGCGGCCGAGGTGACGGTCGGCAGCAAGTGGGGCTACACCTACACCGCCGACTGGCGCACCAGCGGAGTCGCCGCACACGAGGTCAAGGAACACTCCACGGCCGTCTACGACCGCCAGATCCGCGAGACCCGCGCCCTGCTCGGCGACCACCTGGACGTCTACCTGGTCCACTCCGTCACCCCCGACAGCCCCGCCCTCACCGACCCCGCCCTGCACCGGCGCCTCGCCACCCTCGCCGCCCAAGGCGTACGCGTGGGCCTGTCCACCAGCGGCCCCGCCCAGGCCGACACCATCCGCCGGGCCCTCGCCGTCACCACCGACGGCCGACCCCTGTTCACCGCCGTCCAGGCCACCTGGAACCTCCTGGAGACCTCCGCCGCCCCCGCCCTCGCCGAAGCCCACGCGGCCGGCTGGCTCGTCGTCGTCAAGGAGGGCATGGCCAACGGCCGCCTCGCCGGCCGCAACGCCACCGGCCCCGACACCACCCCCCTGCGCACCCTCGCCACCCGCACCGGCACCACCCCCGACGCCCTCGCCCTCGCCGCGGCCGCCGCCCAACCCTGGGCCGACACCGTCCTCTCCGGCGCCGCCACCCCCGCCCAGCTCACCTCCAACCTCGCCGCCACCACCCTGCGCCCCACCCCCGAGGACCTCGCCACCCTCGCCACCATGGCGGAGCCCGCCGAGGCGTACTGGCGCACGCGGTCGGGGCTGCCCTGGTCCTGAGCGGTTGGTGGGGCCAGGCCTGCCCCTCGGGTTCTCGCCGCCCGTCGGCGCCCGTCGGCGCCGTGGCAGAGCCGGCCGCGGCGTGCCGGCGCACGCGGGTGGGGCTGTCCTGGTCCCGTGGTGTCGGTGGGGGGCGTGCTTGCCGACACCGGCCACCGGCCTGCGCCCGATGTCCGGGGCCTCGCCGTGGCGCCGCCGTCCTGGCTCCGGGCCGACACCGTCCTCTCCGGTGCCGCCATCCCTGCCCAGCCCGCCTCCGTCCTCGCCGTCATCGGCCTCGACCCCGCCCCGAGGGCCTCGCCGCCCTCGGGGCGAGACAGTGCCGGTCGAGGCGTGCCTACACGCGCGGGCGGGTGCGGTGCGGTGCGGGGTGTGCCGCGCAGGAAGTCGGCTGGGCCGACTTCTCGTGCCTGGGGGAGCCGGCCTGTCCTGAGGGTTCGGCAGGTCGGCCTGCCGTCGGCGCTGTGGCGGCGCCGTGCCGTGTTCCTGAGGCGCTCGGGGGCGCGCGTCCGCAGGCTGGGGGTCGAGGTGGGTCGGGGGTGGGCAGCGCCGGGGCCGAGCCGGCCGAGGCGTGCAGGTGCGCGGGCGGTCCCCGTGTGGCGTGGGAAGTCGGCGGGGCCGACTTCTCGTGCTTGATGGGTGAGGGTTCGCCGGGCCGGCCCGCCGTCGGCGCCCGGGGCGCCTGCGGCCGGACGCCGGCGGTCGTTGTCGGTGGTGGCGCCTACGGTGAGCCGCATGACCGAGCACCTGGACCTCGCCGCCGCCCTCGCCGCCCGGCCCGTCGACCTGCCGCCTGGCCGTACGGTCGCCGAGGACGAGGGGCGCCGGCCGCTGCTGTGGATCAGCGACGGCCCCGCGCCCGCCGGGCTGTGGCGGCAGCTGCACCGCGCCCACCCGCAGACCGGGCTGTGGCCGCTGCTGCTCAGCCCGCTCGACCACACCGACCCCGACTACCGGCCCTGGCTGTCCGGCGAGCTCTACCCGACCGACGCCGCCATACCCGACCTCTACGACCCGGCCGCCCTGCTGAGCACCTGGTGGAAGCAGGCCGACGAGGACGAGGACGGGGAGACGGACGAGGACGCCGAGATCATCGACGAGACCCTCGCCCCCTACGGCCGCACCTGGCCCGGCCTCGCCCCCGCCGCCACCGTCCCGGACGGCGCCGCCGGCGCCGAGGCCCGGGAGCTGGCCGAGGTGCTGCGGTCCGTCAAGGACGTCCGCCTCGGCCTGGTGAGGGCCGACAGCGGCGCCCACGCACTCGCGGTGTGCGGCTGGAGCGGCCCCACGAACCACGAGAACGACATCGCCAAGATCGCCGCCGTGCTCGCCGACTGGGAGCGCCGCTTCGGCGCGCAGATCGTCGAAGTCGGCTTCGACACCCTGGTGTTGAGCGTCCCCGTGCCGCCCGCCACCCTCGCCGAGGCGCTCCCGCTGGCCGCCGAGCACACCGCCTTCTGCCCCGACCTGGTCCTCCAGGGCTCCGGCAGCCTCACCGAGTACGCCGAGGAGCTGGTGGGCGCCCACCAGTGGTCCTTCTGGTGGGACTGACCTGACTTGCTCCCAGGGGGAGGGGAGGGCGGGGGTGCGGATCCGGGCGCACGGACCCGCCCGGCGCCCGCCGCCGACCGGTGTGGCATGCTGCGCCGGGCCGCGAACCAGGCCCGCGCACCGACCACCCCACCCGCCCCCGAGGAGCACCCCTGAACACCGCCTGCGCCGAAGTCCTGTCCGCGGGCCTGCTGATACTCGTCCTGGTCTGCGCCGTCGCCCGCCCCTGGGGCTGGCCGGAGGCCGGCGCCGCGGTGCCGGCCGCCGCCCTGCTGGTGGCGACCGGCGCCGTCCCGTTGGAGCACGCGACGGCCGAGGCCGCCCGCCTCGGCCCGGTGATCGGCTTCCTGGCCGCCGTCCTGGTGCTGGCCAAACTCTGCGACGACGAGGGACTGTTCCGCGCCTGCGGGGCCTGGATGGCGCGCAGCGCCGCCGGCCGTCCGCGCCGGCTGCTGGTCCAGGTGTTCGCCGTCGCCTCGGCGGTCACCGCGGTGCTCAGCCTGGACGCCACCGTCGTGCTGCTCACCCCGGTCGTCCTGGCCACCGCCGCCCGCCTGGGCGCCCGGCCCGGACCGCACCTGTATGCCTGCGCCCACCTGTCGAACACGGCGTCGCTGCTGCTGCCGGTCTCCAACCTGACCAACCTGCTCGCCTTCACCGCCAGCGGCCTGAGCTTCGGCCGCTTCGCCGCCCTGATGGCACTGCCGTGGCTGGCGGCCGTCGGCGTCGAGTACCTGGTGCTGCGCCGCTTCTTCGCCACCGACCTGGACGCCGCCCCCACCGGGGCCCCCGACCCCGCACCGGCCCCCGCCATGCCGCTGTTCGCCCTGGTCACGGTGGGCTGCACGCTCGCCGGGTTCGGCCTCGCCTCCGCGCTGGACGTCGACCCGGCCTGGGCGGCGGCCGCTGGCGCCACCGTCCTGGCCGTGCGCGCCCTGGCCCGCGGCCACGCCACCCCCGCGACGGTGGTGCGCTCGGCCGCCCTGCCGTTCCTGGCGTTCGTCCTCGCCCTGGGCATCGTGGTGCGCGCGGTCGTCGACAACGGCCTGGCCGCCGGCCTGGCCCACCTCGTGCCCGCCGGCACCGGGCTGCCGGCCCTGCTCGGCATCGCCGCGCTGGCCGCCGTCCTCGCCAACGCCATCAATAACCTGCCCGCCACCCTCGCCCTGGTGCCACTGGCGGCCCCGGCCGGGCCGGGTGCCGTCCTCGCGGTCCTGCTCGGGGTGAACATCGGCCCCAACCTCAGCTACGCCGGCTCGCTGGCCACCCTGCTGTGGCGCAGCATCGTCCGTGACCGCGGAGTGCCGGTGGACCTGCGTGAGTTCACCCGCCTGGGCCTGCTCGCCGTCCCGGCCACCCTCACCGCCGCGGTCCTGGCCCTGTGGGCCTCCTTGCAGTTGATCGGCACCTGACCGGAGCGGGATCCCGACCCGACCCGGGCCGACCCGGGCCGGGCTCCGGCGGTGAGCAGCCGTACACCGAGTCGCGGGCTCGCCGTCCGGGCTCGGGAACGGCCTGGCCGCCGGGACCGCCGCACACAGCGGGACCGCCGCGCACAGCGGGACCCGCAGCACCCGCTCGGGCCCCGGGGCACCTGCGCGGAGTGGGAAGTCGGCGGGTCCGACTTCCTGTGCCGGTGCGGAGGCCGGTGCGGTGGGCCGAGGTCAGTAGTCGGAGCTGGGGGCCGCCGTGACCGGGCCGAGGTCCGGTTCGTCGCGCAACTCCACCGCGGTGCCGTGCCGTTCGAGTTCCAGCACGACCAGGTCATTGGTGCCGGCCCGCCACAGGGGGGCGGGGGCGTAGAGGGTGCGCTGGGGGCCGGCGGCGCAGTGGCGGCCGAGGAGGAAGCCGTTGAGCCACAGCAGGCCCCGGCCCCAGTCCGGCAGGGCGACGAACGCGTCGGCGGGGGAGGGGAGTTCGGCGGTGAAGCGGTGGAAGGCCGGCTCCCCGTCGCCCGCCTCCCCGGCCTGGGCGCCGTCGGTGAAACTCAGCGCGGACAGGTCGGTCAGCGGCAGCGGGCGGATCTCCCAGCTGAAGAGCCGTTGGTGGCCGTGCGAGACGCCGCGGGTGATGCCCTTGCGGTCGTCCATCTGCGGGCCGTAGTTCACCCGGCCCAGCGCCTCGACCAGGATGTCCAGTACGACCCCGTCGGGCCCGGTGGCCAGCGGCAGCGTCGCACCGGGGGAGTTGCGCTCCAGCACCCCGAGCGGGCGGCCGTCCGCGAAGACCTGCGCCCGGTCGGCCAACCCGTCGATGCGCAGCGGCAGTTCGGGGCGCGGGCCGGGCACCCGGGTGCGGTAGTGGATCAGGCCGCGGCCCTGCCCGACCTGCTCCATCGGCAGCGGCGCCGCGTGCCGCCGCGGCCGCGACAGCGCGTCCAGGGCCCGCGCCAGGACCGCCCGCCCCCGCGCGCGCTCCAGCCGCTGCGGCGCCACCCGGGGTACGGGGCCGGGCAGTTCGCCGTCCGGCAGGGGAAGGTAGCGGCCGATGACCTCGCGCAGGGCGTGGAACTTCTCGGTCAGCTCGCCGGCCTCGCCGATCGGCGCGTCGTAGTCGTAGCTGGTGACGGTCGGCTCGTAGCCGGCGTCCAGCGGGTGGGCGCCGGAGTGGTTGGCGCCCGCCCACAGGCCGAAGCTGGTGCCGCCGTGCGCCATCCCTGATCTTGCAGGGTATCCCCGGCTTTAGCCGGGGATGGAATGCATCCTTGGCCCGGAGGCGCGAAGCGGCGGAGATCGCTTCGTTGTCAGTGGCGTGCACTAGCTTGATCACATCTACCGAAGGGGGGTGGGCCGGATGATCCGTGCGTACAAGTTCCTCATGCGGCCCACCGTGGGCCAGACGCAGGCTCTCGCCGAGATGCTGCGTGATCACTGCTCTCTCTACAACGGGGCGTTGCAGGAGCGTCGTGACGCCTACCGGCATGTCTCGAAGACCGCTGTCCGATACGGTGACCAGTCGGCGCAGCTCAAGGAGATCCGGGCGTTCGACCCCGATTGTCAGGGGCGCTGGTCGTTCTCTTCGCAGCAGGCCACGCTTCGTCGGCTGGACAAGGCGTTCGCGGCGTTCTTCCGCCGGGTCAAGTCCGGGGAGACGCCGGGCTATCCCAGGTTCCGGGGCGTGAACTGGTTCGACACGGTGGACTTCCCGAAGGACGGGGACGGTTGCCGGTGGGATTCCACCCCGCACGACCCGGTGACCCGCGTGCGCTTCCAGGGCGTCGGGCACGTCAAGGTCAACCGGCACTGGCCGGTGGTCGGCAAGGTCAAGACTGTCAGCGTCAAACGCGAGGGCAGGCGCTGGTACGTCGTCCTCACCGCGGAACAGGCCGAGCCTGCGCCGCTGCCGGCGACCGGCAGCGTGGTCGGCATCGACATGGGCATAGCCAACTTCCTCGCCGACTCGGGTGGCGGGTTCGTGCCCAGCCCCCGCCACGGCCGCGCCAACGCCGCGAAGCCGCACAGCAGGCCCTCGCCAAGTTCCCCCGCGTACGCCGGGACAAGCGCACCGCCAACCACCGCCGCGTCGTGGAGAAGGTCGCCAAGCTGCACCGCAAGGTGCGCCGCCAGCGGCTTGACCACGCGCACAAGACCGCGCTCAAGCTGGTGCGTGAGCACGACTTCATCGCGCACGAGAACCTGACGATCCGCAACATGGTCCGCACCGCCGCGCCCAAGCCCGACCCGGACAACCCGGGCGCGTTCCTGCCCAACGGTGCGTCGGCGAAGACCGGACTCAACCGCTCGATCTCGGATGCCGGATGGGGGGTGTTCCTGACGATCCTGCACGCCAAGGCTGAGAGCGCCGGACGGGAAGTGATCGCTGTGGACCCCCGCAACACGTCCCGCCAGTGCCCCGAATGCGGGCACACCAGCGCGGACAACCGGCCCACCCAGGAGAAGTTCCACTGCCAGAAGTGCGACCACCGGGCGCACGCTGACACGGTGGGAGCCACCAACGTTCTACGGGCCGGGCTGGTCCGTCGCGACGCCCGCAAGGGTTAGCGAGAAGCCCCCGGCATCAGCCGGGGGAGGAGTCACGTAGAGGCTGACGGAGGCGCCGATGGCGAGCAGTTCGTCCAGCGAGGCGGCGGTCTCCTTCGGGTCTCGGACGTGGTGCGGCAGGCCCCACTGGTCGAACCAGCCGATCCAGAACTCCATGGCGGTCAGCGGCCCTTCGCCTTGGTGGCGGCGCAGCACCGCCAGCCGTTCGGGGGCGCGCGAGCCGAACGTGGCGGTGGCGAGGTGGCCGGGGATGGCGCCGCCCTGCTGCATGGTGTCGTGGGCGCCGTCGGCGGTGAACAGCAGGCAGTCCACGCCGCGCCGCACCAGGCCGTCGCGCACCCGTCCCACCGGGGCGGAAGCCCGGGCCGGACGGAACTCCCCGCCCGCACCGTCCTGCTCGTCCCCGCCCACCTCCGGGACCGGGCCGAACAGGGCAGCCCTCGAACCGCACCTCGAACGGCGCGACGGCGATGTCCTGGCAATGCCGCCCCGGCAGGGCGTCCGGCCACTCCTCCAGCAGCAGCCACGCCGCGGCAGCCTTCGGGTCAGCCCGTCGGCCGCACCACGGGAGGGAGCGTGATGACCGGGCCGATGGACCGGCAGCCGTCGTAGGTCATGGCCTGCAGCGGCGGGCAGTGGGCATTGGTCGGAACCGACGTGGGCGGGGCCGGCAGCTCCGGGCGCGGCGGGATCGTCCAGTACGGGGACGGCTTGCCGGCCGGCGCCTGCGAGCGGCCCGCCGACTGCTCCCCAGCCGACTGTGCCCCGCTCGTACCGGTGGCCGCGGCGGTGGGCGCGGCCTGGGACCGGGGGCGGGTGGTGGCCGGCCGGGCGGACGGCTCGCCGGCCCCGGGGCCCCCGGCGTCCTGCGTCGCCGCGATCGCCGCCTCGGGCGGGGCGGAAGCGGGGTCGGGTGCGGGGTCGGTGTTCGCCGGAGCCGTCGCCTCCGGGGCGGCCGCAGGCGCGGCCTGCGCCGGGGCGCCGGGCGAGGGGTCGGCCGAAGGGCTGGCCGACGCGGCCGGGCTCGCCGCGCCGCCCGGACCGGCCGAGGTGCCGCCCGGGGAAGAGACCAGGAGCGCCGCGCCGATCCCGGCCGCCCCGAGGACGCACACCCCCGCCGCGACGGCGAGGGACCGCCGCCGACGGCGTGTCACCTCGCCGCCCTGCGCTGCCGCTGCGTCCTGTGCCGTCGCCGCGTCCTGCGCCGCCGCGGTGTCGTGCGGCTGCTCGCCGGTACCGTCCTGCATCCGGACCCCACCCTGTTTTTCCTGTGATCATGCCGCTGAACTGCGCGGATGCTAGCAGGCGCCGCGATGCGCGGACACCGGCGGGGCGCGGGGCACAGCGGTTCGGCCCGGTGACCGGAGCAGGCAGACCGGAGAAGGGCGGCCGGAGGGGCGCTACTGCGGCGGCAGGCCGAGGGTGGGGAGGTGGTCGGCCATCAGCAGGGCGACGAGTTCGCGGCGGCTGCCCACGCCGGTCTTGTGGAGGATCGCGGTGACGTGCTGCTGGACGGTGGGCACGGTCAGGTGCAGGAGCGCGGCGATGTCCTTGGTGCTGGCGCCGCGCACCGCGTGCAGGGCGACCTGCTGTTCGCGCGGGGACAGGCCGTGGGCGAGGATCGCCAGCGGCAGGCGCTGGACGGGGGAGGCCGGGGAGGTGACGACGGCGACGCCGCCGCGGCGGCCGTCCAGCGGGGAGGCGTGCAGGGTCAGCCACTGGCCGTCGGGGGTGCACACCCGCATCTCGGTGGGGCCGCCGCGGCGGGCGGCCAGGCGGGCGACGGTGAGGAAGCCGCTGGGCACCCCGCCGGTGTGGGCGGTGGGTTCGGCCATCCGCCCGATCAGTTCGCGGGCCGCCGCGTCCGCCGAGCGCAGCCGCCCGTACCCGTCCAGGATCGCGACGGCCGGGGTGTGCGGGGGCTGCGGCGGGCCGGCGCTGCGCAGGGCGGCGAGGTGGGCGTCGCGCAGGGCGGCGCCGATGGGCGCGGCGACGCGTTCGGCCAGGCGCAGGTCGGACAGGTCGTAGCGGCCGCGGGCGCGTTCGCGCATGAACGCCGCGGAGCTCCAGCGGCCGCCGCCGAGGTCGAAGTTGATCCGCAGCTCGTCGCCGTAGCCGCAGGGGTGGAGCAACTCCCGGTAGCGGACGCTGCGTTCGGGGCGGCCATCGGTCGCCCGGTCGATGGTCTGCACCCGGTGGCCGGAGGTGCGGATCGCGGCGAAGGTGGTGGCGTCCCCGCCCTGGAGCTCCAGTTGCACGGCCTGCTCGAACTGAGCGAAATCGAGGCCGTCGGCGACGGTGGAGGTGGGGAACCCGGTGACCGGGTCGTTGCCGTGCCAGCAGCCGCCGTCGAAGCCGAGCGGTTCCAGGAGCAGGATGTGCAGCTCGCGGAACAGCTCGGCGGCCGGTAACCCGGAGGACGCCAACTCGCCGATGGATGCCAGGACTTCCCGCTCAACGTCACGTCGTTTGGCCACGGACGGAATACTACGGAAGCCGGGGCCCGGCGTCCGGTGAACGGACGAGGAAGGGGCGGGCACGGAGGGGTTTCGTCACGGGAGCACGGGAGCACGGGAGCACGGGAGCACGGGACGCAGGGCGCGGGGGCGCTCTACTGTTCGGCGCGCCCGCCCCCGTCCCCGGCCCTCGACCTGGCCGGGCTGAAGTTCGCCGAGCACCATGCCGTCCATGATTTCCCCTCCGACGACTTCGGAATTCCCATGGAAAGCGCGTCATGATTCGATGACAACCAGGTAGTCGCCGGAAGGGTGCACGGGCCACGGGGCGGCGGCGGATGTCCGCCACCCGAATGGAGCATGGGGTGCCCGGTCGTGTCCGAGCGCGAGTTCGCGGGCTCCGGCGGCCGCCGCCTGCGCCCGTGTTCCACCCGCTCGGCGCGCCGCCAGCCCGTTTCGCCACCGCCTTCCCAGCGACGGCCCGCGCCGCAGTGCCGGGATGCGGGCCGCCGGGAACCGCGTGTCAATGAGGAGCGTCGGCCGTGAACCGCCGGTGCGGCGGCGGGGGCGTGCGGCCTCCGGGCGCGCGCCCGCGCGTTGGCCAGGACGAACCGCGTCTGCCGAACACCCGACATGCTCCGTCAAGGGAGAAAAGGCATGGAATTCGTCGGTTATTTCACCCAGTGGTCGATATACAGCAGGCAGGTCTATCTCAAGACCATCCACGACAACGGCACCGCCGACAGGTTGACCATCCTCAACTACGCGTTCGGGAACATCACATCCGGAGATGTGGCGACATCCACCGACTACCCCGAGGGGTACACGGGCTATCGGGCCTTCGAGGAGACCAGGAGCGCCGGGGACAGCGCGAAGCTGGGGGCGGACGCGAACATCAACACCGGAGACGCCGACGCCGACTACGGCAAACCGTTCAAGAAGAACGACAAAGACTTCGCGCCGTCCATCGAGGCCGACGACCCGGGCTGGGGTGCGTCGGCGCTCATGGGGAACTTCAACCAGCTCAAGCAGCTCAAGGACAAGCACCCCAAGCTGAAGGTCCTCGTGTCGCTCGGCGGCTGGACGTGCAGCCGCAACTGGTCGTCCGTCGCGGCGACCGCCCAGAGCCGGAAGGATTTCGTGAGCTCCTGCATCGACCTGTACATCAAGGGGAATCTGCCCGATCACATCTGGCAGCAGGCCTGGGTGCAGCCTCCGGAGAAGCCGAAGCCCCCCGTGTTGGTGAAGAAATTCGGCGGCACCGGCGTGGCCAAGGGAATCTTCGACGGCATCGACATCGACTGGGAGTGGCCCGGTTGCGACAGCGGCCTCAGAGCCGATGACGGCACCCACGGGAACAAGTACACCAAGGACGACAAGGCCAACTTCGTGGAACTGCTGAAGGAGTTCCGCAAGCAGCTCGACGATCCGGCCCTGGTCAAGGCCTACCCCCCGCGTGGAGGCAAGTACCTGCTGACCGCTTTCCTCCCCGCCGACCCGAAGATCATGGATGCCGGCTGGAACGCCGCAGAGGTCATGAAGTGCTTGGACTTCGGCAACATCCAGGGCTACGACTTCCACGGGGCCTGGGAGAAGAAGACCAACCAGCAGTCGGCACTCCAACCTCCGACGACCGGTGACCTCTCCGTGGAGACGGCCGTCGGCATGTGGATCAAAGCGGCCGGAGAGAGCGCCCGGGCGAAGCTCACCTTCGGGATCCCGTACTACGGCCGCGGCTGGAAGAACGTGGGCACCGAGAACGCCGACGGACTGGGCAACTCGGCGAACGGGAAGCCCCCCGGCAAGTACGAAGACGGTATCCAAGACTACCGCGACCTCGCCGCACTCGACTCCGGCAAGTACCCGGTCTCCTACAAGCCGGACAACAAGAAGCCGAGTTTCGCCTGGCGGTACAGCAAGGACGACAACATTTTCTGGACCTACGACGATCCGACCGTGGTCTACCAGAAGGCCGCGTGGGCCAAGGACCAGAAACTCGGCGGCGTCATGGTCTACTCCCTCGACGGCGACGACCCGAAGACCGGAATCCTCGCCCAGAACATCCGCGCGGGGCTGGACGGCGAGAAGCCGCCGACGAACGGACAGTAGGAGACGCGGCGTTGCCGGACGAACGGAGTCCGTCGACCGCCGGGGCCCGCGGCGTGCGCTGCGGGCCCCAGCGGCACCTCGCCTCCACCACCCGACCGGCTACGGCTGCGTGCGCTCGCGCCACCAGGCGACCGTCGCCCGCACCTGCTCCTCCAGCGGCGTCGCCCGCACCGCGAACGCCGCCTCGTACGCGGAGCAGTCCACCACGAACGGCTGGTCGAACTGGTAGCGCACCTCCCACAGTTCGCGCAGCAGCGGGGAGAACAGCCCCGCCACGGCCAGCACCGCCGCCGGCAGGCGGCGCACCGCGACCGGCCCGACACCCGCCTCGGCGACCAGCCGGTCGACCATCGCCCGCATCGACACGGCAGGAGCGGTCGGCACGTGCCAGGCCCGGCCCCAGGCCCGCTCCTCGCCAGCGAGTTCGACCATCGCCCGGGCCACGTCCGGCAGATAGGTCCAGCTGTGCACGGCGTCCGGGGCCCCGACGACGCCGAGCGAGCGGCCCTTCAGCAGACCGGGCATCACCCGCGCGGCCAGGTGGCCGCCGTCGGTGACGCCGGGGCCGAAGAAGTCCGAGGCCCGCACCTCCACCGCCCGGATCCGCCCGGCCTCGTGCAGCGCCCGCGCCCGCTCCCAGGCCGCCGCCCGCACCCGCCCCTTGGGGCCGGTCGCGGCGAGCGGCAGGTCCTCGGTCATCGGGGCGGCCACCGGCCCGTAGCCGTACAGGTTGCCGAGCATGACCAGCACGGCGCCGCTCTCCTCGGCCGCCGCGCACAGCGAGTCGGCCAGCGCCGGCCACAGCCGCGTCCACCGCGGCAGCGGCGGCGCGGCGCAGCCGTGCAGGGCGACGGCGCCGCGGGCGGCCTTCGCCAGCCGTACGGGGTCGCTCGCGTCCAGGGCGAGGTGCTCGACGCCGGGGACGGCCGGCCCGGCGGGGGCCCCGGTGCGGGTGACGACCCGCACCTCGTGGCCCTGTTCGGCGAGCAGGCGGGCGGTGGCGGCCCCGGCGGGTCCGTGTCCGACGACGAGGTGGAAGCTCATCCGCCACACCCTAGCCGCGCCCCTGGACGGGGGAGCGGCAGATAATTGGTATGGCAATCGTAAAAAGTGGATCTATGCTGTCGGTCGTTCATAAGCCTTTCACACGAAGCAGGTCTGCCCTCGATGAAGTTGCCCCGGGTGTCCGCAGTCGTCGCGGCCGCCGTCCTGGCCCCCGCCGTCCTCTTCCCCACCGCGGCCTCGGCCTCCGATACCCCCAAGCCGACCGGCATCTCCGGCCCTGACACCGGCTCGGACTCCGCCAAGGACACCGCGCCCGAGCAGGGCGACGCGCAGGAGCAGCGCGACCGCGCCGAGGTCGAGCGCATCCTCGCCGAGTCGCCGGCGGAATCTTGGAGCAGGGTGCACGAGGGCGCCGAGAAGGCCCTCAAGGGCACCGCCGCCGACCTGCGGCACTTCCTGGAGGTCGAGTTCGACGACCTGCGGAAGTCGGACAACCGGCTCCTGGCCGCCCGGATCCACAGCGCCGGCGGCCCGGCCGTCAAGGCGGCCGCCCGTGCCGCCATCAACGGCGGCGACGAGGCCATCGCCGAGTTCCTGAAGACCGGCCAGTTCACGGCCCGCGCCGAGGACGAGGACCGCGCCCGGGTCGAGGCCATCCTCGCCGACCCGAAGAGCGGCCGCGGCGTGCGCGAGGGCGCCGAGAAGGCCCTCAAGGGCGGTGCCGCCGAGCTGCGCCACTTCCTGACCGCCGAGCTGCCCAAGCTGCGCGGCGACGACAACCGGGTCAAGCTCGTGCAGCTCATGGACGCCGGCGGTCGGGCCGTGCGCGAGGCGGCCAGCAAGGCGCTGGACGCCCGCACGGACGAGGCCGTCGAGGCGTTCCTCAACGAGGGCTTCGCCAAGGCCCAGTTCGAGGACGACCGGGTCGACATCCTGCGCGTCATCGCCGACAAGGAGAGCAGCTCGTACACCGTCGCGGCCGCCCAGAAGGCCATGGACGGCAACGCCGAGGCCGCGCGGCACTTCATGACCGTCGAGCTGCCGCGCCTGCGCGCCAGCGACAACCGGGTGAAGGTCTCCCAGATCATCGAGACCGGCGGCCCGGCGGTGCGCAAGGCCGCCCTGGTCGCCTTCGACGGCAACGACGCGGACATCACGGCCTTCCTCAAGGAGGGCTGGGCCAAGGCCCGCGCCGAGGACGAGGCCGCGGCCGCGGCCGTCAAGCCCGGCAACGGCACCGGCACCGGCACCGAGAGCGGTACGGGCACCGGCACGGGCACGGGCACCGACGGTTCCGGGCAGCAGCCGCAGACCGTCCAGCCCGCCGGCCTCACCGAGACCACCGGCACCGGGACCACCGCCCGTACGGGCAGCACCGGCACGGGCACGGGCACTGGCACGCTCGCCGCCACCGGCACCGACGGGCTCGGTTGGGAGGCCGGCGGCGCCGCCGCTGCCCTCGCCGCGGGCGCGGCGCTGGTCGTGGCCGCCCGCCGCCGCTCCACCGGCTCCACCGAGAGCTGACACTCCCTCGCGTCCCCGGCCGCCGCCGATCACCACTCCGGCGGCCGGGGACGCGTCACGTCCGGCACCGCCGCGTCCGGCGCCGTCAAGGCCCGGTGGCTCAGTCGCCGTCCCCGCCGTCGCCCCCGCCGCTGCTCACCCTGCGGGGCCGGTTGCGCTGGTAGCCGCGCACCGCCCGCCCGGCGCCGAGGGTGAGCGCCGCGACCACGCGGGCCCAGCGCGGCCCGCCCCGGTCGGCCCACACCACGCAGCCGCACCCCGCGACGACCAGGACCAGCACCCCCACCAGAACCGCGCCGACCACCACGACCACCTGCCCTCTCCCGTGAAGCCCTCTGTACGTGTGACGGGTGGATCGTCCCACCCGGTTCGGCCGCGCGGGCGCACGCTGTGCCAGGATGCGGTAGCCGAACGGCCCAGGTCACCGCATCGGCCGTCCGTCGCACCGCCCGTTCTGCCCCGCACCGCCCGTACCAGCCGCACCCGAGGAGTCACCCGTGGCCACTGCCCGGTTCGCCACCCTGCACACCACGGCGGGTCCGATCCGCCTGGAGCTGTTCCCGTTCCACGCGCCGAAGACGGTCCGCAACTTCGCCGAACTCGCTGAGGGCACCCGGGAGTACACCGACCCGCGCACCGGCGAGCCGGGCCAGGGCCCGTACTACGACGGCACGCTCTTCCACCGGGTGATCAAGGGCTTCATGATCCAGGGCGGCGACCCGACCGGCACCGGCACGGGCGGCCCCGGCTACTCCTTCGCCGACGAGTTCCACCCGGAGCTGTTCTTCACCAAGCCCTACCTGCTCGCGATGGCCAACGCCGGCCCGGGCACCAACGGCTCCCAGTTCTTCATCACGGTCGGCACCCCCACCCACCTCAACCGCCGTCACACCATCTTCGGCCAGGTCGCCGACGCCGCCTCCAAGGCCGTCGTCGACGCGATCGCCACCACCCCCACCGCGGACGACCGCCCGCTCGAGGACGTGGTGATCACGTCGGTCGAGATCGAGCACTCCTGACCCCGGTGGCCCCCGCCCGGCGCGCCGGCTTCGGCCGGTGACACGGGCGCACCCCGTCGGAAGGGGGTGTCGAGGACGCCCACCGCACGTGATCGAGGGGCGGTCTCATGGAGACCGCCCCTCGATCGGGCGTCAGCCTGGTTCCCCCGCCGTGAAGCCGGGAGCGGGCCGGATATCGAAGCCCTGCTGGAGTACCAGGCGTTCCCGGTGGTCGGGCGTCACGCCACCCACTCGACGCGGGTGACGCTGTCGTTGGTCGCCGACGACTCCTCAAGGGTGCTGTTGGCCTGCAAGGTCCGCTTGCCCGTGTCGTCGATCAGAACGGCATCGCTGTCGGTGTTGTTCACCCACGACGAGATGTTCTTGGACGCGCTCTTCGTGCCGTTGTGGCCGTCCATGGGCAGGTCGCTGAGGTTCACCGCGAAGCCGGCGCCGATCCCGTAGGCGGGGCCCTTTCGGTTGCTGTCGCGGTAGATGGCGAGCGTCTTGGGGGGTGCGGTCTCGCCGTCGGTCAGCTTCACGACGCCGGGGGGGAGCTGGGCCATGCGTGGATCTCCTTAGAAAAACCCACACCGAATGTGTGGACTCCCATCAAAACATCTAGGACGTAGACAAACTATCGGCCGGGGGAGTGAAGTCACGCCGGCGGGCCGCCTCGACGGGTCACTTCGGCGAGAGCGGGCAGGCGATCCAGTTCACGCCGATGCCGTTGGCGCGGACGAAGTCCGGGGGCAGCGTGGCCTGGTTGCCGAGGCGGACGCCGGCCTTGAAGCCGGTACGGTCGGCGCCGTAGAGCCCGGGGACGCACAGCTCGGCGGCCTTGGGGCCGCCCGCGACGTGCACCACGGTGTGGCGCGGGACCAGCGCCAACGTCACAGGCCGCGCGTAGGCTTCAGTCGGTGACAGAGACACACCCCGCCGGACCCGAACCCGTCCCCGCCCCCGCCTGGGCCGCGCTGATCTCGGCCGCCACAGTCGACGAGGCGACAGGCACCGCCTGGCTGACCGGACTCGGCTTCAACCGCGTCGCGCCCGCCGACCTGCTCCTGCGGCTCCTGGACGCCGGCCGGCCCTGGTTCCTGTACCGCGAGGACCTGCCCGACGCCGCCCTGGACGCCGCCGTCGTCCACCCGGCCCGGCAGGTCCGCGTCACCGCCGCCGAAGCCGGCCACCTGTCACCGGCCCAGTGGGAACGCCTCATCGCCGCCAAGCCCGGGGCGCCCCGGCGCGGGCTGTTCGCGGAGCTCGCCGAGGAGCACCTGAACGCCCGCACGCGCCCGGGCGGCGGCCGCGGCATCGCCCGCGCCCCACACCCCGACGCCGTGCCGCCCACCACCCCCGAGGAGATCGAGGCGATGGCCGCCGAGGTCCCCGACATCGAGCCCGACGGATTCTCCTCGGCCCTGTGGTGGGTCGGCGCACTGCACCAGGACGCCGCGGCCATGCGCCGCCTCGCCGCCTCCCCGAAACTCCTGATCCGCCGCAGCGTCGCCAGGGCACCGCACCTGCCCGCGGACGTCGCGGCCCTGCTCGCCCGGGACGAGGACCGCGTGGTGCGGCTCTTCCTGGCCGAGTCCTGCGACGACGCCCCGCCCGCGATGCTGCTGGAGGTGGCGGCCTGGTGGGACGGAAGCCTCTCCTTCCCCGGCCGCCCCCGCAACCACCCCAACTTCCCCCGCGATGGCCTGCTGCGTCTCGCGGCGGACCCGAACCCGCGCCTGCGGGTGCTCGCGCTCGACGACCCGGCCTCCACCACCGCCCACGTCGACCGGCTCGCCCGGGACCCCGACCCGGGCGTGCGCCGCGGCGCCGCCGGCGACCAGCGGATCGACCCCGAGGCCCTGGTCCGGCTGGCCGCCGACCCCGACCAGGGCGTGCGGTGGCACGTGCTGGCCAACCCGGTGCTGCCCGCCGCCGAGCTGGCGACGCGCCTGCTCGACCCGTGCAACGCCGAAGCCGCCGCCCGCAACCCGGCCGTCCCCGCCGCGGTCATGCACCGCATGGTCACCCTCGCGACCGAGCGCCAGGCAGACCCGTCGGCCCAGGGGAGCGGCTGAACTCCCCTGGGCCGACGGTCACTTCGACGGGCTACGTGAGCGGTCGGGTCACTTCGGCGGGATCGGGCAGGCGATCCAGTTCACGCCGATACCGTTGGCACTGGCGAAGTCCGGTGCCAGCGCGGCCTGGTCGCTGCGGCGGACACCGGCGGTGAACCCGGTGCTCTTGGCGCTGTAGATCCCGGGGACACACAGTTCGGCGGCCTTGATGCCGCCCACGACGGTGGCGACGAACGCGGGGCTGTCCGGCAGCTTCGACTGCTGCGCCGTGGCGTCGGTGAACAGGATCCTCGCGTCGCCGCCCTGGCGCCAGGCGTCGGAGGCGGTGTGGCCGGCGGCGAGGGTCGTGGTGTTCTCGGGGCAGGCGATCCAGTTGATCCGCAGCCCCCGGCTCTTCGCCGTTGCCGGGCTGAGGTCGCTCTGGTTGCTGAGGCGGATGCCGACGGTGAAGCCGTCGCGGCTGGGGTCGATGACCGCGACCGTGCTGAGGTCGGCCGTCAGCTGGTCGCCCACGACGGAGGCGGCGATCACGGGCATGGTGGTGAAGCCCTTGTGGCGGGTGTCCACGTCGACCAGGATGATCCGGGACTCGTCCTTCTCCTGCCGCCAGGCGTCGGGGCTGGTCTGGCCGCAGGCGACGCCTTCGGCGTCCTGGGGGCAGGCGATCCAGTCCAGCCGGAAGCCGTCCTTCTCCGCTTCCGCGACGTCCAGGTCGGACTGGTCGACCCAGCGCAGTCCGACCTCGAATCCGTCCTTGGACGTCTTGTGGATGCCGGGGGCGCCGAGGTTCGCCACGTACTGGTGGCCGGCGACGGAGACGACGTAGACGGGGGTCTGCTCGTACTTCGCCTGGCTGGTGTCCACCGTGACGATCAGGGTGTTCGGGTCGTCGCCCTGGGCCCAGCCGGTCTGGCCCTGGTGGGCGACGACCTGGCCGCCGACCGGGACGGGTACGGCCGGCACCTGGGTGTCCATCGCGCCGGAGGAGTGGATGGAGGTGTTCGCGCGGGTCGGCGAGGAGATCTTGGCGGTGGCCTTGAGGGTACTGTTCGCGGCGGCGCGGGTGACGGTGCCGGTGACGGTGATCTTCGCGCTGCCGCCCTTGGGGAGGGTCACCGGCTGGCGCAGCCCGTTCGTGGTGGAGCCGATCCCGCAGACGGCCGCGCCGTGCGGGTCGCACGTCACGGAGACGTCGGACAGGCCGGCGGGGATCGTGCCGGTGACCTCCGCGTCGGGGGTGTCGTTCGGGCCGTTGTTCTCCACCGTGATCGTGTAGGAGACCTTCTCGCCGACCTTGGCCTTCGCCGGGCCCGTCATGGTGAGCGGCAGGTCGGCGGGCAGCGCGACGTACAGGTGCCTGATCGAGTGGGACGCCCTGGCCCCGCCGGTGCCGGCCGAGAGGCCGAGCTTGAAGGTGGCGGGCATGGAGACCTGCCCCGGGGCTGTGGTGAGGTCGTAGTTGTCGATGAGGGTCTCGGTGTCGGAGCCCTTGGTGTGACGTACCGTCAACTTGCCCTCGATGATGCTGATCCGGATGCGGGCGTGGTTCTGCCAGTTCGCCCGGAAGCCGCCGGGCACCTTCACGCCGGTGAGCCAGCGGAAGTTGTCCAGGAGGTTGCCGGAGCCGCGAAGGCCGAGCATGTCGGGCGTGCGCCCCGGTGCGTTGGGGCCGGCCAGGGAGGAGGCGTAGTTCCCGTAGTTGTCGAAGCCGATGCCGACGTATCCGGCGGTGACCCCGGGCTTCGTGGTGCTGGGCGTCTCGCCCATGCGGGAGTACCCGAGCGCGGCGCCGTAGGCGCCGGTGTCCGTGGTCTTGCTCCCGTCGATGAGGTAGAGGCAGAAGCCGTCGCCGAAGTCGCCGCCGGTGGCGGTGCCCTCGCAGGCGTAGTCGAACTCGATGCTGACGCCGAGCCGGGAGGAGAACGGCTGGTCGAGGTAGGCGGTGCCGGCCTGGTCATTCTTGTCGGGGGTCAGTTGCAGACTGCCGTTCGGTCCCGTGGTCAGTGTCGCGTTGCCGTGCAGGACCCAGTGCTGGTTCTCCGTCTTTCCGGACATGAAGGATTCGTCGATGGGGAACGTGGCCTCGGTGCCGGTCGGGGCGGGGCGTACGGGGGCGGCCATGGGAACTCCCTAGGGGGATCGCGGTGATGGGGGTGTCGGGGAGGCGGGGGATGCGGCGGATGCGGGGATGTCGAGGGGGCGTTCACGTACGCGGCCCTGCCCGACCGGGGGTCGGGCAGGGCCGCGGGGTGGGTCGGCGTGCCATGGGGTCGGGCGCTCGTCCGGGGGGATCAGCGCCCCGGGGGCACCGCGGCCCAGTGCTGGGCGAAGGTCGAGGTGTAGATCCTGATGGTGACCTCGGTGCCGATGGTCGCGCCCCCGGTGAGGTAGAGGGCGGGGCGGGCCGTGAGCGAGACCGTGAACCTGCCCTCCGACCAGTAGCGCACGTTCCACTGCTGGTTCACGTTGTTCCTGTCGCAGGTCTGGAGCGTGACGAGGCTCCTGGCGCCGCTGGTCGGCGCGGTCAGGCACGTGCCCGTCGCCCTGTTCTCGATGAGCTGCCTGCCGGTGGGGCCGCTCAGGCTCCAGAACTGGCGGTTGTTGTTCGGCTCGCGGTCGGCCATGACGACCGTGCCGCTGCTGTTGACCTCCATCGTCTTCACGACGCTGGGCTGGGTCGGCGGCAGGACTTCCAGCCGGACCCAGCTCCGGGTCGGCAGGGTCTGCTGGGTGGGCTGCGGGGTGGTGGCTGCCATGGCCAGGCCGGGTGTGCCGGCCAGCAGTGCCGTGGTGATGGCCGCGGTCGCGATGCGCTTGGCAGGAGACATGGTTGTCACTCTCATGTGGGTTGTCCCTTGTGGGGTGTCCGAGAGGAGTGCGGTGCGGGCTCTTCGGCGGGGGGTGGTGCCGGAAGCCCTGCGGGTCACGGGGGCGTGCCCGGGCGTGCCCGAGGGGTCGGATCGTTCGCCGTCCCGGCTGCCGGGCCTCCTGAGCCCGTGGATACGGAGGTGCTTCGTACCCACCCGACCAGGCTAGCCAGATGTCCGTCCGCCCGCAGCTCAGCGGGAAAGCGCAGGTCACGGGCGTGCAGGGGGTGTCGAAGGGCCTGCCGGGGCGGGGGACCGGGTGCCTCGGGGGATCGCTACTTCACGGGCCGGAAGGCCCACTGCTGGTTGGCCTGTGCCGCATAGTCCCGGAGGACGGCCCTGTTGCTGCCGGCCTGTGCGCCCCCGGTGAGGGCGAGGGAGAGGTGGTTCCGGGGCGAGACCTGGAGTTGGGTGGACGTCACGTAGTGCAGGTCCCACTGCTGGTGCGTGTTGTTCTTGTCGCAGGGCTGGACGGTGACGGGGTCCAGGGTGTCGCTCGGCGCGGTCAGGCACGTGCCCGTCGCCCTGTTCTTGATGAGCTGCCTGCTGCCGGTGCCGCTCAGGCTCCACTGCTGGCGTTGGTTCTCGGGGTCGACGACGGACACGACGACCTTGCCGCTGCTGTCGACGTTCAGCTGCCTGGCCGGGGTGTTGTTCGGGTAGATCCTGAGCCGGTACCAGTCCGCGGTCAGCTGGGTCGGCAGTGCGGTCTGCGGGGTGGCTGCCGTGGCCAGGCCGGGGGTGCCGCCGAGCAGCACGGCGGTGATGGCGGCGGTGGCGATGCGCTTGGCGGGAGACAGGGTGATCGCTCTCATGTGGTGTCCCTTGTGGGGTGTCCGAGAGGTGTGTGGGCTCGTCCGCGGATGGCGTCGGAAGCCCTGGTGGATCACGGGGCGGTGCCGCACGTGCCCGAGGGGCGGATCGCTCACCGGTTGCCGGGCCTCCAGGGGCCCGGTGGCACGGCGATGCTTCGCAGCCACCCGACGACCAGGCTAGCCAGAAGCCCGGCCGCCCGCAGCTCAGCGGAAAACCGCAGGTCACGGGCGTGCGGGCGGGAGGGGCCGCAGGCAGCGGGCCGTCAGCAGGTGGGGCAGCCGGGAACGGCCGGAATCTCCGGGGCGGTGTCGTCGCCGCGGAGCCAGTCGGTGAGCCACTGCGCGAGGGTGAGGTCCTGCGGTGCCAGCCAGTGGCGGTCGCAGGCGTTCTCGTCCCCGCCCCACATGCGGCCTTCCGGGGTGCTGAGGTCGATGCACCACCAGATGACACCGCCGAGGGTCGCCAGCGGCAGCACGTTGCGCGGATAGAACTCGTCCTCCCCGGACGGCTGGGAGAGCCAGCTACGGTAGAGGCTCATCAGGGACGTCTCGTTGCTGAACCGCTGCTTGGTGTCGGTGAGCGACACCACGCCGCACGGGACGCTGCCGCGGCGGCGCAGGGCGCCGCCGTAGGGGCCGAAGCCCCCGTTGGCCGCCTCGCAGTAGATCCTCCGCAGCAGCGGCTGCATCGGAAACCCGGTGAGGGCCTCGAACTCGTCCGCGGCCTGTGCCGGTGCGGGGCGGGGGAGGCGGCGGGCCTCGGCGAAGTCGCGGATCCTCGCAACGATCTCGTCATCGGTCCAGGCAGGTGAAGTCACGGAGGAACCGTAGCGGCGCCACGGCTTCGCCCGCTGCGACAGCGGCAGCTACGGGGCGCCGGAGATGGTTCACGACACGTCGGGGCTCCGGCCGGTCGGAGCCCCGACGCTCACGCGAGGCCTCGGCTCAGGTCAGCACTCGTACACGCTGCCGCCGTCCGGGAGCAGGGTGTCCTTCACCCAGCCCTCCAGCGAGGTGCCGCTCTTGCGCAGGTGGGTCCAGGTCCCTTCGCTCTGCGTAGTGGTGTAGCAGTGATAGAAGACCTGGTCGCCCGGGTTGAGGACGCCCACGATGCCGCACGTCGTACCGGGCGCCGCGTGCGGGCCCGAGCGGATGTTCACGCTGCTGCGCGTGATGGTCTTCGGGTGGCTGCCGTCGGGGTCCAGGTTCGACCACGCGTGAGAACAGCTGAGGAGGCCGGCCTCCCCGGGGGTCCCGGCCGTGGCCACCGTCGGGGCCAGCCCCAACGCCGTGCCGGCGACCAGGGCGGCGGCCAGCAGGGCCGCGCTCTTCCTCATCGACATGTGCTCCCTCTCTCTCGCTCTCGGAGCCGTGGCCGTCTGCGGTGCGCGGACGGTCACGGCTCGCGGTGGTGGTGGGGGGCGGACGCGGGGCCGTGAGGTGCGCTGCGAACCCCTGGCACCCGGCGTCCGTGCTCAGGCTGCACGCCGGCGCAGCCGCTCCCCAACGCGATTCGGTCTGGCCCGAACACCGGTGGTCCGGGCGACCGCGCGGCCCGTGGCAGCGTGGACGTGGTGCGGAACCTGCGGAGTGTTCGGCGACGGCCCGGGAGTTCCGACGGGCGCCGTTGCGGGACCGGGGCCGGTCAGGGGCGTGCGGAGGGCGCGTTGAGCAGCGCGATGCCGGTGGGGGTGGCGACATGGGCGGTCGTCCGGCGGTCCCGGTGGGTGACGATCAGGCCCGCGTTGCGCAGCGTCGTGGCGTGCTCGCTGGCGCTGGCCTTGGCGATGCCGACGAGCGCGGCGAGTTGCTGGGTCGAGCAGCCCGGGTGACGGGCGATGGTGCCGAGCACCGCGGCCCGGGTGTGGCCCAGCACGGATCCGACGGCGTCGACCGCCGGCACCGCCGGGCCGTCGCCGGACGGGAGGGCCGCGAACAGTGGTGTGGCCGCGCCCTCCTGGAGCCGGGCCACCGGATAGCTGAGGACGGGTTGCGGCACCGCGTCGAAGTCGACGACCGGGGCCTCGACGCCGAACACCGACGGCTGGAGCAGCAACCCCTGTCCGCCCAGGTTCACGTCGGCGTCCAGACCGGAGGCCATCGCGATCTCCAGTACGGGAGCCCGCCAGCGGACCCGCCGCGGGTTGATGCGCGCGAGGACGGCTTCGACGCCGCCGCCGAGCAACTGGCGGGAACGCACCGCGGCGTCGGCCGCGGCCATGGCCTGGACCTCCTGCCAGTGGGGAAGGAGGGCGTGGTCGGCCACGTGTTCCAAGCTGTCGCACAACTGCCGCAGCAGCAGCGGGTCTTCGGGCAGCCGGTGGGCCCAGGAGGGCAGGGGCTGGTGCCGGGCCGTCCCCTCCAGGCTGGTTCGCAGGCGGCTGCGGGGCGTGGAACGGATCTGTTCGATCAGCTCGGCGGGTGTAGCGGCGTTCGTGCCGCTCAGGAAGTCGGTGATCCGCCCGCGCGGGGGCATCAGCGCGAAGGCCATACGCGAGGCGGGATGCAGGGCGGACAGCGTGCGGTGACGCCAGGCCCCGAGCCGTACCGGGTGGGTGCGCTCCTGGAGTTGCCGTGCCGCGGTGCCCAGCTCGATGCAGGGGGCCGGTCTGTCGGCGATGCGGGTGCGCGCGAGGTCCTCCACGGTGAAGTGCATGCGTAACGGCACGTCGTCGCCCTCTCCCGCTCGCTCGAAGCCTGGGCCGGTCCCCGGTCTCCGCCGGTGTGCTGCCCGCGCTTCCGCTCCTGACGGCCATCCTCGCCGAGAGCGGGCACGCGGGCCAGAGGGGGACGGGGCGGCGAATACCCGTTCAGTGGGCGTCAGTTGGCCCAGGTGATGCGGAGTTCGTGCTCGCCGAGGGGGAGGGTGAGGGCGGGGGCGTCGTCGAGGTCGCGGATGATGTCGCGGCTGGCGCAGGGGCCGGTGAGGCGGCGCTCCAGGACGTGGTGCTGGAAGCGGGACATCGGCAGGTGGTGGAGCGAGTTCCAGATCCGTTCGAGGTTGTCGGCGTTGCAGGTGTGGACGGTGGGCGGGCGCAGGCCCGGGATCTCCACGCGGATGTCGTGGTCGGCCCTCACGCGGCCGTCACCTCGGACCAGACGATCTTGCCGATCGGTTGGCGCGGGGCGCAGCCGGTCTCCTTGGAGAGGGACTTGACGAGGTGCAGGCCGCGTCCGGCCTCGCCGTCGAGGGTGAGGGCGCGCAGGACGGGCTCGCGGTCCCGGCGGGCGTCGTGGACCTCGATGCGCAGGCAGGTGGGGTGGGGGTCGAAGTCCGGGTCGTAGTCGAGGGAGAGGGAGAGGTAGATGCGGTGGCCCGGCGGGGTGCCGTGGAGGAGGGCGTTGGTGACGAGCTCCGAGACGATCACGAGCCCCGAGTCGAGGAACTGCTCGCCGGTCGGGGCGGAGTCGAGGAGCGAGGCGAGGAGGGTGCGCCCCTCGCCGGGGGCGCGCCGGCTGCGCGGCAGCCAGATGGCGGAGCAGGGGGTGGAGGACATGGCGAAGACACCTTCCAGGAACGGAGTTTGAAGCCATGTGGAGGCCGGGCGAAGCATGGGAATGCCCGGCGGTAGACGGCCATGGTCACTCAGGAGACCCGAAGGACTACTCCCTGTAGCATGCTCCGCGATGGCTTCGTTTTGCAAGCGCATTCCTGCGCAATTGCGCGACATCGCAAGAGTCTTGTGACCACCGAGGGAGGTGGCAGACTGTGACCCGACGTCAACCAAGAGGGAGCGACGAGCGTGGACAGTCCAACCGTGCTGCGCCGTAGGCTCGGCTCCGAGCTGCGACGATTGCGCGAACGGACCGGGCGCCAGGCCAAGTCCGTCGCGGACCAGCTCGGCTTCAGCGCAACCAAGGTGTCGCGGATCGAGTCCGGCCAGACGACCCTGAAGGAATCCGACATCCGTGCGATGCTCGAACTGTACGGCGTCAGCGACGAGGCCGAATTGCGGCAGTTCATCTCGCTGACCCGCCGCAGCACCCAGCGCGGCTGGTGGCACGACTACGCGGACACGCTGCCGGACTGGTTCCAGACGTACGTGGGTCTGGAGGCCGACGCCGCGCGGATCCGCTCGTACGAGACGGAGTTGATTCCGGGGCTCTTTCAGATCCCCGAATACTCGCGCGCGGTCTTTCGGGCCTCCCTGGTGGGGCAGGACGGCGACATAGAGGGCACTGTCGATCGACGGTCGCAACTCAGAACGCAACGGCAGGAAGTCCTCCATCGAACTGACCCGCCCGTCATCCACGCGGTTCTCAACGAAGCGGCGCTGAGCCGGCCCATCGGCGGTACCGGGGTGATGCGTGAGCAGATCCTGCATCTCCTGAAACTCGTCGAGCGGCCGAATCTCTCCGTCCGGGTGTTGCCGCTCAGCGCTGGCGCGCACGCCGCGATGAGCATGCCGTTCCATATCCTCTCGTTCTCGGACGTGCCCGGTCAGCTCGTCTACGTCGAAGCGCTGACCAGCAGCCTCTATCTGGAGAGGGAAGCTGATATCGCGCGGCACGAATTCGTCTTCGACCGGCTGACCGAGATGGCGATGAGCCCGCAGGAGTCCGCTACCTGGATGAATCGGCTACTGAAGGAGAACTATCGCAATGACAGCTGACCTGGAATGGCGCAAGAGCAGCTACAGCGGCGGCGAGGGCGGCAACTGCATCGAGGTCGCCAGTGGGCTTCCGGACTCCATCCCCGTCCGCGACAGCAAGGACGCTCACGGCCCGGCCCTTGCTTTCGCCCCTGAGGCGTGGCGGTCCTTCGTTGCCGGCGTTCGGGCGGGCGACTTCCCGGCCGGTTCCTGAAGCGTTTCCTGCCGGGGGGGGCCCCCGCGGCCCCCGGGGCCCCCCCCCCCGGGGGGGGCGGCGCCCCCCCGCCCCCCCCACCCAACCTGGGGTAAGCAACAGCGCAGAAGTGAGAGTGGAATATAGACACCCACACCCACCCA
>NZ_JBICYZ010000034.1:0-97179 GCF_043201465.1 Kitasatospora sp. NPDC048298
CACCCTCGCCATGGCCGCCCACGCCTACCTCACCGTCCTACGGGCCGGACAGCTCGAAAAGGGGCTGGACCAGATCGAACGCCAGACCTGATACCTCTGACCGTCCCCGAAATCCGCCGACTGGTCACCCACCTCACCCGCCCAGTCCGCCGCAGCATCGCCCACGTCCTGCACTGGTCCCGCTGGCGCCGCCGACGCCAGCACCAGGCCCGGATCAGCCACTACAAGAGACGAGGCCACAGCCCAAGAGCTGAGGCCTCGTCACAGTAAGGACCGTTGCAGTACTAGTACTCCAGCTGTAGATCGTGATCTTCATGGTTGTTGGGCAGCTTGTCGCTGGTAGTGGCTGGTGCGGGAGCGTGCCTGGTGTAGACGTCGCCAGGCAGACCAGCGCAGTCGGTGAGCGAGGTCGCGGACAGGCTGGGCGAGCAGGGCCGCGAACAGTCGTTGGATCTCGTTGCAAGTCAGCGGGCTGAGTTCGGTGTCCGCAGTGGTCGTGCCGCGTTCGATGGCGGCGGTGACGGCAAGGAAGGCGTGCGCGAGCATGGCCAGGGTGGTCCAGCGGTGCCAGGAGGCCCAGCGGCGGACCTGGTGCTGGTCCAGTCCGGCCAGGCCCTTGGCGGCCTGGAAGGTCTCCTCCACCGTCCAGCGGCGACCCGCCACCTTGACCAGCGTGGACAACGGGACCGGACGGGGCGAGTAGCAGCGGTAGTAGGCGAGTTCGCCGGTGCGCCGGTTGCGTCGGACGAGCAGCCATCGATGGCCCGTGCTGCCTGGCGGGTTGTCGATGTCGACCTGGGCCCAGTCGTAGAAGCGGTGGCCCTTGGCTCCGGTTCCTGCGGACAGCTGCTGCCAGGCGTTCTTCGGCAGGCCGTGTGCCAGCACGCCGGCTCGAAAGACGCCCGCGCGGGTGGTGGTCGGCCGTTTGCGTGAGACAGCGAGGACGTAGCCGATCTGACGTTGTTCCAGCTCGGCGCTCAGGCGAGGGTCTCCGCCGTAGACCTCGTCGCCGGTGACCCATCGGGCGGGAACACCGGCGTCCAGGGCCTGTCCGATCATCTCGGTGGCCAGGGCGGGCTTGGTCGCGAACCTGAGGTCGTCGGGGATGCCCGCCGCGCGGCACCGGTCGGGGTCCTGGGTCCACGAGCGCGGGACGTAGAGCCGGCGGTCGATGGCAGCGTGCCCGGCCGAAGTCGCGTAGACGAGGTAGACGGCGACCTGGGAGTTCTCGATCCGGCCCGCGGTGCCGGTGTGCTGGCGCTGGACACCGACGCTTGCGGTGCCCTTCTTCAGGTCCCCGGTCTCGTCCACGACCAGCACCGCGTTCTCGTCGCCGAGGTGGTCGACCACGAAGTCCCGTACGTCGTCACGGACCTTGTCGGCATCCCAGGAGGCCCGGCCGAGCAGGTGCTGCATACCGGCCGGACTCGCGTCACCGGCATGCTCGGCGATCGTCCAGCAGTTCTTCCTCGGCAGGTCCGCCAGCAGGCCCAGCACGAAGGCCCGCGCTCGGCGACGCGGTTCCACCCGGGCGAACCGGCCCGCCACCCGCGCCATCATGCCCTCGAATACTGACTGCCACCGGGCAGGGTCTACGCTGTGGCTCACGGCCACCGGCTGATCTTCGTTTGTCGACACAACTCACGATGATCAACGGTGGCCGCACCCGTTCCCGGACCGGCCCCGACCAGCACGATCAGGCTCTGGACCAGAGCCCCGACTCTGGAGTTTGATCGGCCGATGGAGATGCTGTCCCGAGACATCCGCATGCCCCTCAACGAGGTCGTCGCAGTCCTGCAGGACCTGAACGAGTTCGTGGTTTCCCTCGACCGACTCGGGTCCCGCCAGGCGTCCGGAACTGCCGACGAGTACACCGTCGGCAAGTTCGTCGCGGACTGGGATGTCGCTCGGCGGCTGGCTCGTGCCCGACGCGTCATCGATGACGCACTGTATGCGCAGCTGAGCGAGGAGGAGAACGCCGAGATTGACGCCCTGTGCGAACAGGGCCGCTTCTACGGCTCGGACGGCGCCAACAACCCCCATTGACCAGTCCAGCTGGGACAGCAAGCCCATCAGGCCAGCCCCACCAGGGCAGAAATCAGTTCAACCGAAACCTGACACTCGACCAAGATCACGATCTACAGCT
Organism: Kitasatospora sp. NPDC048298; assembly: GCF_043201465.1. NCBI lineage: Bacteria > Bacillati > Actinomycetota > Actinomycetes > Kitasatosporales > Streptomycetaceae > Kitasatospora > Kitasatospora sp. NPDC048298. The sequence goes on from NZ_JBICYZ010000034.1 coordinate 2,147, forward strand.
GGAGTCAACACCGTTGAGTTTGGCTCGGCGGTGACGTGTCAAGGGGGTTGAACGACACAACGGAACCCCTGTAGATCAACTTTCGACCAAGAGAGTTGATCAAGGAGTTCCGTTGCAGGAGCATTCTGTCATCACGCGGGAGATTGCTGTAGCCAAGGGCATGTTCGCGCCGGGGCATCTCGGGGAGTTGACCCAGGTGGTGGACTTCGCGCTGGTCGACGCGGTGCTGGAGGAGACCCGGACCGTCCAGAAGCGGGTCAGGCTGCTGCCGTCGCGGGTGGTGGTGTACTTCGTCCTCGCGCTGGCGCTGTTCGAGCGGTGCAGCTACCGGGCGGTCTGGGGCAAGCTCGTCGCGAGCCTGGACGCTCTGGCCCTGGCGCGGCCGTGCACCTCCGCGCTGTGCCGGGCACGTCGTCGAGTGGGAGCCGCACCGTTCCAAGCACTGTTCGAAGTGTTGGCCGGCCCGGTGGCCCAACCGCAGACTCCCGGCGCCTTCTGGCGGGGTCTGCGGACGGTCGCCATCGACGGCACCAGCCTTCACCTGCCCGACAGCGAGCCGATCACCGCCCTGCACGCCAAGCGCAAGCGCAAAGGCGAGGACGTCCAGTTCGGCTACCCGCTGCTGCGACTGCTCACGCTCATCGAGTGCGGCACCCGCGCCGTGCTCGCCACTGCCTTCGGTCCGGAGACCGCGGGCGAGACCACATACGCAGAACGACTGCTCGACCGGGTGACGCACGGGATGCTCGTGCTGCTGGACACCGGCTTCGACGGCTGGCCTCTCCTGCTCCAACTCCGCTCCACCGGTGCCGAGTTCCTGTGCCGCTCCGGGGCCAGGCGCATCCCGCTGATCATTAGGCGGTTGCCCGACGGCTCATACCTGTCGACGTTCGGTATGGGGAAACTGCCGGTGCGGATCGTCGAGGCCTGGATCATCGTGACCTACCAGGACGGTACGGTCCGCCGCGAGCAGTGGCGCCTGGCCACCAGCCTGAGGGACCACACCCGCTATCCCGCCCGCGAACTGGTCGCTCTCTACCACGAACGATGGCAGGCCGAGACAACCTACTTCTCGATCAAGGCCACCATGCTGGACGGCCGCGTCCTGCGCTCGCACCGCCCGGAGGACATCGACCAGGAGGTGTATGCCCTGCTGACCGTCTATCAGGCGCTCGTGCGGATCACCGCCGACGCCGCGGCCAGCCGACCGGGTCTGGACTGCGACCGAATCAGCTTCACCGTTGCCCTGGAAGCCGCTCGCGACCAGGTCACCACCGCCAGTGGGGTTCTCCCACGCAAGGTCACGCTGGTGGGGACGATCGGCCGCCTCGTCCTGGAGAACCTCCTGCCCGCCCGCCGCCGCCAACGAGCCAAGGCCCGCACCCGGAAGAACCCGACCAGCAAGTACAGCAAGAACTCCCTCCAGCACCCTGCCACCGCTCAGCACTACACCCTCGAAGTCGAGGTCACGGTGATGGAAGAAGGCTTGAAGGCCAGATCAAAGCGCTAAATCAACGGTGTTGCAGCTGGAGTACTAGGGCCTGTGTGATGTTGTGATCAGTCTTCGGGTTCTGCCCTCTTCTGAGAGGGCGTTTGAAGTGAGTGGATTGCCCTTTATGTTCTAGTAGGTTCCTCGCCAGGTTGGTGTGGTCTCGTCCGTTATGCGTTTGGTGAGGTTGTCGATCGAGGCAATGTGGATCATGGCTTCGGAGCTGGCTGGCAGGGTCTCGTAGTCGCGAGCGAGACGGCGACGCAGCATGAGCCATCCCAGACTTCGTTCGACTACCCAACGTCTTTTCACGACGTGGAAGCCGCGGACGTCGGATTTTCTGGTGACGACTTCGACGTCGATTCCGAGGCCGGCGCCGTGCTCGATCATGGCGTTCTTGAAGCCGGTGTCGACCCAGCTTTTGGTGATGCTGGGGTAGGTCTTCTTGGCCTGGTTGAGGAGTTGTATGCCCAGGGCGTTCTCGGACAGGCTCGCGGCGGTGACGGCCACGGCGAGGATCAGGCCGATGGTGTCGGTGAGGATGCCGCGCTTGCGGCCGACGATCTTCTTCGCGGCGTCCGTTCCCTGGCTGGTCAGAGGAACGTTGGTGGAGGTCTTCACGCTCTGGGTGTCGATCACGGACCCGGTCGGCTCGGGCTTGCGCCCCTCCTTCACGCGGGCCAGGCCGGTCAGGTCGTAATTGAGTTCCGCGAGGATTCCCTCGTCACGCCAGGCCGCGTAGTAGGCGTAGACGGTGGAGTGGTTCGGGAAGTCATGCGGAAGGTACTTCCATGGGATTCCGGTCCGGTTGACGTAGAGGATCGCATTGAAGACGTCGCGCAGTTCGACCTGGGCCGGCTTGCCGGTGGGCCGGCGATCGAGCCGAGCTTTCCTCCAGGCCGTCAGTTTCGGTTCGATCAAGGCCCATCGGGCGTCGGACAGGTCACTGGGGTACGGCTTCCGCTGGCTCATGCCACAGTGTTGAGATGGACGCGGCGGAAGATTCGGTTCCGCTGCCACTGAGTGTTTCTATGCCATCTTTAGACCAGACGGATTTCAAAGCCCAGAAGCGGATGAGACGGACAGCTGAGTCGGCGATCGAGGGCGGAGCAATCTCCTCCTATTAGGCATAGCGTCACGAAAGTAGATAGGGATGAAAGCTGTATGTAGGAGCAGAGCTAACAAAACGCCCACTCAGAGCCTGTTTCGGAGGTCACTCTTGATCACGGAACTGTTTTGGATCGGCGTTGCCCGCCAGAATGATCGGCATGACCATCCGTGGAGTGCTGTTCGATGTCGATGGAACCCTGTACGCGTACGAGGAGGCCGAGGAGGTCGGTCTTCACGAGCACTTGGTGGCCGAAGGGCTCTCCGACCGGTTCGCGTCGCCAGCGGAGGCGCTGCGTGTGTGGCGGGAAGTCAGGGAGGACGAGTACCCGCGGTTCCTGAGCGGCGAGTTGACGTTCGCCGCCCAGAAGGCCGCACGGATACGGCGATTTCTCGCACAGGCCGAGGTGGTCGGCGCACTTGAGTTGACGGACGAGGCGGCTACGGCGTGGTTCGCGAGCTATGCGTTGCGAAGGGACGCGATCCGACGAGCGTTCGACGATGCTCAGCCGACACTGGGCGCGTTGGCGGGTCGATTCCGACTCGGTGTCGTGTCGAACTCGGTGACCGCGCACCAGCGCGCGAAGCTGGATTCGATCGGGCTGCTCGGCTACTTTACGGAGCCTTTGGTCTGCTCCCAAGAACACGGTTCCGCCAAGCCGGCGGCGAGCATCTTCCTGGCGGGCTGCGACGCCCTCGGGTTGGCGCCCGCCGAGGTGGCCTACGTGGGTGATGACTACGAAAAGGACGCGGTCGGGGCGCGGGACGCGGGGTTGCAGGCCATCTGGCTGGACCGCTCGGCTTCCGGAGACTCAGGTGCCGTGGACGCCGGTATCCGGGTGATCACCTCGCTGACGGAGCTGATGAGTTTGTGATCAGGCAGTCAGAATGAGGGATCAGAAGCAGGTACTCAACTTGTGATTTATCCAACGGGCTCGAACAGGGTGCGGATCGTTTGAAGGGAAAGGCCACGCGGGAACTGAAGCGTCAGCCCGAACGGAGGTCGGATGTCGGCTGCAGACACTAGTGTCCGTGCTCGCCGTTGATAGGAGAGCCGTGAACACGCACGTGGACTGGTCCGGAGTCCGGGAACGCGTCATTGCCATGGAGGAGGCCGAGCGTCGGGCGCGTGGCCGCGAGCCGTTGTCCCACTCGTTGTTCGAACCAGTCCTGACACTCGCTGAGATCGGCGAGGCAGAAGCGCAGTTCGGTGTCACGCTCCCCGAGGAGTACCGCACGTTCCTGGCGGAGGTCGGGGCCGGCGGCCCCGGGCCAGGCTGCCTCTCGCCGTTGTGCCGGATCGACGGGACATGGGGATGGCTCTGGGACACCGCAGGGCATCACTGGATGCTGGACCCGAGCGGGCCGTTCGTCGAGACGGACGGCTGGGCCGACCAGCAGAGAGCGACCCTTCGCGCCGCCGGGTACGAACCCACAACCCAGGACGAGGACACCGACTACCTGGACGACTACCGCGAGGCCTTCGGCGACGCCGGCGAAGAGGCCTGGCACCTGGAACGAGACCGGGGCGCGGTCCTCATCAGCGACAACGGCTGCGGGATGACCGGCTGGCTCATCATCGTCGGCCCGCACCGCGGCGAACTGCGCGACCGGGACTGCGAAACCAATCCGCCCTACGAGCCGTACCTTGACGCGAAGGGCAACCCCCACACCTTCCGCACCTGGTACCTCGAATGGCTTGAGCAACGCGAGAGTGCAGCACGGTGATCACGGGGTGGTGCCTTTGGCCCGGCTCACGCACCGCAGCTACACAAGCCTTCCCTTGAGGGGAGCTGCACCCACTCGAACAGGCGGACTCTGTGATCACTCGTCCGGGTGTTCACGAGACGCGAGAGCAGCCTTCGCGTGATCCTGAACTCGACCAAGAGACACAGGACTTGACGCGAAGGCCGTACTGGTGATTGTGGCGGAACAAGACGGGCAGTGCGATCCGTTCGCGGAACTGTCACGCTTCCGGGGCAACTTCTACGACTGACTGACCAGACGGCGCGACGCGTTGTTCGAGCTCACCGACGCGCTGCTGTGCACCGACGGCTCGGTGAAGGCCCTGGTCGGCCTGGCACTGGCGCCGGAGCACCGTCGCGGGCACGGAGCCCTCTACGGCGCGTTGAACAAGGGCGGCCTGGACGCGAGCCGACTGCGGCGCACGCTGGCGGGCCTGCCGCTGCCTCGCGCCGTCGACGGCCGCCTGGTCCTAGCGGTGGACGTCTCGCCCTGGCTGCGGCCCGACGCTGGGACCTGCCCCGACCGCTCGTTCTGCCATACCTACGGCCGCGTCGAGGCCAAGCGCCAGATGATCCCGGGCAGGCCGTACTCGTTCGTCGTCGCGCTTGAGACCGGCCGGACCTCCTGGACCGCGATCCTGGACGCAGTGCGACTGGGGCCCGGCGCCGACCTGGCTGCCGTCACCGCCGCCCAGCTCCGCGACGTGGTGAGCCGCTTGATCGAGGCCGGGCAGTGGAAGCCGGGTGACCCGCCAGTCCTCGTGGTCATGGACGCCGGGTACGACGCGCGGATCGCCCACCTGCTGGCCGGTCTGCCCGTCGAGGTCCTGGGACGGCTCCGCTCGGACCGGGTGATGCGTCGTCCGGCACCCACCCGCGCTCAGTTCGCCGCGGCCCACCCGGCTGGAGGCCGGCCACCCAAGCACGGCGGTGAGTTCGTCTTCGGCGACCCCGCGACCTGGGGTAAAGCCCAGACTTCAGCTACCCCCCGCTGACGTACACGCGATCAGCGAGAGCGATCTGCTGCCGCCCGTCTGACCCCGGGGAACGACACCGCGGTGCTCCTTGCGGCGACCTCGCTTCACCGGCGGACCGGGGTGACGCCGTTCATGCCGAAGCGGGCGGAGCACTGCTCGCTGGACTGGTTGTTCGCGTTCCGGACGCAGATCCACATCGTGTAGCCGGAGACCGGGACGAAGCTCGTCTTCGCGGCGCCCCAGGAGGCGCCGAAGGTGTAGGCCATGCCGTCGCTGCGGAAGAGTTCGGCGACACAGCTCTGGTACAGGGAGGTGTTGAGCACGCCCGCGAGCGAGCCGGAGCCGTTGTCGTCCAGCCAGGCGGAGCAGGCGGCGTCGTTGCCGAGCCAACTGGTGTCCGCCTCGGAGCCCCTGACCTGTGCCGGGTCCTCGCTGCCGTTGATGCCGCTGATCGATGACGAGGTCGGGCTGGGAAAGGCCGCCGAGGGGGTGACGGAGGCCGTGCCCGGCGGGGTGCCCGGGGGTGGGCCGGGTTTGCCGGTGGAGAGGGCCGAGGGCTTCAGGCTCGGGGAGGGTGTCCCCGTCGTGCCGGCCGGGGCGGTCGACGGCGGAGGAGAGGGCTCGGCGGTGGCGGTGGCGGTGGCGGTGGCGGAGACCGGGGCACTGGGGCTCGCGGAGGGCCCGTACGTCGTCCCGGCCAAGGGCTCGGCGCTGACCGGGACACCACCGGACACCTGCGTGTCGTGGTGCTGCGAGGAGGCGAACGGGTTGAGGACGAACGCCGCGACCGCGCCGAGGGCGATCGTCGCGGCGATCGGCAGCAGGACGAGGTGCTTGCGCCGGCGGCGAGGTGCTGCGAGGGCTGCGGTCCCGACGTCGGGTTCGGCGGCCGCGCTCGCATCCGGTGGCGGGACGGTCTCCAGCTTGCCGACCGGTGTCTCGGCGAAGGCACGTCGCGCGTCGATGCGTGACCCGACCTCGGGTGGCCAGGACGCGGTGGGGACGAGTCGGTGCGCGTGGGTCGCCAGGACGATCTCGTCGGCGGAGGGGCGTGCACAGGGGTCGGTGGCGAGACAGGGCGCGAGGAGCGCGGCGAGGTCGGCGTCCAGGGCGCGCAGCGGCTCCACGTCGGGGACGGCGCCGGGCGTGCGACCCGAGGCGGCGTGGAGCAGGAGCGCCGCGAGCGCGTAGACGTCCGCGGGCGCCGCCACGTCCTCCTCCCCGGCCTGCTGTTCCGGCGCCGAGAAGCCCGGCGTTCCGTAGCCGGCACCGCTCCGGGTGAGCCTCGCCTGGTCCGCGGCGCGCGCGATGCCGAAGTCGATCAGCTTCACGCCGTCGCGCACCAGCATGACGTTGGCGGGCTTGATGTCGCGGTGCGCGATCCCGGACGCGTGCACGGCCCGCAGTTGAGCCGCCGTTCCGGCCAGCAGCAGCCACAGCGCTTCGGCGGGCAGCGGGCCGTGCAGCCGGACCGCCTCGTCCACCGTGAGCCCGGGGACGTACTCGGTGGCGAACCACGGGCGTTCCGCGGTGGAGTCGCTCGCCAGCACCCGCGGTCCGGTGCCGAACGGCACACGGTAGAGGATGCCGAGCTCCCGTTCGAAGCGCTCGCTGGAGACCAGCCGCGGCCGGACTAGCTTGACGGCGGCGTACCCCCTGTCCGAGACCCCGAGGTAGACCTCGCCCATGCCACCGGTGCCGAGAAGGCCGATGATGCCGAAACTGCCGATCTCCTGCGGATCGCCCGGGCCGAGTGGTTCGGCGATCATGCTGTCGATCGCAGCGACTTGTCGGCGGATCGTGCTCACGGCGGGCAGGCTATCGAGCAAGTGCTCGCGGGGCAACCGGAGTTGACAGATCCTTGAGCCCGGTACAGCGCACGCCCGCAGGAGGACCGGTCCTCTCGCTGCGCTCCTACACTGGCGCGATCCGAGACGGAGGTATGTGAGATGGCGTACGGAGACTTCCCACCCCAGCTGCTGCCGCCGGGCAGCCCTTCCGACGGGGTGCCCTCGGCGCCACCCGGAACGATCTTCGTGCTCGGCCCGGAGGGCGGCTACGCCGTGCCGCCGCGCCGGTACACCCTGCTGTTCGGGCGCGACCGCGAGGACGTCCACGTACCGGTCGGCGTCGACGACCCGACCGTCAGCCGTCGGCACGGCGTCTTCACCCGCGCCGACGCGGACGGCGACTGGTGGCTAATCAACACCGGCAACCTGCCGATCGAACTGCCCGACGGCGTGCTCATGCTCACCGGCCACAAGCGCGTCATGGGGCCCGGATACACCCCACTGGTGATCAACTCGTCCAAGCGCCGGTCCCACCTCGTCGAGGTCCGCGTCGTCGACGGGGACGACCCGCAGCCCCGCTCCACGAGCGGCGCCGAGACCGCGGCCCCCGAGACGGTCTACGTGCTCTCCCTGCAGGAGCGACTGGTGCTCACCGCGCTCGCCCGGCGCTACCTGGAGGGCCAGGACGCCTTCCCGCTCCCCTCGGCCTGGGAGGAAACCGCCCGGCTGGTCAACGCCTCGCCCCACGTGACCAAGTCCTGGACCCACAAGTCGGTCGCCAACACGGTCGAGGACGTACGCGAGCGGCTGCGCCGGCGGGGCGTGCGCGGACTGACGCGCGACGAGGTCGGCGAGCCGGTCGGGTCGATGCTCAGCGTCAACCTGATCAGGGAACTGCTGAGGACGGCGACACTCAACGCCCAGGACCTGGAGTTGCTGGCCGACGACCGGGGGTGAACCGAGGACGGGACGCCTGCCCCGGTCGATCGTTCGACCGGGGCAGGCACGTGTTCGTCAGCGTTCCGCCCCGGACCCGGGCTCGGGTGCGGGTGCGGTGTTGTAGGTGACGTGCATGGTGCCGTGCTCCACCGCGAAGACGGCGGCCTGATCCTCCGCCGAGTTCTGCTGGCGCGGGCGGGGTTGCGGCTGCTCGGGGTGGTGCGTCGTGTTCGTCACGTGGTTGTTGTCGCCCATGATGAAGGTGCCGGAGACGTCTCCGGTGTGGATGTCGCCGGGGGTGGATTCCGCAGGCATGGTCGGCCTCTCTCGGTCGGTCTTGTGGGGTCAGGCTCGGCAGTGGGCTACCAGGCTGCGCCAGGCAGAGTTGTATGCCGTCGCCTGGTTCGTCGTGTCGATCGTGGCGCCGGACGGGTGGTCCCGGAACGAGCGGTACCGGCTCTCCTCCTCCTGGCGGGAAGTCAGCATGCGACTCAGGTCGGACGACACGGATCTGTCCCGCGCCTGCGACATGGCTCCCTGCAGCGTGGACTCGTGAGAGCGCAGGTCGTTGAGGACGGCATTGACGGCGGACTTCACCGCGCTGTCGTCGGGCCTGGTGGAGGTCCGTCCTGCGTTGTACGCGCGCACGGCATTGTTGTACGAGTCCATGGCGCTGGACGTGGCGGCACTGTCGGTGTTGTACTGCTGGGTCTCCCGTGCCAGGGCCGGGATCGCCGTTGCGCACACGGGATCGACGGAGCTGGTCGCGACGGCGTTGTCCGACTGTTTGGCGGCGTAGACCATGGCGCCCACGCCGAGCACGGCTGCGAGGCCCATCACGCAGGCGACGACGAGGGCCACGCCGCCCTTGGCAGCGGCCGCCCCGGCGGTGGCGACCGCCGTGTGGGATGCGCCGGTCGTGCCGGTCGTGGTGGTGTTCACGGCGTGCGTCGTCTGCGAGGCGGAGCCGTGTGCGCCCGAGAGGTCGATCTTCGGCGGCGTCGGCTGGGCGGCGGAGTTGTGCGTGCCCGAGAGGTCGATCTTCGGCGGGGTCGGCTGCGAGGCGGCATGTGCGCCGGGCATGGGGGAGGACGGCAGGGGCGGTTGGGCGGACTGGGACAGGTCGATCACGTTCGGTGTGCTCGGCGGTTGCACGGGCGTCGGGCCGACCACGGGGTGCGTGACGGGTGTCGGGCCGACCACGGGGTGCGTGACGGGCGTCGGGCCGACCACGGGGTGAGTCACCACCGGCGGGTTGACCACGGTGGGTGCCGGCGCAAGAGGAGCGACCGGCGCGGCCGACGGCACGGCGCCGGTCACCGCCGTGGCGGCGGCCTGGTGCACCGCCGAGTGCGCCTGCAGGGCGGCGAGTTCCTGCCAGAGCACCCCCGCCTCCAGGACCAGGGCCGTCGTCAGCGCCGCCCGGCCGATCGCCTTGCGGCGGGTGCGCGCCTCCCGCAGGAAGAACTCCTCGCCCGCGCTGTCCCCCGCGCTCTTCGCGGCGGCCCAGCCGGCTCCGAGGAGGGTGCCCCAGGCGTCGAACTGCCGGGAGAGCGCCAGTTTCGGCGAGGCGGCCCGGGCCAGCGCCACGCCGAGTTGTGCCTGTCCGCTCCTCTCCGCCCCCAGCACCGCGACGTCCAGGGCCTGGAAGTGGGCCGCGACCTCGTCCGGGGTGGTCTCCCGCGCCTCGACCCACGCGGTGAGCGCCCGGCAGAGCGGCGCGGCGGGGAACTGCGTCATCCGGCTGCCGAGCACGCACTGGGCGACGTCCGGCGGACACCCGTAGCCGGTTTCCGAGGCGACCAGCAGACCGTGCCGCACCAGGCCGTCGGCGAGCGCCTCGGTGTCCGTGCGGCCGAGCAGGGTGTTCAGCTGTCGTGCGGCCAACTCGGCGCCCGACAGCGAGCCGAGCAGGTGCAGCAGGTCGCGCTCCTCCGGCTTCAGCCTGTTGAGCAGCGCGGGAAGCAGTGCGGGGAGGTCGGCGATGCCCGGCAGGCCCCTGCCGGTCGCGGCCGACAAGGCGATGCGGCGCAGGCGGAGCGGATTGCCGTGCAGGGCGTCGCACAGTGCCGTCACGGTCCGTGCTTCGTCGGGCCGCAGCCCCCGGGCCAGGACGGTCTGCACCAGGTTCACCCCTGCGGGGGTCGCCAGTCCGTCGAGTCGGATCGTGTGTACGCCGGCGACCGACGACCGGTGCTGCGAGGTGAAGACGAACGTGGAGTGCTCGGCCAGGTCGAAGAGCCGGTGCAGGTCCTTCTCGTCGAGTCCCACGTCGTCCAGGTAGATCCGCAGCCGCAGGGTCTTCAGGTGCTCCTTCAGCACCTCCAGCGACGGCTTGTAGTTCGGCGCGTCGAAGCTGATGTCGAAGATCGCCTGCGCGAGGTCGTCGGCCGTCCGTCCGCCGGCCTCGATGTAGGCCGCGCCCTCGGGACCGCGCGGCAGGGTGCGGGCGAGGTGGCGCAGCAGCGCGCTCTTGCCGACCCCGGAGGTGCCCCAGATCTGCACCAACTGACGCTCGCCGACGGCCTGTTGCAGGACCCGGACCTCCCGCTCCCGGCCGATCAGCGGATCGCCGGCGGAACGCGGCAGGTGGGAGATCGGCTGACGCTTGACCGGGTCCGGCGGAGGCCCCGCGTTCACGGTGACGGACGAGCCGTTCCCGGCGGTGATGTTCAGGTTGGTCACGGTGTTCCGGTTGCCAACGATCATCGTTCCGGACACGTCGCCGGCCCGGGTCCGCACGGAGCCGTCCGGAGCACCGTTGTTCTCTGGCATCTGTTTTCCCGGTCCTCTCCAACGCTCGGGTTCCGGCACTCGGTCATGCTGGCGCCGGCCCGTCATCGAAACCCGGCGCTTTTACGTGTTTGGTGGGATCGCCGGTGAACCGGCCGGCTCGGCCGCGGCGGCGATCCGGGCGAGGTGGTCCAGGTCGAGGATGGTGATCCTGCGGTAGCCCGTGACGATCGCGCCCGACTCCCGCAGCACCCGCAGGGCCTTGTGGATCGACGACTCCGCGGCGCCGACCAGGGTGGCCATCTCCGGCTGTGACAGCGGGAGTTGGGCCTCGTTGCGGCCGGGGCGCCGGTAGGTGACGGCAAGGTGGTGCAGGATCCGGGCCAGTCGCCCGAGCACGTCGCAACCGGTGAAGTCGACGATCCGGCCGGTCGCCGTGCGCAGCTTGGCCACCACGCTCGCGTTGAGCGCGAGCCCGATGGCGGGGTGCTGCTTCGTGCACGCCACCAGTTCGGAGGGCAGGATGTAGCGGGCCAGCACCCGACCGCAGGCGGTCACGGTGCCGACGCGCGGCTGACCGTCGATCCCGGCGAGCTCCCCGACGAGGTCCCCGGCCATCCGCACGGCCAGCAACGCCTCCCGACCGTCCTGCGCGTGCGCGGTGACCTTCACCGTGCCGCCGATCAGGAGCAGCGCGAAGTCCGAGGTGTCGGCCTCGCGGATGGTGATCTGACCGGCCGGGTAGACCACGCCGTGGCCGAGCCCCAGCAGGACCCGGCGATCGGCCTCGCCGACCCGGCCGAGCAGCCCGGCGGGCGGCCAGTACGCCCCGGCCCCGCGCATCCGTGTGTTGCCCATCGGTCACCCCTCTTCCTCGTCCGGCCGAAGCCGGACAAGCCGTATTAGTAGCCGGTCTACCCGAGGACCCCTCCTCTACGGTCTCGGTAACCATCGTGTCGGCGCCGGGAATCCGGTGTCGACGGCAGCTCGGTCTTCGAACTGCCGGCCCCCGTCGTGATCGCGGAGGGAATGTGAATCCGAGGTACGAGTACCGAGCCCTGCTGGCCTGCGACATCGCGGGTTCCGCGGGCCGCGGCCAGCAGCCGCTGCAGGAGATCCGCGGTGTGCTGCGGTCCGCGCTGTTCGGCGCCCTCGGCGTCGCCGAGCTGGACCGGCGAGACTTCGCGTACGTGGACACCGGCGACGGCTGCCGGCTCGTCGCCCCGGCCGGGCTGCCCAAGGCCGGACTGCTGGTCCCGCTGCTGCCGGAGCTGTGCTCGCGGATCCGCGAGCACAACCGGCACGCCGGCCCGGTGACCCGGCTGCGGGTACGGGCCGCCGCGCACGCGGGGGAGGTCCGGCTCGATCCGGACGGCACCGTCTCCGGCACCCCGTTCGAGGCGCTCGCCCGGCTGCTCGACTCGCCCCCGCTGCGGCACGCGGCCCTGGCCGGTCCGGACGGCACCCCGGTGGCCGCGATGCTCTCGCGGCACTACTACGAGGAGACGGTCGGGCACGGCTACGAGGGGCTCGACGCCGGGGCCTTCACCGCGACCGAGGTCCGGGTCAAGGAGTACGCCGCACCGGCCTGGCTCTGGTACCCGGGCAGCCCGGTCGGGCCGCACGGCGGTCCCGGCCCGGAACCCGGCTCCCGCGAGCGGGGGGCGGAAGCCGAGCCGCGGAGCGTGGAGCAGCTCGTCCGGGCCACGGGGAACGGCACGGTCTTCGCCGTCGGCCGAGGTGGTCAACACATCCGCTACAACGAACGGGGCTGAAGCGTCGATGAACCAGGAACTCGCCGAACTGGCCGCGAGCGGAGCCACGGCTCTGGTGTCCGCGATGGGCACCGATGCGTGGAACGAGGCGAAACGACTGATGAGCGGCCTCATCGCCCGGGCCCACGGCAGCCGCCGCAGGGAACTCGCCGTCGCGCTGGAGTGGGGGTCGACGGCCACGAGGGGAGCGGTCGACCCCCAGGCCGTGGACTTCTGGACCGAGGCCCTGTTCCAGTTGCTCGACCGGGACCCGGCCCTCGCCCAGGACGTCATGGCCCTGGTGACGCTGCGGACCGCGCACCGGCCGGACGTCGCGGTCCAGGTCAACTCCGCCACCGGCTCCGGCGAGGTGTTCGCGGTGCAGCACGGTGACCAGCACTTCGCCTCCGGTCCGAGGTCCCGCGATCGTGAGGAACGGTCGTGAGCGGGGGCGACGGCCGGCGGGACGGCCTGACGGACGGCTGGGTGCGGGCGGGGCTGGTCGCGGCCGTCGTCATCGGCGCCTTTGCCGAGGTCAGCACGCCGCACCGGCACTACGGCTGGCTGGTGGAGGCGTTCGCCCTCGCGGCGGTGGGCGTGGTCGGCGCGGCGGCCGCGCTGGGGTCCGAGGCCGCCGCGGCGCCTGCCCGGCAGCGGGACCGGGCCGAACGGGAGTCCCGGCTCGTTCGGGAGCCGCGGCCCGACGCGACGGCCCCGGGCTGCCGCTTCGTCACGGCACCCGCGGCACCCGTGGCACCGGCGGCGCCGACGGCCCAACCCGGCAGGCCCCGGCCGTTCCTGCGCGAGAGGCCGACCGACCTGAGCGTGCCCCGCTTCGGCGACGGCGCGCGGGCCCAGGGCTACCCCTGGCTGCTGCCGGACCGCACCGTGCAGAACGGGATCGCCGCCGACGAAGCCACCGTCGGCGCCCTCACCCTCCGCGCGGCCTCCGTCGTCGGGCCCGGCCACCGCTGCGGACAGCCCGCCGAGCCGCGACAGGACTCCTACCGGATCGGGCGGAGCCCGGACAGCCGGTACGCGATCGTGGCCGTGGCCGACGGCCTGTCCAGCGCGGCCTGGTCCGACGTCGGAGCCACCGCGGCCTCCAGCCAGGCCGTCACCCTGCTGCGCGAGCAGATCGAGACGGTCGGCTTCGACCGGCTCGACGTCAAGGCGCTGTACCGGCGGATCGCGGAATCGATCGCCGCCCACGCGGCCGAACGCAAGGTCGGCACCTCGCACCTGGCCACGGTGCTGATCACCGCGGTGATCGCCGAACCGGACGCGAACGGCGTGGCCCGAGCATGGGTCGGATGGCTCGGTGACAGTTCGGCCTGGACGCTCGACCCGCGCGTCCCACGGTGGCAGTTCTCCGCCGGCGAAGCCAAGGACCGCGCGGCCGCGGTGGTCTCCAACGAGGTCGCCGGCCGTCTGCCGGACACACCGCACCTGGCCGTGGACCAGTACCTCACCCTGGCGGCCGGTGCCGCCCTCGCGCTGGTCACGGACGGCATCGGCGACGCCTGGGCGGACCCGACGGGCAACGTCAACGACTACTTCGCCAACGCCTGGCGCGCGCCCGTCCCGGCCACCCGGTTCACCGCCGACGTCGGATACGACGCACCGCAGTGCCTCGACGACCGCACCGCCGTCGTGGTGTGGAACGGCAGGGGGAAATGACCGACTCCGTTCCCCACGCGCGCGACGGCGCCCCGGCGGTGGACCCCCGGGGCTGGACGCTGCCGAGGACCGTGGCCCTCGCCGACCTCGGGCCGCTCGCCGACCCGATCTCCGAACACAACGGCCAGGCCATCGCCGTACGGCCGCTGACGGGCCACCCGGGCTGGCTCGCCAAGCTCTACCGGCCCGGCCTGCGCCAGGAGGACGGCCGCCGGATCGACCTGCTGATCTCGGCTCCGGACACGCTGCCCGCGGCGGAACGGGCGGCCCTGTACGCCGGAACGTGCTGGCCCGCGGCCCGGATCCACGAGCCCGGCAACCCGGCCGTCGGGTGCGTGATCCCGATGGCGCCCGAGCAGTACCGGTCCGAGCTGCGGCGCGGAAAGTTCAGCGAGCGCCGGTTCCTGGAGATCGACTGGCTGGCGAAGTCCGACGAGTCGATCCGGGGCATCGGCCTGCCGAGCCCCGGCTTCGAGGGCCGGCTGACGGCCTGCCGCCGACTGACGGAACTCGCCGCGATCCTGGAGGGCCTCGGCCTGGTCTACTCCGACTGGTCGTTCTCCAACGCCTTCTGGAGCCCGGAGGGGCGTTCCGTCTACCTGATCGACGTCGACGGCTGCCAGCCGAAGAAGATGCCCGACATCCACCAGCCGAACTGGGCCGACCCGCTCACACCACCGGGCTCCGACGCCGACCAGTACACCGACCGCTACCGGCTCGCCCTGCTCGTCGCCAAATGCCTCACCGGCCGGCGGGACGCGAGCACCTTCCACGGCGTCGCCACGTCCCAGTGGCCGAACCAGCCCGCCGTCTCCGAAGTCCTGCTGGACATGCTGCTCGCGGCGGACCGGGAACGCCGGCCCGCGGCCGCCCAGTTGAACCAGTCGCTGAACAACGGGCCCTACCTCAGGGCCGTGCCGCGTCCGACACGGACACCGCTGCCCCAACTGCCGCCGGTGCAGCCGACAATGACGTCACCTCAGCCCACGCCGTACACGGATCCGAAGTCCCCCGCCGTCACCGTCACCGCCGCCGACCGCATCGGCACGGTCGAGGAGAAGCAGAAGCCCACGACCGGCTCGTCCACCCAGTGGACCTGGGTGCTCGCCCTCGTCCTCGCCGTGGCCCTGGCCATCGCCATCGTCATCGCCTCCAACCACTAGCCCAGAGGTGCACACCATGTCACTCTGCCTGCCCACCTACGTGGTGATCGACGCCTCCTCGTCGATGAAGCCGCACGAGTCCGTGCTCAACGCGACCCTCTCGCGCCTGCACTACAACCTGGCGACCAACCCGCGCGTCTCGGAGTTCGCCAGGGTCAGCGTGATCGCCTTCTCCACCGACGTGCACGTGGTGATCCCCATGTCCGACATGGAACAGGTCCCGAGCATGCCCGAAGTGATCTGCGGCGGAGGCACCGCGTACGGCAAGGCCTTCGACCAGCTGCGGCAGAGCATCGAACAGGACGTCAGCACCCTGCGGGCGCAGCAGTACAGCGTGCTCCGGCCGGCGATCTTCTTCCTCACCGACGGCGCCCCGACCGACGTGAGGTGGCGGGACTCCTTCCGCACGCTCGTGGACCGAAACTGGCCGCGCCACCCGCACGTCATCGCCTACGGCTTCGGCGACGCCAGGCGCGAGGTGCTGAAGGAGGTGGCGACCAAGGCGCTGTTCATCGCCGACGGTTCGGACACCGAGTCGGCGCTCAGCGGGGCGATCACCGGCCTGCTCAACACCCTGATCGCCTCCTCGCAGACCGGTCAGATGCAGATCGCCACCGACGTCAAGGGCTTCGAGTACGTCCAGGTCGCCCAGGAATACGTGGACTGACCGGCCATGGACACCAACCCGCGCACCCCGGCACCCCGGGCACTGCGCGCCTCCGTCGGGCTGTCCGTACTGGCCGCGGTACTGCTCGCCTGCGGCGGCGCGCTCTCGGTGGCGGGCAACCTCCTCGGCCCCTCGACGAACGAGGGCGGAGGCGGCCCGCACCCGGCGACGTCGGCGCCGGTCCAACCGCCGGCGCCGGTCCAACCGCCCCCTGAGCTCCCGTCACCCACCGCGGCGCCGTCGCCGAGCAGCTCGCCCTCCGCCTCACCCACCCAGCCGCCCGAGCCCACGACCACCCCCACCACACCGGCGTCCTCCCCGGAGCATCGTCCAGGGCAAGGACCATCCCGGACGAGGACCCCAGCGACGAAGAACGCTGCTCCGTAGCCGCGACACCGGCGGAGTCGCCAAAAACACACACCGCGGCCCAGGTCCGGAACCCGATCCGGACCTGGGTCGCGGTGTGCGTCCCGGCGGACTCCACCGAACCGAGCACCGGATCAGCCGCCCAGATGGGTCAGCAGCAAGTCCGCCGGCGGATAGGAGCGTTCGGCGGGCAGCAGCCGCCGCGCGGCGTCCAACTCCCCGGCCCGCACACGGTCGCGCCCAGTTCCGGCCGGGTGGCTCGGCCCGCTTGTCTCGGTTGCCGGACGTTTGGTCACCTCCAACGAGCGGTAACGCAAGGATGCGCAGCCGACTTGGCACGGGAGGGCACGATGGCACTACGCTTCCACGGGATGGACCCCGAGACCCAGGGAAACGGCTCGCCAACGGTCTGGGTGGACGAGGAGAAGCGGGAGCTGGTGCTCCAGGGCTGGAAGCCGGGCGAGGAACTGCTGGCCGCCATCAGCACGACCGAGTGGGTTCCGGGTCACGCGACCGGCATCCCCGAGGGCGAGGACGTGGTCCGTCTTCCGCTCCGCATGGCGGCGATGATGAGGAAGGCGCTCGATGACGCAGAACGTTCCGGACTTCTCTGACCTGCTGAAGTCCGCTCGGCACTCGGCCGTTCACCTGGAGATGCGGGACTGGTACGGCGTGGGCGACGAATCGGCGGACTTCGCGACGTTCAAGCGGACCGGAGTCCACCCCGACCTCGACCCCGAGTCCGATGGCTGGGCCGGGTGGGCGCCGCTCGTCCGAGACGCCGTCAGCCGTGGCGTGATCATGCGCAGGGCCCGGATCGTCTCGGAGCCGGTGACCGACTACATCCGCTTCGAGCACGCCGGGACCCTCGTGAACATCGAGGCGGGTGAACAGGTTCGTTGGCTTCCACGCCGTGAGGCGTCGGACATCGCGTTGCCGGGCAATGACTTCTGGGTCTTCGACGGTCGGCTGGTCGAGTTCAACCACTTCACCGGCGTAGGGGAGTGGGCCGACCCCAGGTACGAGCTGTCCGAGGACCCGGCAGTGGTGAAGCTCTGCTCCTCGGCCTTCGAAGCGGTTTGGGAGCGCGGCATCGACCACGCGATCTACACCGTCTGACCTCCGCGATCACCGACCGGACCGACTGTTCATGCCCTCCTCGAAGGTCATGTCACGCGAATCAAGCTCCTCAAGCGCATGGCCTACGGACGAGCCAACCTCGACCTCCTACGCCAACGCGTACTCCTCGCCCCATGACCGTGCGACAGCGCACGTCCACAACACCCTTCAGATGTGGGCAGTGAGGCCGGTGACAGGGTCGTGGGAGATCAGCGTCGGCATCCCGGGGTCATACTGGACAACCTCGCCGGTCAGCAGGGCCCGTCGTTGACTGGCCGTCGCCACCTCGACCAGGAACCGCAGCACGGAGGCCACCCCCGCCCCGTCGAGAACGTCCTCGGGCCAGACGGAGAACTCGATCTCCTCCTCATCGCAGGGCAGGGCGAAGAACCACACAGCGCCCAAGCGGGCCCGGAAGGAGAAACTCGTCCCCCGGCCCTCAGGCTCGTCTGCCCAGACGCGGAAGAGGTCAGCGAAGTCCGGACGCACGGGATCGAGCCGGGGGTAGGGGTGCTCGACCTCTGTCTCGTCGGCTACAACACGCAAGCGTTCGAGGACCGCGATCCACTCGCCGCGGGTCGTGTCGAGGACCCGAATGTCCCTCAGGCTGCCGTCGACATGGAAGACATCGCACATCCACGGCTCGGGCAGGCACCGGGCGCGGGTATCGTGCTCATCGGCGTGGACGTCCTCGTGCGTCAACTCGACCTGCCGCCTCGCGTTCATCTCTCCCATGACACCAAGGTAAAACATCGCTACTGCAGGGAAGGACCTGCCCCGGCCGGTTCAGGGGTGGTGATCATATATCCCGGGTCCTGCGTCATCACAAGATCCCCGACAGAGCCCGTAATTCCCCATGGGCCACACATCACACGGTTCGCGTTGCAAGCCCTCCAGGGCTGATCACGACTACCACCAGTGCCGCCACCCAGGTGGTGATCAGCCCTGGATGGCTCCGTTTTCTGGGCCTGGGCCTCGGCCCGGGCCGGGGCGGGTGTCCCGGAGCGGCTCGCGGTCGAGGACCTCGACGTACACGATCCGCCCGTCCACGACGTCCAGGACGAGCATGCCCTCGGCCGGATCGAGCGGGACGCACCGGTGGCCCCGACCGTTCGGCCGGCCGTCCGGATGCGGATCCGTCCGGAAGCTCTGGCAGAAGTCGTCCCCGCAGCGGCACTCCGCGACCAGCCGCAGGCTCCAGGCGCGGGCGGCCAGTTCGGGCTCGCCCTCCCGCGTCAGGAGGTCGACCAGCTCCCCGACCAGATCGGGGAAGACCTCGCGGACCAGCGGGTGGCCCGCCGTCTGCGGCGCCGTCACGGGCGGGGTGCCTTCACGCCGTGGACGGCGGCGTACTCGGCGGCGAGCCAGGGGCCCAGGTCGTCGACGAGTACGGCCAGGGCGGCCTGGTCGGCGGTGGGGGTGCGGGCGATGGTGGCGGCGAGGCGCAACTGGGCGGCGCGTTCGGGGTAGTGGGCGGCGAAGGCCTCGGCGGAGGCGGTGAGGTCGCTGGTCCAGCCGCCCCAGCGCGGCATCACCAGGGTGAAGCCGGTGCGGACGAGCCGGCGCGAGATGCCGCGGGCGAGGCCGCGCAGTTCGGCGTCCGTGGCGGCGGCGGCCAGGCGCTCGCGCCACTGCGGGAGGACCAGGGCGAGGTCGCCGTTGGTCTCCCGGGCGAGCAGCGAGGTGGGGCGGTAGCGGGGGAGCCGGGCGGCGAGGTCCTCGCCGAGCAGCGGGGTGCAGAGGCAGGCGACGAACCAGCCGAGGTCGTGGCGTTCCAGCTCGCTGAGCAGCGTGCCGGTGTCGAAGAGCAGCACGCCGACCCCGTTCACCTGCGCGAACTCGGCGTCGAGCGCGGCCTCGACGGCGTCGGCCGCCGCCCGGTCCGCGGCGCTGGGCGCGTGGTGCAGGGCGAGCAGCAGGTCGAGGTCGGAGACGCCGGGTGTCGCGGTGCCGCGCGGAACGCTGCCGTAGAGGTAGGCGCTGTGCAGGCGGTCGGGGGTGAAGGCCGCGGCGATCCGCTCGCGGGCGGCCGCGACCACGGGCGCGAACGCCGGGGGCACGCGCTCGAGCGAGCCCTCCCGTGCGATGAAGCCGTCCCGGTCCAGCCCCTGAGTGGTGGTCATGGCGGCACTATGTCCCAGCAGCGCCCCGCTGACCAGCGAATATCCGTCGGCCCGCGGATTGTCAGTGGGGTGTGCAAGCATCCGTCGCACACGAACACGAAGACGAACACGAACGGCGTGACGGGGACGGCATGGGCACCTGGGACATCGGGCACTTCGACAACGACTCGGCGGCGGACTTCTGCAACGGCCTGGACGACGCGGCGCCGGGCGAGCGCGAGGCGCTGCTTCGGTCGGCGCTGCTGGGCGCCGTCCGGGCGGAGGAGTACCTGGACTCGGACGAGGCCGTGGAGGCGGTCGTCGCCGCCGCGCTGGTGGCGGCGCAGTGCCCGGGCGGCGTGGCGGTGACGAGCGCCTACGGCCCCGAGGAGCCGATACCGCCGCTCTCCGTCGAGCTGCGCCCGCTCGCGGTGGAGGCGTTGGACCGGGTGGTGGCGGAGGAGTCGGAGCTCGCGGAGCTGTGGGACGAGACGGAGAGCGGTCCGGCCTGGCGGCGGGGCATACGGGAGCTGTGCGACGTCATCGATCCGGTGCCGCCGACGATCGACGTGCCGTTGTTCGACATCTGAGCAGAGGTCAGCGGCGGGCTGCCGTCCACCAGTAGCCGAGTGCGGTGAGGCTGGTGGCGGCGCCGAGCAGGCAGACGGCCGTCCAGCCGCCGTGGTCGTAGACGACGGTGGACAGGATCGCGCCGGCGCCGCACCCGGCGGAGTAGAACAGCATGTAGCCGGCGGTCAGGCGGCTGCGCGCCTCCGGGCGGACCTGGTAGAGCAGGTGCTGGTTGGCGACGTGGACGGACTGCAGGCCGTAGTCGATCACCACCATGGCGAGCACCGGCCACCAGACCGAGTGCGGCAGCAGCGCGGCCGGGAGCCAGCCGACCAGCATGGCGAACAGGCCGATGCCGGTGGTGCGTTCGGCCCGGCCGCGGTCGGCCTGGCGGCCGGCGTACCCGGCGCCGAGCGCTCCGGCGGCGCCGGCGAGGCCGAAGAGCCCGATCTGGGTGTGGCTGAGGTCGAAGGGCGGCGCGGCGAGCGGGAGCACCATCGGGGTGAGCAGCACGGTGACGGAGGTGAAGCTGAGCAGCGCGAGGACGGCCCGGGTGCGGAGCACGCGCTCCTGGGCGAAGAGCACGAACACCGAGCCGACCAGGCGCGGGTAGCCGATCCGCTCGACCGTGCGGTGCCGTTCGGACGGGACGGCGGCCGCGACGGCGAGGGCCATGGCGGCGGTCGCGACGGCGGAGACCAGGTAGACGGCGCGCCAGCCGGCCAGGTCGCCGATGGTTCCGGCGACGGTGCGGGCGAGCAGGATGCCGACCACGATGCCGCTGGTCACGGTGCCGACCACGCGGCCCTGGTCGCCCGGGGCGGCGAGTTGGGCGGAATGGGCGACGACCACCTGGGCGACGACCGCGAGGACGCCGACGGCGGCCATCGCGGCGAGCATCAGCGGGGCGGAGGGGGCGAGCGCGACGGCGAGGAGGGCGAGGACGGACAGGCCGAGCTGGGTGGTGATCAGGGTGCGGCGGTTGACGTGGTCGCCGAGCGGTACGAGCAGCAGCAGTCCCAGGGCGTAACCCGTCTGGGTGAGGGTGCCGACCAGGCCAATGGTGGCCGGGGCGATGCCGTAGTCCCGGGCGATCAGGTCGAGCAGCGGCTGTGAGTAGTAGACGTTGGCCACGGCGAGGCCGCAGGCGACGGAGAGCAGCCAGGCGACGGCGGGCGACAGGCCGCGCGCCGGGGCTCCACCGGGGGTGTCGGGCGGTCCGGCCTCGGCGCAGGCGGCGGTTGTGCGGGCGGGAGAGGACATGGTGGGACTCCCTCGAAGGGCACGGTGGTTTCAAAGTGCTACCGGGAGACCATGGCATATTCTGGTTTTAATAAGCAACCACGCTCCGGTCGGTACGCTGGGCGCCGACCGGTGAGAGTCCGGAGCCGAGAGCCGAGAGGTGGGAGAAGTGCCGAAACGCACCACGCACGAGGAATCGAGCTGCCCCGTCGCCCGTCCGCTCGACGTCGTCGGCGACGGCTGGACGCTGCTGATCGTCCGTGACGCCTTCGACGGGCTGCGCCGCTTCGGACAGTTCCAGAAGAACCTCGGCCTGGCCAAGAACATCCTGTCGGCCCGCCTGGCCAACCTGGTCGCCAACGGCGTGTTCGAGCTCGCACCGGCCGCCGACGGCAGCCCGTACCAGGAGTACGTGCTCACCGAGAAGGGGCGCGCGCTGTTCCCGGTGATCACGGCGCTGCGGCAGTGGGGCGACGAGTGGTTCTTCGAGGAGGGCGAGCCCCGGGCCCGCCTGGTGGACCGCGAGTCCGGCGCGCCCGTCGCACCGGTCGAGGTGCGCTCGGCGGACGGCCGGGTGCTCGGACCGCAGGACGCGCGGGTGCTGCTGCCCTGAGACGCGCCGCCGCCACCGGCCGGGTGGCCGCTGGTGGTGGCGGGTGGCGGGTGGCCGGTGCCAGCGGTGGGCGGGGTGGCGGACGTCGGGTCAGCTCGGCGTGGCGGCGCTCGTGGTCGCGGATCTGGTCCCGGTTCCGGTGGCCGTCGTGACGGCGGTGGTCGTCGCGGGGCCCGCCGTCGTCGTGCCGGTCGCCGGATGGGTGGGCGTCGCCGTCGTCACGGTGGACGTGGGGGTGGATGTGGCGGTGGGCGGGGACGGGGTGCCGGTCGTCATGGTCGTCCCGGACGGCTGACCCGAGCCGGTCGACGGCGTGGCCTTGGAGGTCGTCGTGCCCGGGCTCGTCGCACCGGAGGCCGTGGTGCCCGGCGACGTCGTACCCGGGCTCGTCGCCGTGCCGGGTGAGGTCGTGCCGGGCGACGTGGAGGAGGTGGTCGTGGGCGCGGACGGCTCCCAGGGCGCCGGCGGCGGGATGCCGGGGGCCAGCGGCCCCGTCGGCGGTTCGACGGTCCGGTCCACGACCTCGTCCCGCCCGGTCAGCCGGGAGAACCACCCGCCGGTCTGGAGGTTCACCAGGACGATCTCGGTCACCGGCTGCGGTGCGGGCACCACCACGATCAGCGCGGTCGGCTGGAAGCCCGCCCAGGCCTTCCCGGTGTACCGGGCGTCGCTCACCGGCGTCGGCGGCTTCAGCGGATTGCCGCACGAGCAGCGCACCCGGGGCACGCCCCGGGCGTCCACCAGGACGGCGGTGCCCGCCTGGAGCACGGACTGGTACGCGACCACCGCGCCGCTCCGGTAGCTGTGGTTGGTCACCCGGGTGTCCACCCGCAGGTAGGCGGAGGTGAGCGAGCGCAGGTAGCCCGGGATGTCGGCCTGCGCGATGCCGGCGGCCGAGGCCCAGGCACGCCCGGCGTCCCCGGTCGAGACCATCCCGATCAGGCGCTCGGTGTCGCAGCTCGGCTTGCTCATCGTCCCGGCGTACAGCCCGGCCGAGCTGCCCTCGACGCTGTGGAGAACCGCCGTGGGGCCGCTTCCGGGCGAGGTGCCGCCCGGATGCTGCGCCGTCGGGGTGACGGGGGCGGGCGCGGGGGCGCTCACCGCCTGGGTCTCCACCGACGGGGTGAACGGGTCCGGCCCGGGATCGGCCGGGGCCTGCAGGGCGACCTCGTTCGCCGTCGGCACGGTCGAGTGGTGGCCGCCCTGGTTGCCGGCGATCAGAACGGCGGCCACCGCGGCCACCGCCACCGTGCCCGCCGCCAGGGCCAGCCCCTTCCCGGAGCGCCACCAGGGCCTGTGCGCACCGGGCCCGGGCCCGCCGGCTCCGCCTGGTCCGCCCGTGCCGCCGGGGCCACTCGCACCCCCGGCACCACCCGTCCCGGATGCCTCGTACGGGCCCGAAGGCGGAGGAGGTGTGGACGGCGGTCCGGCCGCGTCACCGCCGGACGGCGGCCCGGCCAGCGGTCCGGAGGGCGGCCCGGACGGAGGCCCGGACGGCGGACCCTGCGAAGGCTCGCCGGGCGGACCGGACGGAGGCGGCTGGGAGGACATCGAGGCTCCGTTTCGCAGGCGGTCGGCCGACCGGGGCCGGCCCCGGAAGCTCCGGCCGTCGGCTTCCCTTTCTCCCCCGCGGCCCCGTCCGCCGCAACAGCAGGTGGGCCGGGCGTCGCCGAGCGTGCCCGCCGACCGTCGGCCACCCTGGAAGCCCCACCGGCAACCGGTCGGCTGCCGGCCGGAGCCCAGGCACCCCGCGCACGACGAGGAGGCGGCATGCAGCAGCCCACCACCCGGGCCGCCGGCCCACCCGGTGCCGTCCGCGGCTGGCTGGAGGCGCTCGCCGTCGTGGTGGCCGGGCTGGTGGCGATGGCGGCGGTCGCCGCACTCGGCCTCTGGCTGGCCGGCGCCGACGACCTCCCGGACGGCGGCGTCCCTGCCGTGCTGGCCGCGACGCTCGCGCTCGCCGTCGGCGGCACCGTCCGACTCGACGGCGGCGCGGGAGACTTCGCGGCCGTCGGGGCCGAGATCAGCGCGATGCCGCTGAGCGTCTCGGTCGCCGGCGCGGTCACCATGGCCGAGGTGTTCCTGCGCCAACTGCGCTTCCGCGCCGTCGCGGGTGGCGGAGAGCTGCTCGGGCGGATCGGCCGGACGGTGCTGCTCTGGCTGCTCGCCCTGGTGCTGATCACCCTCGGCGCCCGGCACACCTTTGTCGTCCCGCTCGGCGACGACCTGGCGCAGTCGATCGGCGGCGCGCTGGGGCTCACCCCGGAGGTCGGCTTCCACGCGGACGGCCCGACCACCGTCGGCATCGGGCTGGCCTGGCTGCTGGTGGTGCTCGCGCTCACCTTCGCGGTGTCCCGGCGGGCCCCGCTGCCGGCCGCCCTGGTGCGCCACCAACTCGCCGTCCGCCCGGCGGCGTTCGCGCTCTGGCTGGTCCTGCTGGCGTACCTGGCGATCGGCGCGGTGGTCGGGGTGCTGACCGTGATCGTGCACGGCAACGCCCGGCAGACCCTGGTCGTGCTGCTGCTCGCACTGCCCAACCTGGCCTGGCCGGCCTTCGGCGTCGGGCTCGGCGCCGAGTGGCACGGGCGGCTGATCGGCGCGCTCGGCCTGCCCGTCCCCGAGCCGCTCAGCGCCGTGCTGCGCACCTCCGAGGGCGGGCAGGCGACCGTCGACCTCGGCACCCTCGCGGAGCAGGACGCGCGCAGTTGGTGGCTGCTGCCGCTGGCCGCCGTCCTGCTGCTCGCGGCCGCGTTCCTGGCGGCCGCCCGCTCACCGCGCACCGTCCGGCTCTGGCAGCACGCCGTCCGGTTCGCGCTCGCCGCTGCCGTCACCATGCTGCTGGTGGGCCTGTGGACCCGGGTGGACGCCGACTACGGGCTCTCGGTGCTCGGCGTCGGTCTCGGCCTGGGCGGCCTGGGCGACCTGCTGGGCGCCGTGCTCGGCGGCACCAGCCCGCCGGCCGCGCTGGGCAGCGGCAGCCTCACCCTGAGCCCGGTGCTCTGGACGGCGGTGCCGCTCGCGGCGGGTTGGGGGCTGTTGACCGGCGCGCTCGGCGCCCTGCTCGCCACCCGGGTGCGGCACCGCGGCGAGGTCGCCGGAGGCGGGGAGGAGGCGCCCACGGGTGGGCCTGCCGGTTGACGGGATCACCCGGGCGGTTCACGTCGGGGGCCTGCTCCGGGTGGGGGCGCGCCAGCGGTCGGTGGGCGCCCCGGCTGCGGTGCCCGCCTGGGGCGGCCGGGTTCAGAACGCCTCTGCCAGGAGGATGACGGCCGCCGGTACCGCCTGGCCGAGCGCGCCCCGCCAGAGCTTCGGCTCGGAGCAGAACAGGGTGATCCCGCCCGCGAGCATGAACGCGGCGACGTAGAGCACCAGCGCCCGTCCGGCCCCCGGGTGGCCGGCGTGCAGCAGGACCAGGCCGGTGACCAGGCCGAGCGCCAGGAACAGGTTGTAGAAGCCCACGTTGACGCGCCACAGCCGGACCTCCGGGGCGTCCGCCGTGCTGCCGGTGAGCAGCCGGCGCACCCGCGGGTGCCCGTACAGGAAGCTCTCGAGCGGCCAGACGATCAGGTGGATCGCCGCGGCGACCACGGCGAAGACCTGGCTCACGGCGTTCACGGCGGACGGCTCCCTCCGGGCGGGGACGACCAGGACGGTTGGACGACCGGTGCGGCCCAGGCGGGCGGCCGGGGCACCGCCGGCGGGTCGGGGGCGAGTGCCGGGACGACCCGGGTGGGCGGCCCGTCCGCGTGCCACGGCTCCGGTGCGGCGGCGGCGGCCGCCGCGCGCAGTTCGGTGACGAAGCCGAGGCAGCTCGGGTACCGCTCCCCGGGCGTCTTGGCGAGCGCCCGGGAGACCACCGCCCCGACGGCGGCCGGCAGGTCGGGCCGGTGTTCGCGCAGTGCGGGCGGCGGGTCGTTGAGGTGTGCCCAGAGCAGCGCGAGGTCGCTCTCGCGGCGGAACGGCGGGGCGCCCGCGAGCATCTCGAACACCACGCAGCCGAGTCCGTACTGGTCGCAGCGCCCGTCCAGCGGCTTGCCGGAGATCTGCTCCGGCGCCGCGTAGTCGAGCGTGCCGACGATCTGGCCGACCCCGGTCAGCCCGCTGAGCGACAGGGACTTCTTGGTCAGCCCGAAGTCCGCCAGGTACAGGTGCTCCGGGTGCTCGCTGTCCGTCCCGGCGGCGACCAGCACGTTGCCCGGTTTGACGTCCCGGTGCACCAGGTCGTGGGCGTGGGCGGCGTCCAGTGCCGAGGCGATCTGGAGGGCGAGCCGGACGGCGCGCTCGGCCGGGAGCGGTCCGGAGCGGGTCATCAGGGCGCGCAGGTCGCCGCCCTCGACGTAGCGCATCGCGAGGAACAGGATGCCGTCCTGCTCGCCCGCGTCGAACACCGGGATGATGTGCGGGTGGTCGATCGCGGCGGCGGCCTCCGACTCGTGCATGAAGCGCTGCCGGAACACCTCGTTGCGTGCCAGTTCGGGGGCGAGCAGTTTGACGGCGACGGTCCGCCCGAGCCGCAGGTCCTTGGCCCGGTAGACGACGGCCATGCCGCCGCGCCCGATCTCGGTCTCCAGCCGGTAGCCGGCGACCTGCCGCCCGACCAGCCCGACCAGCCCGGCGGGCAGGCCGGGCAGACCGGACGGCTCGGCGGGCGGCTCGTCGGCGGGCGGCCCGGTGGGTGGCAGCTCGGCGGAGGTCACGGCTCACCGGTCCGGGTGGGGGCGGACGGGCTGTGCGCGGACGGGTCGTTCGCGGCTGGGCCGGGCACGGGCGGAGGGCCCGACCACGGGGAGGTCGGCGGCACCGGCCGGTCGGTGGCCGCGTACGTCTGGAGCTGGAGCCCGTCGCCGTAGCACCAGCGGTCGTGCAGCGGGTCGAACAGCCAGAGCGCCCCGCCGTCCACCACCAGGCCGATCCGCAGGCCGCGGGTGCGCTCCCGGAAGGTCTCCAGGTCGAGGGCGCCGGTGGCGAGGTCCTCCAGGAGGGCGCGGTAGCGGTCGAGTGCGCCCCCGGCGTCGGCGAGCGCCGGGCGCGGGTCGGCGGTCCGCGCGGGCGGGCCCCCGGCGGCGGGCGGCGGCTGCGGCAGGGCGACCAGCAGCCGCCCGTCCACCCAGGCGGTCCAGCCGTTGGAGCAGAGGATCCGCGCCCAGTCCCCCCGGCGGTCGAGCAGTCGCAGCGGCAGCAGCGCGTCGAGCCGGGCGGTGGGTTGGGTCGGGTCCGGCGCCGCCCAGGAGGCCATCCCGTCCGGTGGGGCGACGTGGGTGGGGCGGAACGCGAACTCGTCCATGGGCGGCTACATTTCCTCCGCCGCGCGATCCCCGCCGCGCGCGGCACGACTCGCACCACAGGTCGCCTCCCACTCTACCGGCGCCGGCCCGAGCCCGCGGGGCTCACCGGTCACTGGTCACTGCCCGATGCCTTGTGCCCAACGCCCGTTGTCCGTCGGGCCCGTCGGGCCCGGCCGGCAGGCCCGGGCGTCGAGGCCGTCAGCGCCGCATGATGCTCGGCTCGTGCCGCCGCAGCAGGACCAGCACCACCAGGCCGTACAGCAGCGAGAGCGCGGGCAGCAGCACCATGCTCAGCACCCAGCCGGACCGCTGGTGGCGGAACATCGGGTCGGCGGTGATCGCGTTCGGGAAGATGCCGTGCAGTTCGACGGTGCGTGCCATCGCCGACATGCCCCAGCGGGACGGGATCAGCCAGGCGAACTGCTCCAGCCCCGGCACCCCGTGCAGCCTGAGCATCAGGCCGCTGAAGACGATCTGCACCACCGAGAGGAGCACCAGCAGCGGCATGGTGGCCTCCTCCTTGTCCACCAGCGCCGAGACCACCAGGCCGAGCATCATCGCCGAGAAGGCGAGCAGCGCGACCGCGATGATCAGCTCGGGCAGCTGCGGCATCACCACTCCGGTCGGCACCGCGAAGGACAGGTTCACCCCGGCCAGGCCGACCACGGTCAGTACCGCGGCCTGGGCCACCGTGACCGTGCCCAGCACCACCACCTTGGAGACCAGGTAGGCCGATCTGGACAGCCCGACCACCCGCTCCCGCCGGTAGATCGCGCGTTCCTTCACCAGTTCGCGCACCGAGTTGGCGGCGCCGGTGAGCAGACCGCCGATGCAGAGCGTGAGCAGGCAGTTGACGGCGTTGTCGGGGGAGAGCCGGGAGCCGGCCATCGCCCGGCACATCAGGCCGATGACGAAGGGCAGCACCACCATGATGGTCAGGAAGAGCCGGTCGGCGGCCAGCACCGAGGTGTACCGGCGCACCAGCGTGCCGAGTTGGGAGAACCAGCCCTGCGGCTTCTCCCAGGCGATCGGGGGAGTGGCGGACACCGGAGGGCCCTGGTCCGCACCGGGGTGCAGTGCCTGGCCGACGTACGGGGCTTGACCGGCGCCCGGTGCCGGACCGTGGTGCGGCGCGGGCCAGGCCTCGGCCGCGATGTAGTGCGCGTACTGCGGGGAGTCGCGGAAGCGCTGCTGCCAGGCGGCGTGGTCCTCGTGCTCGAAGGCCTCGAAGGCCTCCGGCCACTCGTCGAAGCCGAAGAACTCCAGCGCCTCGCCGGGCGGCCCGTAGTACGCCGTCCGCCCGCCCGGGGCCAGCACCAGCAGACGGTCGCAGACGTTCAGGCTCAGCACGCTGTGCGTCACCACGACCACCGTCCGGCCGTCGTCGGCCAGCCCGCGCAGCATGCGCATCACCGAGCGCTCCATGCCCGGGTCCAGACCGGAGGTCGGTTCGTCGAGGAAGAGCAGGGACGGCTTGGTGAGCAGTTCCAGGGCGACGCTGACCCGCTTGCGCTGACCGCCGGAGAGGCTGGCGATCACCTGGTCGGCCCGGTCGTCCAGGCCCAGCTCGTGGATCACCTCGCGGACCCGGGCCGCCCGCTCCTGCGGGTCGGTGTCGCCGGGGAAGCGCAGCTCGGCGGCGTAGGACAGGGCGCGGCGGACGGTGAGCTGGGTGTGCAGGATGTCGTCCTGCGGGACGAGGCCGATCCGGCGGCGCAGCTCGGCGTAGTCGCGGTAGAGGTCGCGTCCGTCGTACAGCACCGTGCCCAGGTCGGCGGGGCGCAGCCCGGTGAGGGCGTTGAGCAGGGTGGACTTGCCCGCGCCGCTCGGACCGGCCACCGCGAGCAGCGCCTTCTCGGCGAGCGGGAAGCCGACGTCGTCCAGCAGCACCCGGTGGTCGGGGCCGACCCGGACCACCAGGTGTCGGACGTCCAGGGAGATCTCGCCGGTGTCGGTGTACTCGACCAGCCGGCCGTCGGCCAGGCAGAACGCGGAGTGGCCGATGCCGACGATGTCGGCAGGGCCGACCGGGGCGCGTTGGACGGGGCGGCCGTTGAGGTAGGTGCCGTTGTGGCTGTCCAGGTCGACGATCTCGTGCCCGCCGCCGGGCAGGGCACGCAGTTCGGCGTGGTGGCGGGAGACCACCAGGTTGTCCAGGACCAGGTCGTTGTCGTCGGAGCGGCCGATCCGGACGCTGTGACCGAGCAGCCGGTGGACGGCGCTCGGGCGGCGGAAGGTGCCGGAGGCGTGCGGGGCGACCAGTGACGGCCGCCGGTGCGCGGTGGGGGCCGGGAGGGCGGCGAAGGTCGCGGACAGGCCGTCGGCCGGATCGCCGAAGCGCAGCCGGGTGCCCGGGCCGACGTTCTCCTGGTGGACGCGGCGGCCCTCGTCGTAGGTGCCATTGGTGCTGCCCACGTCCTCCAGCAGCCAGTGGCCGTCGTCGGCGCGCAGGATCGCGTGGTGCCAGGAGACCCGGGGGTCGTCCAGCACGATCTCGCTGGTCGGGTCGCGGCCGAGGTGGTAGGCCCGGCCCGGGTCGATCAGCTGCGAGTCGCTGTCGGTGACCAGCACGAGGGGCGGCGCGGTGGGCGCGCCGGGGCGCTCTCCCATGGTGGGCATTCTATCGCCGCCGCTGTCGCCGCGGCGGTCGAAGTGCCGTTCCGGAGTGCGGGATTGGACTGGACCACTGCCTTCGCGCAGCACTATCGTTCGGCGTGCCCGCGGAGCGCGCGCCGCCGCGACGGCCTGCGTGCTGCCCCGCGCGCCGCCCCCGCGCGTCGCCGGACGTCGTCGAGTGCTTCGGAACGGATCCCATGAGCATCTGGCCGCAGTTGCGAAGATCCCGGACCGTCCGGGCCGGGCGCGCCACCGACCGGGTGCTGCGCTGCGGGCTGATGGACACCATGCTCGCCGACCTCGCCGTCTCGGTCGTGCTCTGCTTCGAGCAGCCGCTGGACGACGACCGGCTCGCCGCCGGCCTGGCCCGCGCGCTGGAGCGGGTGCCGGTCTTCGCCGGTCGGCTGCGCACCGTCGAGGGCGTCCTGGAGGCGGTCTGCGACGACACCGGCGTGCCGTTCGAGGTCTACACCGCGGAGGGCACGCTCGCCGAGGCGATGGGCCGGGCGACGGTGGCCGGCTCCGAACTGGTCGCCCCGTTGGACGCCCCCGCCGCGCGCGAGGGCGGCGTCCCGCTGCTCACCGTACGGGTGACCCGTACGGCCGACGGCGGCACGGTGCTCGGCTGCTCCTGGCACCATGCGATCGGCGACCTGCACAGCTTCATGATGCTGCTGCGGATCTGGTCCGCGGCGGTCGAGGGGGAGCCGCTTCAGGAGGCCGAACTCGTGGACGACCAGGACGAGTTGCTGGCCGAGGTGCTCCCCGACGAGGACTGCGGTCGGCCCGGATTCCGGGTGCCGACGACGGCGGAGGCGGAGCTGCTGGCCCGCGAGGTGGCGGCCGGTCCGCGGGCCAACCGGATCGTCCAGATCGCCTTCACCGAAGCCGAAGTGGCCCGGATGCGCGCGGAGTTCGGTGCGGCGACCGGGCGGCGGCTCTCCTCCGGGGACGTGCTCTGCGCCCACCTCCTCAGCACCCTGCGGGAGTTGGACGGGGACGACGCCGAGCGGATGCTGACCGTTCCGGTCGACGTGCGCCGCCGGCTGGGCCTGTCGCCCGCGCTGGTGGGCAACCTGCTGAGCGAGATCCACGTACCGCACCGGCCCGAGGAGGGCCCCGCGGTGCTGGCGGGCGCGCTGCGCGCGGCGGTCGAGGAGTTCCCGACCGCGCACCTCAACCTCCGGGCCAACCTGTGGTTCCTGGCCACCCTCGGCCGCTCGCGGCTGCGCGACTGCGTGCCACTGGGCTTCGACCCGGGGGCGCGCCGGTTCAGCTTCTCCAACTGGAGCGGCTTCGGCGCCTACGCGGTGAGTTTCCAGGGGTGGCGTCCGGTGTTCTTCAGCCCGGCCGCCAACTATCCTATCCCCTGGGTCAGTTGGACGGTCGAGGGGTTCCGGGGCGAGGGCCGGCTGGCCACCGTGGTGCTGCCGGCCCGGCTCGCCGCCCGGGTGCGCGGGGCGGAGGGCCGGGCGGCGGTGCACCGCTTCCGGCGGGCCGAGGACCGGCCGCCCGCGTCGGCGGCCGTCCTGCCCAAGGTGCTCTGAGGACCTCTCCTGCGTACGGTCAGCGGTGCCTCGTCACGAGGTCCAGCGCGTGCCGCAGCTGCTCGCGGCCGGGCTGGACGGCGCGGTCGAGGGCGGGGGCGAAGGGCAGCACGGCGCCGTCCGGGCGGGTGATCCGGCGGGGCGGGGCGACCAGGCGCATCTCCTCGGCGGCGGTGGCCAGCACCTCGGCGCCGAAGCCGCAACTGCGGTTGGAGTCGTCCAGGACGACCAGCCGTCCGGTGCGCTCCAGCGACTCGGCGAGGGCCGGCCAGTCGAAGGGGTACACCGTGCGCGGGTCGAGGACCTCCACCGAGAGGTCCGGTGCCAGCTCCTCGGCCACCGCGAGGGCGTCGTGCACCAGGTGCCCGAGGGCGACCACGGTGACGTCGGTGCCCGGCCGGTGGATCCGGGCCCGGCCGAGCGGGACGGGGACGAGGTCCCAGGTCACGGTCTCGCGCACCGGCATCGCGGCGGCGGGCGCGAACACCACCACCGGGTCCGGGTCGCGGATCGCCGAGCGCAGCAGCCCGTAGGCGTCGGTCGGGGTGGCCGGCACCACGGTCTTCACCCCGGCGTGCGCGAACAGGCTGTACGGGTGGTCGGAGTGCTGCCCGGCCCAGCCGTCCCGGGAGCCGGAGCCCGGCACCAGGCAGGTCAGCGGGACGGCGGCCTGACCACCGGTCATCAGCGAGAACTTGTGGGCCTGGTTGACGAGTTGTTCGAAGACCAGGAACAGCAGGGAGGGGATCTGGAACTCCAGCACCGGACGCCGGCCGGCCAGCGCGGCGCCGACCGCCATCGAGGTGAAGGCCTGCTCGGACAGCGGGGTGTCGACGATCCGCCCCGGGCCGAAGCGGTCCAGCAGGCCGACGGTCGGCCCGGCCAGACCGGCGCCGATGTCCTCGCCGAAGACGCAGACGGCCGGGTCGGCGGCGAGTTCGTCGGCCAGCGCCCGGTTGAGCGCCTTGGTGTACGAGAGCCTGGTCACGGCGCCACCCCCGCCCGGGGCCGGAGCCCGTCGGCGTACAGGTGGTCCAGCGCCCCCGCGGGGTCCGGGTGCGCCGAGGCGAGCGCGAACTCCTCGGCGGCGGAGAGCTGTTCGGCCACCGACCGGTCCAGCTCGGCGACCGCCGCCGGAGTGAGCAGGGCGGCGGCCCGGGGGAGCGGGTCGCGCTCGCGCCAGGCCCCGACCTCCTCGGGGGAGCGGTAGCGCAACTTCATCCGGCGCTCCATGGTGTGGTGGCCCTCGTAGCGGTAGGTGCGGCAGGTCAGGAAACCGGGGCCGCCGCCGTCGCGGGCCCGCTGGACGGCGCGCAGCGCGGCGGCGCGGACGGCCTCGGTGTCCATGCCGTCCACCTCCTCGGCGGGGATGCCGAAGGCGGCCGCCCGGCCGGTGGCGCTGCCCGCGACGGCGGTGGCGGCGGGCAGGGTGGTGGCGTAGCCGTTGTCCTCGCAGACGAACAGCACCGGAAGGCGCCACATCGCGGCGAGGTTGAGCGACTCCAGCAGGACGCCCTGGTTGAGCGCGCCGTCGCCGAAGAAGGCCACCGCGACCGGGGCCCGGCGGACCGGGTGTCCGACGGTGGGGCCGTCGGTCGGCCCCCGTCGGGCGACGAGGCCCTCGGCCGGTCCCCGTCCGGCGGCGGGGCCGTC
Source organism: Kitasatospora sp. NPDC048298 (assembly GCF_043201465.1). NCBI lineage: Bacteria > Bacillati > Actinomycetota > Actinomycetes > Kitasatosporales > Streptomycetaceae > Kitasatospora > Kitasatospora sp. NPDC048298. The sequence goes on from NZ_JBICYZ010000034.1 coordinate 35,304, forward strand.
GGCCGTCGCCCGTTCGGCGGACACCCGTTCGGGGGAGGCGGCGGCCCAGGCAGCGCCGACCGCGATCGGGGCTCCGGCGCCGACCATGCCGTTGGCGCCGAGGATGCCCAGGGAGAGGTCGGCGGCGTGCATGGAGCCGCCCCGGCCGCCGTTCGACCCGCCGACCCGGCCCAGGAGCTCGGCGAGCAGCCGGTGCGGCGCGGTGCCCCGGGCGAGCACGTGGCCGTGGCCGCGGTGGGTGCTGGCGAGCCGGTCGCCCGGGCCGAGCGCCGAGCAGACGCCGACCGCGACGGCCTCCTGCCCGATGTACGGGTGGATGCCGCCGGGGATCGCGCCGGACTTCACCAGGTCGAGCGCCAGCTCCTCGAAGCCGCGGATCAGCCGCAGCATCCGGTAGCGCTCGGCGGGAGTGTCCAGCGGGGCGGGGCGGCCCTGGGCGGGGCGGCCCCGGGCGGCGGGGACGCCGGGCGGTGTCGCGCCGTCCCCGGCCGGGTGCGCGGGAGCGGTCACGGCCGTCCCCGCCAGATGGCCGGGCAGAACCGCGGGTCGGCGTAGTCCGGCCGGCCGTCGTCCGTTCGGCGCACCAGCACGTCGTGGTTGTACACCACCGGCTCGCCGTCCGGCCGGTCGTGCCGGCGGTACTCGTTGGCGCCGTCCTGGAGGTGCAGCGAGATCGCCCGGCGCGGGTGGGAGGCGAGGTTGGGGCCGCTGCCGTGGTAGGTGCGGCAGTGGTGGAAGGACACGTGGCCGCGCGGGATCCGGATCGGGACCTTGTGCACCCGCTGCCCGTTGTGGGCGGCGTTGGCGGCCAGGATCTCCTCCAGCTCGGCGCCGTCGCGGTCGGCGAAGTGCCGGGTGGAGTCCTCGCCGGAGGGCAGCTCCCGCCAGCGGTGGCTGCCGTCGACCATGGTGATGGTGCCGTTCTCCTCGCGGCAGTCGTGGAAGGGGATGAAGGCGGTGAGCATCTCGTCCGAGGTGCAGGTCTGCCAGTAGTGCTTGTCGAAGTGCCACGGCACCCGGTTGCTGGGCTCCTCGGGCACCGGGGGCTTGTAGATGAGGGTCGACTGGAAGATCCGGATCTCCTCGGTGCCGGCCAGCAGCGCGGCCACCGCGCCGATCAGCGGCTTGCGCAGGATCGCGCCGATCGCGTCGCTCTCGTGGTGCACGTAGTCGTTGTGCCGTTGGACCGGCCCGTCCTCGGGCCGCCAGGAGGCCAGCCGGGGCGGCCGGACGGGCAGCTCGTGGTCGCGGTGGCCGGCGTAGTACTGCTCGGTGGCGGCCTGGAGGCTGTCCAGTTCCTCGTCGCTGAACAGCCTGCGGGAGAGGTACCAGCCGTGCTCGCGGTAGTGCGCCACCTCTTCGGGGGTGGGCAGCAGGGCGCGTTCGGCCTCGGTGAGCCGGAACTCGCGGGGTGCGGTCATCGGACGGGCCTCCTTCGGATGTGCGGGGGCGGGCCGGTCGGTGGCCGTAGGCCGGTCGACGGCGCCGGACCGGTCGTCGCCGGTGGGGCTGTGCCGTTCGACGGCCTCGTAGAGGGCCTTGATGTTCGCGGTGCCGAAGGTACCCGCTCCGCGCCGTTCGATCAGTTCGAGGAAGAAGGTGCGCCGGGGGTGCGTCGAACGGGCGAAGATCTGGAACAGTCGGCCGCCGTGGTCCTGGTCGACCAGCACGTGCAGCTCGCGCAGCGTCGCCACCGGGACGGCCGCGCCGCCGAGGCGCTCGGCCAGGGCGTCGAAGTAGGCGCCCGGGGTGGTCAGGAACTCCACGCCGTGCTCCCGGGCGGTCCGGACGGCGCGGGCGATGTCACGGGTGCCGAAGGCCAGGTGCTGGACGCCGGCCCCGCCGTGGGCGGCGAGGAACTCGTCGATCTGGCCGGGACGCCGGGTGGAGTCGGGCTCGATCAGGGTGAAGGTGACGGCGCCGGAGGCGCTCTGCACCACCGCGGAGTCCATCGCCTGCTCGCCGACCTCGATGTACTCCTCGAAGACCGTACGGAAGCCCAGTGCCGCCTCGCAGAACCGCACGGCGTGCGCGAGGGCGCCGGCCGGCAGGCAGATCGCGACGTGGTCGAGGTCGTCCAGCAGACGGGGTTCCGGGGTGGGCTCGGCATCCGGCAGGTGCACCAGGCGCAGCGCGGTGTCGCCGAAGCCCTCGATCAGGGCGCCGGCCCGGTCGAGCACCCGGGCGCCGTGCCGTTCGGCCCGTTCCAGCGCGGCCGCCGGGTCGGCGCAGCCGAGCGCGAGCACGGCGACGCCGTCCCCGTGCCGGGCGACGTACTCGGCCACCGGGTGCTCCGGGTCGGCGGCGGAGGTCAGGTGCAGCCGGATGGTGCCCTGACGCACCGCGACGGTGCGGGCGCCGTCCGGTGCGGTGACCGGGGAGTCGGCGGTGAAGCCGTGGTCGGCGCTGAGTCCGGCCGCGGTCTTGTCGGCGTCCGCGCAGTGGAACTCGACGTGGGTGATGGTCTGGATGGACAACGGGATCTCCCCCGGAGGGATGGTGGATCGGGGATCGGCGCGCTGCCACCGCACGGCGGTGTGCGGCGACGGGTGGCGGTGCGCGGCGACGGGTAGCGGTGCGCGGCGATGTGTGGCGGTGCGTGGTGGGTGGCCGCTAGCGGGCGGCCCGGGTGGAGGCCGGGCCGAGGATCAGGCTGAGGTTGTGGCCGCCGAAGGCGAAGGCGTTGCTCAGCGCGGCGCGCACCGGGCCGGGCCGGGCGGCGCCCCGGACGTGGTCCAGGTCGCAGGCCGGGTCGGGGTCGGTCAGGTTGAGCGTCGGCGGAAGCGTGCCCCGCGCCACCGCCAGGGCGGTCACCGCCGCCTCCAACGCCCCCGCGGCGCCGAGGAGGTGGCCGGTGGCGCCCTTGGTGGAGCTGACCGCGGGCGGCTGTGCGCCGAACACCGCGCGCAGCGCCGCGGTCTCGGCCGCGTCACCGAGCCTGGTGCCGGTGCCGTGGGCGTTCACGTAGTCGATGTCGCCCGGGGCCAGGCCGGCGTTGCTCAGCGCGGCGCGCATCGCGTCGGCGGCTCCGGCGCCGTCCGGGCGGGGCATGGTCGGGTGGTGGGCGTCGGTGGAGGCGCCCCAGCCGAGGACGTCCGCGTACCCGGCGGCGCCGCGGGCCTCGGCGTGCTCGGCCCGTTCCAGGACCAGGACGGCGCTGCCCTCGCCCAGCACGAAGCCGTTGCGGCGGGCGTCGAAGGGACGGCTGGCCTGCTCGGGATCGTCCCAGCCCTGCGCCAGCGCACGGGCGTTGGTGAAGGCGGCGGCGATGGTCGGATGCAACGAGGACTCGGTGCCGCCGCACACCACCACGTCGGCGTCGCCGGCCCGGATCAGCCGTAGTCCTTCGGCGATCGCCTGGGCGCCGGCCGCGCAGGCCGTCACCACGGCGGAGCTGTAGCCCCGGATGCCGTGCTTGATGGCGATCCGGGCGGCGGCCATGTTGGAGAGCATCCCGGGCAGCAGGTACGGGCTGACGCCGGGCCGGCCGCGCTCCAGCCGGCGGTGCGACTGTTGCTCGAAGGTCTCCAGCCCTCCGCCGCCGGTGGCCAGCACCACGGCGGTGCGGTGCGGATCGGCGTCCCGGCCGACGGCCAGTCCGGCGTCGGCGAGCGCGTCGTCGGCGGCGGCCAGGGCGAGCAGCACGAAGCGGTCCACGCACCGGGTCTCGGTGGGCGGCAGCACCTCCCGGCCGTCCACGGCGGGGGCGATCCCGGCGGCGGGCAGCCAGCCGTGCGCGGCGTGGCCCTCGGGGACGGCGCGCAGGCCGGAGCGGCCGGCGGTGAGCGCCTCGAACACCTCGGCGGGCTCGCGGCCGAGCGGGGAGACCAGGCCGATGCCGGTGACGACGGCGCCGTGGCCGCTGCGCCGGCTCATGCCCCCACCGCCGCGAGGTGGAGCTGCCGCAGCAGGACCTTGCGGACCTTGCCGGTCGGGCCGAGTGGGATGTCCTCGGGGGAGACGACCAGCACCCTGCGGACGGTCGCGGCGGCGGCCTCGTCCAGCGCGGCGAGGACCGCCTCGGTGCGGGCCGCCTCGGTGCGGTCCGCGGCCTCGTCGGTGTCCGCGGCTCCGTCGGCGTCCAGGGCCTCGTCGCCGTCCGTGGCTTCGTCGGCGTTCGCGGCGAGGAGCAGCAGCACGTCGGTGACCACGCGCTCGCCGTCCCGTACGGCGACCACCGTGCAGTCCAGCACGTCCGGGCAGGCGGCCAGCACCCGCTCCTCCGACATCGCGGTGAACAGCCGTTTGCCGCCGTCGAGTTCGACCGAGTCGACGGCCCGGTCCACGTGGTAGTAGTAGCCCTCCTCGTCCCGGTACATCAGGTCCCCGGTGAGGAAGCGGCCGCGCAGCCGGGTGCGGAAGGTGGTGGCCGAGTCGTTCCAGTAGCCGAGCGCCAAGGTGGGTGAGGCGGTGGCGAGTTCGCCGACCTCGCCGGGGCCGAGCGGCTCGCCGTCCGGGCCGACCACCTCGCAGTCGACGAAGGCGTGCGGCCGGCCCACGCAGCGGCCGTAGCGTTCGGTGCCGGGGCCGTGGGTGATGAAGAAGTGCGAGTGGCCCATCTCGGTGGAGCCGAGGCCGTCCACGAACTGCGAGCCGGGGACCCGGGTGCGGCCGGCCCGGGTGACGGTCTCCCGGCTGCCGGTGGCGATCAGACGGCGGATGTGCACCTCGTGGGCGCAGTCGCCGGTGTTCCACCAGAGCGCGACGGAGGTCAGGTCGCGGGCGGCGAGGTCGTGCCGGGCGAGGTCGGCCCAGGTGGCCGCGAAGCCGACCACCCCGGTGGGCCGCCACCGCTCGACGGCCGCCAGCACGCCGTCGCCGGACTGCCGGGAGAGCAGGGCGAGTTCGGTGTGCGAGCTGAGCGCGAGGTTGAGCGCGATCAGGGTGGCCGCGTGCGGGGCGGGCAGCGCGCTGAGCATCCGGTCCTGGCCCTGCGGGCGGGGCAGCCGCAGCCGGTGGCGGATCGCCGCGTACAGGCTCGCGTGGGAGTGGACGACGGCCTTGGGCATGCCGGTGGTGCCGGAGGAGTGGGTGATCGCCACCGGGTCGCCGGACCAGTGCCGGTACGGCTCGGGGGCGGTGTCCGGGTCGCCGGAGCCGAGGGTGGCGATCTCCGGCAGCAGCGGCGCGCCGGGCTCGTGGTCGGCCAGTGCGGCCAGGTGGGCGGCGTCGGCGAGGACGCCGGCCGCGCCGAGGCGGGCGATGTAGCGGGCGGCGCGCTCACCGTCCAGGTTGGGGTTGAGCAGCGCGGGGATGGCGCCGAGCCGGGCCAGGGCGAGGAAGCAGAGCACGTGGTCGGCGGCGTCGCTCGCGTACACCACGACCGGGTCGCGGCGGGTGATGCCCAGGCGGTGCAGGGCGGCGGCGCGGGCCCGGACGGCGCGGTCCAGCTCGCGCGGGGTGAACGGCTGCCAGGCGGGGTGGTCGTCCACCGGGGTGTCGAAGCTGAGCAGCGGCACGTCCAGGTCAAGCCCGAGGGCGATCCGGGCGGTCAGGACGTTGCCGGCGCCCACGTCGGGGTCGTCCGCGAGCTGGGTGCGGAGGCTGCGGATGGTCACGGGGGTGGATCCCTCCCTCGGGGCCGGTGGACGGCCCGGGCGGCTGGTCGGGTGGCGGGGCGGGCCGCGCGGGCGCGGCGGCGGGGTCGGTCGGCCGCACCCGCGGGAGGCGCGGTCGGCCGCTCGGGCGATGGGCGATGGGCGACGGGTGTCGGGAGCGAGGCGATGCCCGGGAGGGGCGCTGGTGTGCCGGGTGCGGCTGCGTCAGGCGCCGGGCCTCGATGGTTCCTACGGCCGGTGGTGGCCGGCGGGTTCAGGCCGAGCGGGTTCCGTGGCCGGCGGGTTCGGTCCGTGCGGGCTCCGTGGCCGGACCGGCGAGCAGGGCGGCCGCGGCCCGGTCCCCGTCGGGTGTCCGCTCGACGGCCACGGCCAGGACGAGGTCGGCGTCGCCGTCCGCGAGCAGCAGCGCGGCGAGCTCGAACGCCTCGGCCGGTACGCGGCCCGGTTCGGCCTCGGCCGGGCAGATCGCCACGACGGGGCCGGTCAGGCCCCAGCGTGCGGCGATGTGCCCGAGGACGGCGTTGGGGTTGGACTGGAAGAACAGCAGTGGGCCGGTCCGCTGTCCGGCCTCGGCGCTGCGCTCGATGGCCCGCGCGGTGTCGAGGTCGCCGCTCGCGCTGGCGAGCAGCAGGGCGGTCCGCCCGGGGGCGGGCGGCTCGCCGTGGTGGGCGCGCAGGCAGTGCTCGGCGGTGTCGGCGACGAGCGGGTTGAAGCCGGAGGCGGCGAAGCCGGGCAGCGGTGGCGGGGGGCCGTCACGGCCGGGCGCGGGGCGGCGGGCCTCGGCGAGGATCCGCAGTCCGTGGGTGTGGGCGGCAGGGGTGGTCATGGCAGGGCTGTCATCCCGGGGACAGCAGCAGCGCGGTGTTGGCGCCGCCGAAGGCGGAGTTGAGGCTGAGGGCGTACGACGGGCGGGCGGCGTGCGGGCCGTCCAGGACGAGGTGCAGCGCGAGGTCCGGGTCCGGGCCGAGCCAGCCGGCGTTGACCGGGAGCAGTCCGCTTCCCAACGCGCCTATGGTGACGGCGAGTTCGAGCAGGGCGGAGGCCTCCAGGGCGTGCCCGTGCACGGACTTGCCGGAGCTGACCGGCAGCCGGTCGGTGTGCGGGCCGAACACCCGCCGCAGGGCGTTGGCCTCGGCCCGGTCGGCGAGGGTGGAGCCGGTGCCGTTGGCGTTGACGTAGCCGACCTCGGCCGGGTCGACGCCGGCGCGGGCGAGCGCGGCCTCGATCGCCCTGGCCGGCCCGCCGCCCTCCGGCTCCGGGCGGCAGACGTGGTGGGCGTCCCCGGACCGGCCCCAGCCGGCCAGCCGGGCGAGCGCGGGCGCACCGCGCCGTTCGGCGGCCGGGGCGGCCTCGACCAGGACGGCGGCGGCCGCGTCGGCGAGCAGGGTGCCGGTGCGGCCGGCGCTGAACGGGCGCACCTCGCCGTCCCGGGCCAGTGCCCGTCCGGCGTCGAAGACCGCGAAGACGCCCGGTTCGACCAGGTGCCCGGCCGCGACCAGGACCCGCTCGTGCCGTCCGGCGGCCACCAGGGCGCCCGCGTCGGCGACGGCGGTCGAGGCGGCCACGCAGGCGCCGTTGTACACCCGGGTGACACCCGGCGCGCCCCAGCCGGAACGGACCCCGGCGGCCACCGCGTCGGCGGTCGCGCGGGTGCGCTCGTCACTGTGCAGGGCGAGCAGCACGGGCAGCCCGGCGCCCTCGGCGGCGGTCAGTCCGGCCTGCCGGCAGGCCTGGTCGATCGCGTCGAGCACGGCCCTGGCCAGCGGGAAGGTGCCGGCCGGTGGCACGGTGTCGGGGAACAGCGCGGCCCGGGTGGTGCGGCGGGCGCTCACGTCGAAACGGGTGACGGGGCCGAACAGGGCCTTGCCGTGGGTGGCGGCCTCGGTCAGCGCGGCGAGCCCGCGCCCGGCGGCGCTGAGCACCCCGACGCCGGTGAGTACCGGGTGCCCGGCCACCCGGCCCGGTGGGCCTGTGCCCGTGCCGGCGGGGATCACGGCCGTGCGCCCACACGGTCGGCGAGGACGGCCTCGCGCAGCAGCTCGGTGGCGTCGTCGACGGTGCGCACCGCGCCGAAGCGCTCGTCGTCCAGGTCCAGCAGGAGCTCGTAGCGTTGCTCGAACTCGGCGACGAGCCAGGTGAGTTCGAGCGAGCCGAGTTCCTCGGGCACGGTGTCGACGGCGCGCTGCCCGAACGCCGCCAGCATGGCCAGGACCTCGGCCCGGTCCGGCAGGGCGTCGGGGAGCGGGGAGCCGGTCACGCGGCGCTGCCGGAGGTGACGGAGGCGGCGGAGGTGGCGGCGAGGGCGTCGATCCGGCGGGCGACGTCGGCGGTGAACTCGTCCAGTGTCATCAGCGCGGTGGTCTCCATCTCGTCGAGGTCGAACTTGATCCCGAACTCGTCCTCGACCTGCACCGAGAGGTCGGCCAGCGCGAGCGACTCGAGGTCCAGCCCGGCCGGGCCGAGGTCGGTGTCCCCGGTGACCTCGGAGACGTCGTACTGCATCTCGGCGAGTGCCGCCAGGACGAAGGCGCGGATGCGGTCCTGCATGGTGGTGGGCTCCTTGTCGGGTGGTGCGTGTCGGGGTGGTGGTGCGGGCGGACCGGGGTGCGTCCGTGCCGTGGTGGACGCGGTCAGCCGGCGGCGGTCGCGCGCAGGGCGGCCGGGTCGCGCAGCAGCTTTCCGGTGGCGGTCCGGGGGAGCCGGTCCAGTCGGGCGAGCCGACGCGGCCGCTTGTAGGCGGCCAGGCGGCGGGCCAGCCCGTCCTGGACGGAGGCGAGGTCGGCCTCGGACTCGGTGGCCAGGTAGGCCTCGATCGCGCCGCCGTCGAAGACCACCACGGCCTCGCGGACCTCCGGCAGCGCGGCGAGCGTCTGCTCGACCTCGGTGAGGTCGACCTTCAGGCCGCCGATCGAGACCTGGGAGTCCAGTCGGCCCAGGACGGTGACCAGGCCGTCGGCCTCCAGCCCGGCCGCGTCCCGGGTGTGCAGCCAGCCGTCCGACCAGCGGGTCGGATCGTCCGGCCCGGGGTACGGGGAGGAGGCCGCGCCGATCTGCAACTCGCCCTTCACCAGGCGGAGTTCCATGCCGTGCACGGGCTGTTTGGCGGGGTGGAGCGTACCGGAGAGGTCGGTGGCGATCACCCCGGTCTCGGTCATGCCGTACATGGTGCCGAGCGGGACGCCGTAGCGCTCGGTGAACAGCGCGGGCAGTCCCGGACGGACGAGTTCGCCCGCCACGACCATCCGCCGCAGCCGGGGCAGCGGCGGGGGAGTGACCGCCCCCGCCAGCAGTTCGGCGTGGAAGGGCACCCCGATCACGGTGGTCGGCCGGTCGCTCGCGGCGACCTCGGCGAGGATGCCCGCCGCCGTCATCCGCTCCGGCACGGTGAGCGCGACCCGGGCGTGCAGGCTGTTGAGCAGCCCGCCGACCAGACCGAGCACGTGCACCACCGAGGAGAGCAGGACGACCCGCTCGCCCTCGCCGGGGAACTCCACGAGCCTGCGGTAGCAGTCGAGTTCGCGCAGCAGGTCGGCCGCGGTGCGGGCGATGACCTTGGCCGGACCGGTGGATCCGGAGCTGAGCTGGATCAGCGCGTGTCCGGTGCGGGCCGGGCGTCCGTCCGCCAACGGGACGGCCACCGGATCGACTTCGGAGAAGCCGCGCAGGGCCGCCGCGGACCGATGGGCGGAGCCTACCAGCACCTGCGGGGCCAGCCGCGCCACCGCCGCGTCGACCTCGTGGTCGGTCAACCGGTGATCGAGCAGGGCGACTTGGGCGCCGAGGCGCCAGCATGCCAGCAGCACGGCGACGAACGCCACCGAGGGCGGCAGCCGCAGTGCCGCCGTCCCGCCGGGGCCGAGCCCGGCGGCCGTCAGCCGGTCGCACTGCTCCTCGACCAGGGCGCGCAGGGCGTCCCGGTCGAGCGGTGCGCCGAGGTGCAGGCACTCCTCACCGCCGGGGCCGGCCAGCAGCAGCCGGTCGACCCAGGAGTCCGGGGCGTCGGAGTGCGGCAGGAGGGCAGCCGGAGGTACGGAGGGGGAAAAGCCGGTCAACGCGGCTCCACACGAGTGAGGGGATTTGACATGACCGTCGCTGACAAGCCCGAACGGCCAATTCCGTGGCCAGACCTTGGCACAGACGTTTGGTCAAATCAAGGTCTATACCAATGCGGTTGTTGCTCCTACGCTGCCCAGCCGGGAGATGTCCGGACGCCACGCGCCGTGCCCGTGCCCTGCCGGCCGGCGCCCGGCCCTCCGGCCCCCGCGCGGCCGTTGAACCGCGCCGCACCCGCACCGCGTTCTCCCACCAGGAGGTCCGACAGATGACCGAGCAGAACCGAGGATTCCCGGGCTGGGACTGGGACGACCCGGACGGGCTGGCACCGCGCCTGGACGCCTTCAGCGCGCAGGTCGCCACCTGCGACACGCTCGAAGCGCGCCCCGGCGCCCTGCCGCACACCCGCGCGGAACTCCGCGAACTCGGCATCACCGGAATCGAGTTCGCCGCCTTCAGGACCGCCCACCCGGAGGGCCTCGGCACCGACCTCGCCACCCTGCGCAGCCCCGGCACCGCCACCGAACCCGGCACCCTCTACCGGGTCGACGGAGACCGCTGGTTCACCCAGCTCGACATCGCCGAACCACTGCCCCTCGCCGACGCCAGCGTCGACTGGGTGTACGCCGAGCACCTGATCGAGCACGTCACCATGCCCGTCGCCGTCGGCTGGCTGCGCGAGGCCCGCCGGGTGCTGCGGCCCGGCGGCGTCCTGCGTCTGACCACCCCCGACCTCGCCCGCTACCTGGTCGGCTACGCCACCGGCGACGGTTTCCTCGCCAGGCACCGGCGCCGGCTGACCACCCTCGGCTTCGGCCCGCCGATGCCCGCGCGCCCCGCCTTCCTGGTCAACCAGATCTTCCGCCACTTCGGACACCAGTGGATCTACGATGTGGACGAACTGCGGCACGTCCTCACCCAGGCCGGCTTCGACCCCGACCGGATCCGCCCGTGCGCCTACCGGCAGGGCACCCGTCCGGACGTCGCCGACCTCGACACGGCCTTCCGCACCGACGAGACCGTCTACGTCGAGGCGGACCGCTGAGCCCGTCGCCTGATCCGCCGCCGAGCCCTGCGCACCGAACGGACCCGCCCATGCCCCTGCACCCCCAGGCCGAGGCGCTGCGCGCCCGGCGCGCGAGCAGCGGTGCCCCACCGCTCTACACCCTGACCCTCGCCGAGGCCCGGGCCGCCGACCTCGCGGACATCCGCGCGGCGGCCGGCGCGCCCGAGCCGGTCGCCGCCGTCGAGGAGCACCGCATCCCCGGCCCCGGCGGAGAACTCGCGCTACGGCTCTACCGCCCCGAGCCGCCCGGCCGCCGACTGCCCGCCCTGCTCTACCTGTTCGGCGGCGGCTGGACGCTCGGCTCGCCCGACACCAGCGACGCGATCTGCCGCCGGCTCACCAATGCCGCCGGCTGCGTCACCGCCTCCGTCGGCTACCGGCTCGCCCCGGAGCACCCGTTCCCCGCGGCGCTGCACGACTGCCGCGCCGCACTGCTGCAACTCGTCGAACGCGCCGCGGAGTTCGGCGTCGACCCGGGCCGGCTCGCGGTCGGCGGCGACAGCGCCGGCGGCAACCTCACCGCCGCGCTCACCCTCCTGCTGCGCGCCGACGGCGGCCCCGCCCTGCGCCACCAGCTGCTGGTCTACCCCAACACCGACCACGGCGCCGACACCCCGTCGCTGCGCGAGAACGACGACCCGGCGCTGTTCAACCGCCGTTCGGTGGCCTGGTACTGGGGCCACTACCTGGCCGACGAGGGCGAGGGCGCCAGCCCGTACGCCTCCCCGCTGCGCGCCGCCACCCTGGCCGGCCTGCCGCCCGCGACCGTCCTGACCGCCGAGTACGACCCGCTGAGGGACGAGGGCGAGCAGTACGCCGAGGCGCTGCGCGCCGCCGGGGTCCCGGTGGAGCTGCGCCGCTACCGGGGCATGCCGCACGGCTTCTTCGCCATGGCCGGCACCCTGGAGGCCGCCGCCGAGGCCCAGGACTTCGCGGCCGACCGGCTCCGGGCGGCGCTGTGGTGAAGCCCGCCCCGGACGGCCTGCACGCCTCACCGGCCGATCCGCTGCCGGACGCCGTGTTCTGAAGGCGCGGAACGCCGCCGAGGGGCCCGGCTCGTCGCGAGCCGGGCCCCTCGGCGGTCCGTCAGCGCACCCGGGTGGAGAACAGTCGGGCCGACCAGTACACCGCCAGGACGGTCATCAGCACGACCACCAGCAGCCCCTGCCACACCACGCTGTCCCCGGCGTGGCCGGAGAACAGTGCGCGCATGCCCTCCACGGCCCAGTAGAAGGGGTTCCACCTGGCCGCCTGCTGCAGCCACTGCGGCGCCAGGGTGAGCGGCAGCAGCACCCCCGACAGCAGCGCGATCGGCTGCGCGATGGTGTTGACCACCGGCGACATCGCCGCGTCGGTCGGCACCATCAGCGCGATGCCGAAGGAGATCGCCGAGGTCATCAGCGCCAGCAGACCCAGCAGCAGGTAGGCGAGCAGCAGGTTCAGCGGGCTCACCCGCAGCCCGAACGGCAGCGCGATCAGGGTGATCAGGACGGCCTGCACCAGCAGCGCCACCATCTCCCGCATCGCCCGCCCGAGCAGCAGCGCGAGGCGGCTCACCGGGGTCACCCGGGAGCGCTCGATGATGCCGGCCTTGAGCTCGCCGAGCAGGCTGAAGCCGGTGAACAGCCCGCCGAAGATGCACAACACCGCCAACAGGCCCGGCACGTACACCTGGTAGGCGTCGGCGTAGCTGTTCGCGCCCTGCGGGGCGAGCACCTTCTTCAGCAGCGGGGCGAACAGCAGGAGGTAGAACACGGGCTGGATGATGCCGACGGCGATCCAGACCGGAGTGCGGATCATGAGCAGCAGCTGGCGCTGGAAGACCAGCCAGGTGTCGCGGGCGAGCTTCACGGTCTCCCCAGGGGGTTGTGCGGGTTCGGGGTCAGGACTGCCGCAGCGAGCGGCCGGTGCGGGCCAGGAACACGTCGTCCAGGCTGGGTCGTTGGAGCTGTACGGTGCCGGGCCTCAGGCCGGCCGCGTCGAGGGCGCGCAGCAGCTGCGGGATGGCGGCGGCGCCGTCCTCCAGGTACAGCCGTAGGCCCTCGTCGCCGTTCAGCTCCAGCCGGTGCAGGTACGGCTGGGGGCGCAGCACCTCGGCCGCGCGCTCGAGGGCGGCCGCCCCGGCGTCCAGCCCGACCAGCACGACGTCGCCGGAGATCTCGCGCTTGAGCGCCTCGGGGGCGCCCTCGGTCACCACCTGGCCGTGGTCGACGATCGCGACCCGGTCGCAGAGCGCGTCGGCCTCGTCCAGGTAGTGGGTGGTGACGACCACCGTCATGCCCTCGGCGCGCAGTCGGCGGATCTCCTCCCAGACGTACGCCCGGCTCGCCGGGTCCAGGCCGACCGTGGGCTCGTCCAGGAACAGCACCCGCGGCTGGTGGATCACCCCGAGCGCGATGTCCACCCGGCGGCGCTGGCCGCCGGAGTAGCCGGCGCACGGGCGGTCGCCGAACTCGGTGAGGTCGAAGGCCTTGAGCGCGTCCGCGGCGGCCCGGACGGCCCGCGCCTTGGCCGCGCCGTACATCCGGGCCTGGAGCACCAGCTCCTCGCGGGCGCTGACGTTGTCGGTGGTGCCGCCGCCCTGGGCGACGTAGCCGATCCGGCGGCGGACCCCGGCGGGGTCGGTGAACAGGTCCGCCCCGGCGATGGTGGCCCGTCCGCCGTCCGGGCGGATCAGGGTGGCCAGCATGCGCAGGGTGGTGGTCTTCCCGGCGCCGTTGGGGCCGAGGAAGCCGTAGATCTCGCCGGCGGCGACCGACAGGTCGATGCCGCGGACGGCGTCGACGGTGGGGTTCTCGCCGCTGCGGCGGGGGGTCTTCTTGCGGTAGGACTTGCGCAGTCCCGTGGTCTCGATCAACCGGAACTCCCGTGCGGGGATGGGCTGCCACGGCGCCCGGGAAGGCGGGGCTCGGCACCTGCGGAGGGCGGTGCTGCTGCGACACCCTAGGGTCAACCCCGCCCGGAAACAATGGCCTAGACCAATGGACGTGCGAACTCCCGGTCTGCTAGAGGCCGTCGGCGGGCCCGCTCAGCCGAGCGCCTCCAGCCGGTCCGCCGCGGCCGCCGCACCGCCCCCGGCCAGCAGTTCCCCACCGACCTGAACCGCCCGCTCCCGGTGGTCCGTCGAATCGAGTACGGCCCGCAGCGCGTCCGCCAGCCGCTCCGGCGTGACGCGCGCGAACGGCACCCGCAGCCCGGCGCCCGCCGCCGCCACCTGGGCGGCGACGACCGGCTGGTCGTGCCGGATCGGCGCGGTGACCAGCGGCAGGCCGTGCGCCAGCGCCTCGCCGACGGTGTTCATGCCACCGTGGCAGAGCACCGCGTCCAACTCGCCGCGCGCCATCAGCTCCAGCACCGGCGCCCGGTCCACCGCCACGGCGCGGGAGGGGAGTTCGGGCAGCAGCTCGCGCGGCGCGGCGAACACCGGCTGAACGTCGCCACCGCACAGCTCCAGCGCCAGGACGGACCGGGCCAGGAAGTCCGCGCCCAGCCCGCCGGCCAGCGTGCCCATGGTGACCAGCACCCGCCGCCGGCCGGGCAGCAGCCGCTCCCACGGGAAGTCCGGATCGTGCGGCCGCGCCGACAGCACCGGCCCGACCAGCGCCTGCTCCGGCGTCGGGGCCGCGCCGGTCAGCGCCGGTCCGGTGGTCGCCAGCACCAGGGCGGGGGAGAAACGCGGGTCCCGGTACTCCTCGGCGGGCAGTGCGGCGCGCTCCCACAGCCCGCGCAACAGCCCGGTCATCCAGGCCTCGACCTGCGGCAACGCCCGGTAGGGGCGGCCCAGTTCCATCGCCCCGGGCGCGAACGACGCCCATGGCAGGCCGTGCCGGTGGGCGACCAGCGCGCCGGCCGGGGTGTGCTGGTCGACCAGCAGGACGTCCGGCCGCCACTCCCGCACGATCGCGTCCAGCGGCCTCGCGGTGAACCGCGCGTACGGGACGATGAAGCCCTCCCAGAGCGAGCGCAGCGCGGCGAGCCCGTGTCCGCCCTGGGCCCGGAACGCCCGGGTCCCGGTGCCGAAGACCAGGGCCCGCGGGCCGAGCAGCGGGCGCAGCGCCGACTCCGTGCCGGTCCAGGCGACCTGGTGGCCGCGCGCGGTCAGCTCGGCGGCGATGCCCGCGGCCGGGTTGACGTGGCCGGTCAACGGCGGCACCACCAGCAGGAACCGGGTCATCGGGCGCACTCCTCGGGGATCAGTCGCTGCACGTCGGCGACGGTCAGGGCCTCCAGGGCGGCCAGGTCCAGTCCGGCGCGCAGGGCGGCCAGGTCGGCCGCCGGGCCGAAGCGCCCGCGCAGCCGATCGGCGAGTTCGGCGAGTTCGCCCTCGTCCAGCAGCAGGTCGCCGTCCAGTCGGGCGTCCGGCGTGACCTGCCGAGCCCAGCCGGGCGGCGCGCCGGCCACCTCGACCAGCAGGGACACCAGCGCCGGACTCAACGGGCTTGCGGGGGTGGACGGTTCAGGATTCGACATGAGAGATCTCCCACCTGCTCGACGGCACGGGGGTGAACGCGGCCGTACCGGAGCGCAGTTGGCGGCTTCCGGGGAACGGCGGCGACGGAGGAGGGCCCGAGATCACTTGTGCGACCCGGCGGGCGTCGGAATACTAGCCCGCGTGACCGCACTGGAGGCAGTGGCCGTTCACCTCCCCCCACACGCCGTGCCCATCGAGGCGGTGGGCGAGAGCATCGGCCTGACCCCACGTCAACTCCGTCTCTTCCGCCGCTTCCACGGCCTGGACCAGCTGCGACTGGACCCGGCCGGGACGCTGCCCGACCTGCTCGAAGCCGCCCTGGACAACCTTCCGGAGCTGCGCGGACGCGAACACGACATCCGCTTCGTGATCCACGCCCGCAGCATGCCGGTGGCGGTGCCCCACCCGCTCAACCCGCTGCACGACCTGCTCGACGCCCGTGGACTGGCGAATGCCAACGCCTTCACGGTGACCCACCACGCCTGCGCGGTGGGCCTGCTGGCCGTCGACCTGGCCGGCCGGCTGCTCGCGGGCGACCCCGACCCGGCGGCGCTCGCGCTGGTGCTGACCGGCGAGAAGACCTTCACCAGGGACGCCCAGGTGGTGCCCGAGACGGGCATCTTCGCCGAGGGCGCGGCCGCCTGCCTGGTCAGCGCCGGCGGCGAGCGTCACCGGGTGCTGTCCTTCGTGGTGCGCCAGCGCCCGGAGTTCGACGGCCGGCTGGCCGAGGACCCGGACCTGCTCGCCCGCTACCAGCGCGAGTACCCGAACGTGATGGTGGAGGCGATCGAGGCCGCCCTGAAGGAGGCCGGTCTGGACCTCTCCGACCTGGCCGCGATCCTCCCGCACAACGTCAACCAGGCGTCCTGGCGGATGATCGCGCGCCGGATCGGCTACCCGGTCGAGAAAGTCGTGCTGGACAACGTGCGGTCGGTGGGGCACAGTTTCGCCTCGGACGGCCTCATCAATCTCCACACCGCCACCACGCGGGGGCTGCTCCGCCGCGGCGACCACTACCTGATCGCCGCCGCCGGTGTCGGGGCCACCTTCTCCGCGATGGCGATGCGGTACTGACGGACCGCCGATTCCACCGGGAACCGCCGTCCGCACGCTGACGCCGCACCCCCGGACCACCCCTCCAGGCCACCTCAGAACCCCGGCGCACCCGCAAGCCCCGGGGCACACATCCCACGAACGACGGGACGGGACACCCATGTCAGAAGCCGCGGCCCAGACCGCCACCGACCCCGAACTGCGCGAGCGCGTCCTGCACGGCATCGGCGAGCTCCTGCCGCGCGTCCTCAAGCGCGAACTGCCCGAGATCCCGCAGGACGCCTGCCTCTTCGACGACCTCGGCCTCACCTCGGCCGGCACCATCGAGCTCATCCTGGAGCTGGAGGAGTCGCTCGACATCCAGGTGGACGTCGAGCAGATCACCGAGGACGACCTGCGGTCGGTCACCAGGCTGGCCGACTACGTTGCCGGGCACGTCATCCCCGAGGACTGACCGGGTGGCCCCCGGCCCCACCGGCCTGCGGATCACCCGGGCGCTGGCCCGCAGCTTCGACGGCCGCTCGGAGACCTCGCTCGACCCGGACCTGCGGGTCTTCGTCTCCGACCTCGTCCGCCCGTACGGCCTGCCGCTGCGTGAGGACCTGCTGGGCGCGGGCGTCGGCCACTCCTACGAGGAACTGGCCGCGGGCCCGCTGCGCGAGGCGCTCGCCGAGGACGAGCCGGCGGACCTGCTGATCCTGGCCTTCGACACGCCGGACGTCCGGCCCGGAGCACCGTCCTCGCTGGCGCTCAGCCGGTCCGTGCCGGGTGGTCCGCTCGCCTTCGCGGTCTGCGACCAGGGCGGCGCGGCGGCCTTCACCGCGCTGCGGCTGGCCGCCGGCCACCAGCGCACCGGCGCCTGCCGCCGGGCCGTGGTGGTGCTCGCCGAGCAGAGCGCGCTGCACTACGAACCGCCCGCGCCGGTGCCGTTGCCGGAGCGGCACGCGGTGGTGGTGCTGGTCTGCGAGGAGGCTCCGGGCGAGGGCCTGGCCGTCCGGCAGACCCGGGGCGTGGCCGCACCGGCGGAGACCGTCCGGGCGGAGGCCGAGCAACTGGGCCCCGGGGTGGCGCTGCTGCTCGGCCCCGGCTTCGGCGGTCCCAGTGGCTCCAGCTCCGGCGGTTCCAGCTCCAGCGGTTCCAGCTCCGGCAGCTTCGGCGCGGAGGAAACCCCGTCGGCCCAGCCGTTCACCGGGCTCTGGGCAGAGCTCGCCGAGCACCTGCCGCAGTGGCGGGCGGAGGGCCGGCCCGCCCTGCTGGCCGGGTACGACCGGCGGCTCGATGTGCTCAGTACGCTGGTCCTGCCGTGACGGCGATCGACCTCTGGTTGATCAATGCGCGTCAACCGGAGGCCATAGCAGCGAAGTTGGGGCAACTGCTCGACCCGGACGAACGGGCCCGGGCGGCGCGGATGGGCCCGGGCCCGGGCGACCGCTTCACCGTGGTGCGCGGAGCCGTCCGGCAGGTGGTCGCCGCCCGGCTCGGCACGCACCCGGCCGAACTGGTCTGGGAGTACGGGCCGCACGGCAAGCCCGAGGCCGCCGAGGCCGGTGGGCTACGGGTCAGCTGGTCGGCCTCGGGCGCCCTCGCGGTGCTGGCCCTCGCCGAGGGTCGGGCGGTCGGCGTCGACGTCGAACGGCTCCACCACCCGCGCACGGCCGAGCGGATGGCCGCGCGCTGGTTCCCGTTCGAGGAGGCGCGGTTCGTCGCCGAGCCCCTCGAACCGGCCGAGCGGGCGGCGCGGTTCACCACGCTGTGGTGCCGCCGCGAGGCCTGCGTGAAGGCGTACGGCGGGCGGCTCGCGCAGTCCTTCGGCGTGCCCGTGGCCGGCCCTTCGCCCGTACTGGTGGCCGACCCGGGCGGGCTCGGCGCCGGCCCGTCCCTGCTCTGCGACGTTCCCGTCGCGGTGCCGTTCCGGGCTGCCGTCGCGGCCCTCGGGGAATCGCCGATGCGAGTCAACGTTCGTGAGTGGAAGGTAAATTGACGTGACACCGGAGCCGCCGCTCTCGGCGACGCGATGGACGGTGACCCGGCTGACCGCCGCCGACCCGTCGTTCGGTCCGGCCGAGGCCCACCACGCCGTGGTCGCCAGGCTCTCCGCGCTCACCTGAAGGGATGATCACGGCAGCCCGTGGGCTGCTCACCCCCACGGGGCGTCATGATCGTCCGCCGCCCCCCACGGAACGCCCTCCCAGGAGCAGGCGGAGGTCGCCCCCGAGGTGAGCCCCCACGGGCTCGGCACCTCCTCCTCGTCGCCGTCCTGCACCGGCAGCCGGTCGATCACCGCGACCAGCGCCGGCGGCAGCTGCGGCGCCAGCCCCCGGTGCACCCGGGAGAGGATGTCCCGCCGCACGTCGTCCGGCAGCAGCGGCCGGTTCATCCGCAACACCCTCGGCCCGGGCGGCCGTTCGGCCGTCGCCAGCTGGTCCGACCAGGCCCGCCAGTAGTCGGCGTCGTCGGTCTCGCCGAGCATCAGGTGGTGCAGGTGCAGGCAGTACGCGGCCGTCCCGCTGCCCGAGCCGGCCGCGAAGCGCCACCAGAACTCGGCGCCCTCCTCCTTGCCCGTGGCGTACAGCAGCGCGCCGAACACCTCGGCCCCCTCCGGCTCGATCCGGCGCGCGTTCACCAGCAGGTCGAGGCCGCGCGAGGCGTCGGGCGCGCCCAGCACGAGGGCCACCACCAGGCCGAGTTCGAAGGCGGCCTGCTCGTGCTCCGACGGCAGGTGGACGGGCGCGGCCGTGAGCCGGGCCCGGCGTACGGCGGCGATCCGTTCCGCATGGGTGCGTTCGGGCCGCGGGACGCGGAACACCGTGCGCACGCCGTCGGCCGGATCCGCTCCGGCCGGGGCCCCCTCCTCGGGTCTCGCCGTCACAGTTCGCCACCACCGTCCGGGAGTTCGCCCACCCCGAGCCGGCGGGCCAGTCGCTCCCGGGCGTGCCGGAGGTTGGAGTGCACGGTCGCCACCGGCCGCCCCAGGTACGCCGCGATCACCTTGACGTGCAGGCCGAGCAGGTACCGCAGGATCACCACGTCCCGCTGCCGGTCCGGCAGTTCGAGGATCGCCGCGTACAGCCGCACCTCGTCCGCCTCGCTGCGCAGCAGCCCCTTCGCGACCTGCTTGAAGGCGCCGATCACCGCGGCGAAGGTGACCGCCTCCACCTCGACCGGCTCCTCGACGGCCACCCAGTCCGAGACGTGCCGGTTGGCCAACCGCCAGGCGTACGCGGCCGGTTCCTCGAACCGCAGCACCTGTGGCCAGCAGCGGGCCAGGTCGGACTTCACCGCCGCGACCACCAGGGCCGCGTCGGCCCGGTTGCCTATGCGGGTCATGGCGAGGGCGCGCCAGGCCGGTTCGTGTGTCTCGCAGAAGGCCACGTACGGCAGGCCCAGGCGGAGTTCGGCCTCGGAGCGGGTTCCGGTGTCGGCGGTGGCCGTCGGTTCCGCCTCGGTCCCGCGGAGGTACGACACGGCCGTTGCGCCCCCGTGCCCGCGCTCCGGGGCACCCCTGTCGATCGTCATCGAGCCTGCTTTCCGTGGCCGTCGGCTGCTCGCCCGGGCCACCCGAGGGTCGGGCTGTCTGCGCCCATCCTCATTCCATCAGGCCCGTCACTCCAGGATGCAATCCGAATACAGATTGTCATCTCATGGGAGTCGGTGGTTGGTTGAAACACTCGAAGACGGCCGGAACATGACGGTCCGCGCCTATCGTGGGCGGCGGGGACCGGCCGGAAACGGAAGCGGAAGAGGAACCGGAGGGAGAACACGATGGGCCTCTACGACGGGGTGGACCTGCGGCTCAACGTCCCGCACTCGGCCCGGATGTACGACTACTTCCTCGGCGGGTTCACCAACTTCGCCGCGGACCGCGAGGCCGCCGGCCACGCCCTCGCCGTCGCGCCCTGGCTGCGCGCCGCCGCCCGCGTCAACCGGGCCTTCATGCAGCGCTCGACCCGGGCGCTCGCCGAGGCCGGCTTCGACCAGTTCCTCGACATCGGCACCGGCATCCCCACCTCACCCAACCTGCACGAGGTCGCCCAGAGCGTCCGGCCCGACGCCCGGGTGGTCTACGCCGACAACGACCCCATCGTGCTC
This sequence comes from Kitasatospora sp. NPDC048298, assembly GCF_043201465.1. Classification (NCBI taxonomy): domain Bacteria; kingdom Bacillati; phylum Actinomycetota; class Actinomycetes; order Kitasatosporales; family Streptomycetaceae; genus Kitasatospora; species Kitasatospora sp. NPDC048298. The sequence continues at coordinate 55,594 of NZ_JBICYZ010000034.1, forward strand.
TCGCACGCCCAGGCCCTGCTCACCGGCACCCCCGAGGGGCGCACCGCCTACGTGGAGGCCGATGCCACCGACCCGGCGCGGCTGCTCGCCGCCCCCGGCCTGCGGGAGACCCTCGACCTGTCCCGCCCGGTCGCGCTCTCCCTGAACGCCCTGCTCCACTTCGTCCCCGACAGCCACGGCGCGTACGGGCTGGTCGAGCACCTCAAGTCCGCCCTCGCCCCCGGCAGCGCCCTGGTGGTGACCCACGTCAGCCCGGAGTTCGCGCCCGCGGACATCGCCACGCTGACCAGGATCTACGAGGCCGCCGGCACCGCGGCCCAGGCCCGCGTCCGGCCGGAGATCGCCCGCTTCTTCGACGGCTGGACCCTCCTCGACCCGGGGCTCGTGCCCATCGCCGAGTGGCGCCCGGCGCCCGGCGAGGTTCCCGGCGCCGCCTCGGAGGTCTCGCTGTACGCGGGGGTGGCCGTCCGGCCGTGAAATCCCGGGCCAATTCGCGTTGCTGACGAACCATCGGCACCCGAACCGCGTCCCTCCGACCGAGAAGGCGGCTCACGCCGCGCCAGTCGATCGGAGGAGGAGCATGCACCCGCAGCCTTCGCAGACCCGTCACGGCCGCCGCGCCGTTCTCGGCCTCGGCCTGGGTCTTGGCCTGGGAGCGGCCGTCGCCGTCGCCGCGACCGGCGGACCGGCCCTCGCGGCCACGGCGACCGGCCCGGCCGTCGACCGCGCCGCCGATCCGGGACTCCACCAGGCCCTCGCCGCCCTCGAACGGGAGCACTCCGGCCGCCTCGGCGTCTACGGCCGCAACCTGGCCACCGGTCGCACCGTCCGCTACCGCGCCGACGAGCTGTTCCCGATCTGCTCGGTCTTCAAGACCGTCGCCGTCGCCGCCGTGCTGCGGGACCTCGACCGCGACGGCGAGTTCCTCGCCAAGCGGATCCGGTACACCGCCGCCGACCTCGTGCGGTCCGGCGGCGGGCTCATCACGGGCAAGGACGAGAACCTGGCGAACGGCATGACCGTCGCCGAGCTGTGCGCCGCCACCATCGAGTACAGCGACAACACCGCGGCCAACCTGCTGCTGCGCGAACTCGGCGGACCGACCGCCGTCACCGACTTCGCCCGCTCGATCGGCGACCGGGTCACCCGCCTGGACCGCTGGGAGCCGGAGCTCAACAGCGCCGAGCCCGACCGCCGCACCGACATCACCACCCCGCGGGCCATCGCCGCCACCTACGGCCGGCTCGCGCTCGGCGACGCCCTGCCGCCGGCCAAGCGGGAGCGGATCACCGCCTGGCTGCTGGGCAACACCACCAGCGTCCGCCGCTTCCGCGCGGGCCTCCCGGCGGACTGGGCCCTCGGCGACAAGACCGGCACCGGCGAGTACGGCACCACCAACGACGTCGGCATCGCCTGGACCCCGGCGGGCGCCCCCGTCCTGCTCGCCGTGCTCACCACCAAGCCCGCGGACCAGGCGGCACCGATGGACGAGCCGCTGGTCGCCCGGACGGCCACGCTGCTCGCGGGCGCGCTCGGCTGACCGAGCGCTCCTGCCACGGCCCGCCCCGGCGGCCGGAACAGTCGTCCCGTCACGCCTCCCACCCGGTTCACGCACCGCACGGTGCTCATGCCACTGATGCCCGTCACCCCGTTCGTCCCACCCGTGCGACCCCGTCCCGCCGGGCCCAGACTGGTGAGGGACGATGCTGCCCCGCCAGGCAGGGAGAGGCATGCTGCTAGGGCTCACCACCGCGCTGGTCGCGACCGTCTGCTTCGGCTTCGGGGCGGTCTTCCAGGCGCGCGGGGCGCGGTCCGCCCCGCGCGCCGACCGGGTGCGGGCGGGCCTGCTGGCCGCGCTGGCGCGGTCCTGGCAGTTCGTCCTCGGCACACTGCTGGACATCGTCGGCTTCGTGCTGAGCGTCGTCGCCCTGCGCACCCTGCCGCTCTTCCTCGTCCAGGCCGTCACCAACTCCGGTCTGGCCGTCACCGCCGTGGCCGCCGTCTGGCTGCTCGGCGCGCGGCTGCGCCGGAGCGACATCGCGGCCATCGTCGCCGTGGTCGTCGGCCTGACCCTGCTGGCGCTCGGCTCCGGCCGGGAGGGCCGCGACCACGCCGCGCCCGCGTTCCACTGGGCGCTGCTCGCCACCACCGCCGCCATGGTGCTCGCCACCCTGGTCCTGGTGCGCCGGCAGGGCAACGCGGCCGCGGCCGGCCTGGGGCTGCTCGCCGGGGTCGGCTTCGGGGTGACCAGCCTGGCGGTGCGGGTCCTGGACGTCTCCGGTCCGCTCGCCGTCCTCACCGACCCGGCCGCCTACGCCCTCGTCGTCGGCGGCCTCGGGGGCTACCTCGCCTACGCCCTGGCGCTGCAGCGCGGCACCGTGACGGCCGCGACCGCCGCCGGGACGGTCACCGAGACCTTCGGACCGGCACTGGTCGGGGTGACGGCGCTCGGCGACGCCGCGCGCCCCGGCTTCGAGTGGTGCGCGCTGGCGGGCTTCGCGGTGGCGGTGGGCGGCACCATCGTGCTCTCCCGCTTCGGTGAGCTGGAGGGCGAGTCCGCCGAGCTGTCCGCCCGGCACCGGGGCACCGAGCCCGCCGTCCCGCCCCGGTAGCCCGGACGGCACCGCCATGCGAAGGTGACTTGCCGGACAAAACGGACGGCGACACGGCCACAGAGCGGCAGGTGCCCGATGGCGGAGGAGCCCCACTCCCGACCCCGGCGGTCGGCCCCGAAGGGCCACACGGACCCGACGGACCCGACCGACCGCCCCGTCGCGCTGATCACCGGCGCTTCCTCCGGCATCGGCCGCGCCACCGCCACCCGCCTGGCCGACACCGGCTGGCACACCCTGCTCTCCGGCACCGACCGCCCCCGGCTCGACGAACTCGCCGAGCGCACCGGCGGCCGCGCCCTGCCCGAGGACCTGAGCAAACCGGACGGCCCGGCTCGCCTCGCCGAGGCCGCCCTGGCCGAGACCGGCCGGGTGGACGCCCTGATCGCGAGCGCCGGCCTGGGCTGGCGCGGCCCCTACGCCCGGACGCCCGCCGACACCCTGGACCGGATGATCGAGGTCAACCTCGCCTCCCCGCTGCGCCTGGTCCGCCTGCTGCTGCCCGGGATGCTGGAGCGCCGCCACGGCCGGATCGTGCTGATCGGCTCGATGGCCGGCCAGGTCGGCGTGCGCGACGAGTCGGGGTACGCCGCCACCAAGGGCGGGCTGACGATGTTCGCGGAGAGCCTCTGGTACGAGCTGCGCGGCACCGGGGTGGGGGTGCGCCTGGTCCTGCCCGGGGCGGTCGACACCCCGTTCTTCGACCGGCGCGGCACGCCCTACCAACGCGAGCGGCCCCGCCCGGTCCCGGCGGAGCGGGTCGCGGACGTCGTGGTCGCGACCATCACCACCGAGCGGGACCGGCTCTACGTCCCGCACTGGCTCGGCTTCCCGGCCCGCATCCACGGCGCGGCCCCGGGCGTGTTCCGCCGGATGGCCTCGCGCTTCGGGTGAGTGCCGCCGTCGGGCACCGCCCGGCCACCGTCGCCGCCACGGCCCTCGCCGTCGCCGCCGGGATCGAGTTCCTGCACCTCGCCCCGGCCGCCGTGCGCCTGCCCCCGCTGCGCCGCACCCTCGCCCGCCGCACCGCCGGCCACGGCACCGCGCCCGGCCACGTCGCCCTGACCTTCGACGACGGACCCGACCCGCGCAGCACCCCGTACGTCCTCGACGCGCTGGACGCACTCGGTGCCCGCGCCACCTTCTTCCTGCTCGGCGCGATGCTGGAACGGGCCCCCGCGCTCGGCCGCGAACTGGTGCTGCGCGGCCACGAGGTGGCCGTCCACGGCTGGCACCACCGGCAGCAGTGGTACCCGGCCCCCGCCCGCGACCTGCGCGAACTGCGTCGCGCCACCGAGGCCGTGACCGAACTCTGCGGTGCCCGTCCGCTCTGGTACCGCCCGCCGTACGGGGTCCTGACCGCCGGCCCGGCGCTGGCCGCCCGCCGGCTCGGCCTACGCAGCGTGCTGTGGACGGCCTGGGGCCGCGACTGGACGGCGCGGGCCACCGGCGAGTCCGTCCACGCGACCGCCCGCCCCGGCCTCACCGCCGGCGCCACCCTCCTGCTGCACGACTCCGACTGCACCTCCGCCCCCGACTCCTGGCGCGCCACCCTCGCCGCCCTCCCCCTGATCGCCGCCCACTGCCGCACCCACCACCTCACCCTCGGCCCCCTGCGCGACCACCGCGTCCCGGCGCCGGGCGGGGGCCGCCGGCCGTGACGGGCGCGCCACCCGCCCGGGCGGCGTCGGCGCGCACCGGACCAGCGGCTACCCCAGCCCGACCCGCCGCAGCGCCGCCCCGAACCCCGCCTGCCAGGCCGCCGGTGTCGCGCCGGCGGACGGCGCGGGCTCGGGGCGGCGGAGGGCGGCGAGGGCGTTGCGGACCACCTCGGCGGGGTGGGCGGTGGCGACGTCGGCGTGGCCGAGTTCCAGCTCGTGCTGGAGGTTGTCGCGCCCGTGCCCCTGCACCACGTCGAGGAGCAGCAGCCGCCGGCCCAGCGCCCTGGCCTCGCTGCAGGTGTCGCCCGAGCTGGTGACCACCAGGTCGGCGGCGGCCATCAGGGCGGGGACGCGGTCGGTGTAGCCGAAGGGGTGCAGCCGGGGCTCCCGGCGCGCGGCGGCCCGCAGCCGGCGCTCCAGCTCCGGGTTGCGCCCGGCCACCGCGAGCACGTGCGGCCCGGCGGCGGCCAGCGAGGCGGCGGTGCGGGCGAGCGGGCCGAGCCCCCAGGAGCCGGACATCAGCAGCACGCACGCGGCGCCCGCCGGCACGCCCAACTCCGTGCGCGCCGCGGCCCGTTCCGGCGGCCGGTAGAACGGCTGGCGCAGCGGCGCCGGGACGACGGCGATGTCGGCGTCCGGCCGGTACCGCCGCACCGCGCACGCGGCGACCTCCGAGGTGACCAGGAACAGGTCCGTCCCCTCCTGCACCCAGAGCCGGTGCGGCGTCACGTCGGTGCAGAACACGAAGTGCCGGAACTCCCGCTCCGGGGCCTGCCGCAGCAGCCGGTTGACGGCCGAGGTCGCGGTGGCGAACACCGAGACCACCAGCTGCGGCCGCTGCGCCGCGATCAGCTCCCGCAGCGCCGGGACCAGCCGGGTGCGGGCCGCCGCGTCGGCGAGCAGGGCGAGCCGGGCCCCGGGCCGCAGCGCCGAGAAGTGGAAGGCGTCGTACACCCCGGGCAGGTCGAGCAGCCGGCGGAACACCGCCTCCCCGGCCGCGCCCGAGCGCTGCCCGAGCAGCGCCATGGCGTCGACGGTGCGGGTGGTCCAGCCGCGTTCCCGCAGGGTGTCCGCGCAGGCCTGCGCCATCACGTCGTGGCCCTGCCCGAGCGAGCCGGAGACCAGCAGGGCGTGCGGCATCGGGCGGCCCCGTCAGGCGCCGGCGGCCGAGCCGACGGCGGCCCGGTACCAGTCCGCGTACCGCCGCACCCCGTCGGTGAAGTTGGTGTGCGGCGACCAGCCCAGCAGCCGCTTGGCCTGCGCCGAGGAGATCCGCCGCCCCGTGTAGTCGGCCTTGCGCCCGTCGATGTGCTCGATGCTGACGGGCCCCAGCAGGCCGTCCACGGTGTCGGCGATGTCCCGCACCGAGACGGCCGTCGAGCCCTCCAGTGCGAAGGTCTGGTCCTCGGCGGCGGGGGACAGGGCCCGGACGTGGGCGTCGGCGAGGTCCTCGACGTAGACGAAGTTGCGGCTCTGCCGGCCGTCCCCGGCGATGGTGATCGGCCGCCCGGCCAGCGCGGCCTGGACGAACCGGGCGACGACCAGCTCGTCCCGCATCCGGGGGCCGTACGGGATGCCGTAGCGCAGGATGGTGAAGTGCTGCCCGTAGAGCTCGCGGTAGCTGTGCACCAGCATCTCGGCGGCCAGCTTGGTGGCCACGTAGAGATGGCCGCTGTGCTCCAGCTCGATCGGCACGTGTTCGTCCAACTCCTGTTCCCCGCCGTCGAGTTGGCCGTCGGCGAGAGCGGCGCCGTAGACCCAGACGGTGCTCGCCAGCACGATCCGGCTCAGGCCGCCGCGCCGGGCGGCCTCCAGGACGGCCTCGGTGCCGTCGATGTTGGTCCGCACCGCGCGGACCGGGTCGGCGGACACCTGCTCGACGTCGGCCATGGCGGCCAGGTGGTAGACCACCTCGCTGCCGGCCAGGGCCGCGGTGAGGGCCTCGAGGTCGAGGACGTCGAGCCGCGCGTGCTCGGCGTCCGGGTTGAGGTACTTGTCGGTGGTGTCCACCGCGAGGACGTCGTGGCCGGCCGCGATCAGGTGGTCCACGACGTGTGAGCCGATGAACCCGCAGCCCCCGGTGACGGCTATCCGCACGATCTTGCTCCCTTCGCTCCGGCTATCCGGCCAGTCGCCGGTACACCGTGGAGACGGCGTCGACCACCTGCTCCGTCTCGTCCTCGGTCATGTCGGAGTGCACCGGCAGGCAGACCTGCCGGGCGCAGACGTCCTCGGCCACCGGCAGCGGCCCGCGCCGGTACGGGGCGAGCACCGGCTGGAGGTGCAGCGGCAGGTCGTAGACCTCGCCGGACAGCCGCACCCCGTGCTCCTCGGCCAGCGCCCGCTTGAACTCCGCGCGGTCCACCCCCGACGGCAGCAGCGCCACGTACTTGTAGTAGTTGCCGCGGCAGCCGGGCGGTTCGAGCACCGGGTCGAGGCCGTCCAGCCCGGCCAGCGCTGCGTCGTAGCGGCGGGCGACGGCCCGGCGGGTCTCGATGAACTCCTTCAGCCGGCGCAGGTGCACCGTACCGATCGCGGCGTGCGGCTCGCTCATCCGCCAGGAGTAGCCGAGCTCCACGTGGTGGTTGGTGGTGAAGGACCCCTTCCCCTGGTCGCGGTGGATCCGGGCCGAGTCCCGCAGCTCCGGCGACTCGGTGAGGATCATCCCGCCCTCGCCGCTGGTGGTGACCTTGGTCGGGTAGAAGGAGAAGGCCCCGGCCAGGCCGAAGGTGCCGGCGGCGCGGCCGTCGAAGCTGCTGCCGTGGGCGTGCGCGGCGTCCTCGACCAGTGGGATGCCGCGCCGGTCGCAGAGCGCGCGCACGGCGTGGACCTGCGGGCCGACCAGCCCGCCGATGTGCACCAGGACGACGGCGGCGGTGTCCGGGGTGAGCGCCGCCTCCAGGGTCTCGGGGGAGAGCGCGAGGGTGGCCGGGTCGACGTCGGCGAAGACCGGACGGCCGCCCGCGTGCACCACCGCGCCGGCGGTCGCGTAGAAGGTGACGGCGGGGACGACCACGTCGCGGCTCTGGACGTCGATGCCACGCAGGATCACCTCCAGCGCCGCCGTGCCGCTGCTCACCGCGACGGCGTGCGAGGCGCCGTGCTCGGCGGCGAAGGCCTGCTCGAAGCGCTCGGTCCACGGGCCGAGGGTGAGCGCGCCGGTGGTGAGCATCTCGGTCACCGCTTCGGCGACCGCCGCTCGGTCGCTCTCGTCGAACACGATGCGGGCGGCTGGAACGCCCATGGGGCACCTCCGGCGGCGGGCTGCGAAAGCAGCACCGATCGGGTCGGATCATCCCGAACCGCACGTCAGCGGACGGGTCAGGCACATCACGCTACTTCGCCCACCGGTCCGCGGCCCGCCGTCGCGGCCCGCACGGGTGACCGAATCTGCTTCCGCCGCAGGTCCGGGCGCTGCTTCCGGTGCGGGGCGAGCGCTCCTCCGTGCGGGGGAGGGCACTACTGCGTCCGCAGTACGCAAACGGCCTGCGCAGGGACGACGACGGAGCAGGGGTCGGCGATCAAGGATTGGTCATGCTGCGGCGGACCGCGTCCACCAGGACGTTCCGGTCGGCCGCGGCACGTTCCGTACCCGAGAACCGCATCCGAAGGAGTCCGCTCTCCCGTGGCCACGTTCCTCTACCGTCTGGGCCGATGGACCTTCGTCCGGCGCCGCCTGGTGACCTTCCTCTGGGTCGCCGTGCTGGCCGCCGTCGGGGTCCTGGCGGCCAAGGCGCCCGCCGCACCCGACGACGGCTTCTCGATGCCCGGCACGGAAGCGCAGAAGGCCTTCGACCTGATGAACGAGCGCTTCCCCGGCGGGCACGCCGACGGGGCCTCGGCGCGCCTGGTGTTCGTCGCCCCCTCCGGCCAGAAGATCACCGCCGCACCCAACCAGCAGGTGGTCGAGCGGACGGTCGACGAGGTCGCCCGCTCCGAGCAGGTCACCGGTGCGGTGAACCCGTTCAAGATGCAGGGCGCCGTTTCCGCGGACGGCACCACCGCATACGCCACGGTCAACTACTCCGCCAAGGCGGGTGAGGTGTCCAAGGGCGCCACCGACGCCCTGGAGCAGGCCGCCCAGCACGGCCGGGACGCCGGGCTCAAGGTCGAGATCGGCGGCAACGCGCTGATGGCCAAGCCCGAGGCGGGCGGCAGCAGCGAGGCGATCGGCATGGCGCTGTCCGCCGTCGTCCTGGTGATCACCTTCGGCTCGCTGGTCGCGGCCGGCCTGCCGCTGCTCACCGCCGTCGTCGGCGTCGGCCTCGGCATGGCGCTGATCGCCGCGCTCGGCAGCACGCTGGGGCTCTCCACCACCACCGGCACGCTCGCCATGATGCTCGGCCTCGCGGTCGGCATCGACTACGCGGTGTTCATCGTCTCCCGCTACCGCGCAGAGCTCTCCGAGGGCCGCACGCCCCAGGAGGCGGCGGGCCGGGCCGTCGGCACCGCCGGGTCCGCGGTGGTCTTCGCCGGCCTCACCGTGGTGATCGCGCTCGCCGGCCTCTCCGTGGTCGGCATCCCGATCCTGGCCAAGATGGGCATGGCCGCCGCCGGTACGGTCGTCATAGCCGTGCTGGTCGCCCTCACCCTGGTCCCCGCGCTGCTCGGCTTCCTCGGTCGCAAGGTGCTGCCCCGCAAGGCCCGCAAGGCCCGTACGGACCAGGGCGAGGCCTCGGGCGGGAAGGAGAACGGCGGTGCCCGCTGGGCCCGCTTCATCCTGCGCCGCCCGCTCGCGGTGCTGCTCGGCGGTGTGATCGGCCTCGGCGTGCTCGCGGCCCCCGCGCTCGACCTCAGGCTCGGCCTGCCGGGCGACGAGTCCAAGCCCACCTCCACCACCCAGCGCCGCGCCTACGACCTGCTCTCCGAGGGCTTCGGCCCCGGCTTCAACGGCCCGCTGACGGTCATGGTGGACGCCAAGGGCGTCGCCGACCCGAAGGCCGCCGCGGCCGAGGTCGCCAAGAAGGTCTCCGGTCTGCCCGGGGTCGTCGCGGTGACGCCGCCGATGTTCAACCCGGCCGGCGACACGGCCCTGCTCAACGCCGTCCCGGCGACCGGCCCGAGCGAGGCCGAGACCAAGGACATCGTGCACGCCATCCGCGGCGACGCGGCCGGCCTCAAGTCGGCCACCGGGGCGACGGTCCTGGTCAGCGGCACCACGGCGATGAACATCGACGTCTCGCAGAAGATGTCCGACGCGCTGGTGCCCTACCTCGCCGTGGTCGTCGGCCTCGCCGTCATCCTGCTGATGGTGGTCTTCCGCTCCGTCCTCGTCCCGCTGAAGGCGGCCCTGGGCTTCCTGCTCTCCGTGGTCGCCGCGCTCGGCGCCGTGGTCGCGGTCTTCCAGTGGGGCTGGCTGGCCGACCTGATCGGCGTGGAGCAGACCGGCCCGGTGATGAGCATGATGCCGATCTTCATGATCGGTGTGGTCTTCGGCCTCGCCATGGACTACGAGGTGTTCCTGGTCACCCGGATCCGCGAGGGCTTCGTCCACGGTGAGGAGCCCGGCGAGGCCATCGTCACCGGCTTCCGGCACAACGCCCGGGTGGTCACCGCCGCCGCGTTCATCATGATCGCCGTCTTCGCCGGCTTCATCGGGATGAGCGAGCCGATGATCAAGATGATGGGCCTGGGCCTCGCCGCGGCCGTCGCCTTCGACGCCTTCATCGTCCGGATGACGGTCGTCCCGGCCGTCCTCGCCCTGCTCGGCCGACGCGCCTGGTGGCTGCCGCGCTGGCTCGACCGGCTGATACCGGACGTGGACGTCGAGGGCAGCAAGCTGGAGACCGCAGCCCCCGAGCCGACCCAGGCCCGGGAGTCGGTCACCGTCTAGGCCGGTACCGTCCGGGCCTGGCCCGGCACCACCGAGGCCAGGCCCGGTCACCACCCCGGGCCTGGCCTCGGTGGTGACCGTCCGGTCCGCCGCCGATCGGCTCGGACACCGGTTCGAACTCCAACCGTTACCGTTGCTGTCGGGGGCCACCGCCCGTGCGGAGGCCCCCTGCCCGGCCCGCCGCCCCCACCGCGGCCGGCGCGGCGCGAACTGGCGTGGCCCGGCGAGGGTGCGGCCAGGGCACCCCGACCCGGAGACCACGACCATGAGTGACACCTGGCAGCGCCTGCGCCGCGACCACCCCCGGCTGCTCGACTTCGCCGGCGGCCTGGCCCTGATCGCGGTCACCGCCCTCGGCGCCACCACGGACCAGAGCGCCGGGCGGTTCGTCAAGGCCGACCCGACGACCTGCGTCCTCGCGCTCATCGCGGCCGTCGCCGTCTTCTTCCACCGCCGCCGGCCGCGCGGCGTGGTCGCCGTCACCCTGTTCTGCACCATGCTGCTCGCCTGGAGCACCCCCCGGCTCACCCCGATGCTGGCCGCCCCGCTGCTGCTCGCGCTCTACTTCCTCGCCGTCCGCAGCGACCGTGCCACCGCCTTCCGCGCCTCCATCCTCACCGCCGTCCTGCTCAGCGGGATCTCCCTGCTGCTCGGCCCCAGCGGCCCGCTCGGCGAACGGATCGGCGTCCTGGCCTGGGCCCTGCTGCCCGGCGCCCTCGGCGACTCCATCCGCAACCGCCGCGCGCACCTCGCCGCCATCGAGGAACGCGCCGAACGCGCCGAGCGGACCCGCGAGGAGGAGGCCCGGCGGCGGGTCGCCGACGAGCGCATCAGGATCGCCCGCGACCTGCACGACGTCGTCGCCCACCACATCGCCCTCGCCAACGCCCAGGCCGGCATCGCCGTCCACCTCATGGACAGCCACCCCGTCCAGGCCCGCGAGGTGCTCAGCCACATCACCGACGCCACCGGCTCGGCCCTCCACGAACTGCGCGCCACCGTCGGCCTGCTGCGCCGCGCCGAGGAGCCCGCCCCGCTCGAACCCGCCCCCGGCCTCGACCGGCTGCCCGAGCTGATCACCACCTTCGAGCGGGCCGGCCTGCCGGTGCGGCTCACCGTCGAGGGCGAGGCCCGCCCGCTGTCGCCCGGCGTCGACCTCACCGCCTTCCGGATCGTCCAGGAGTCGCTGACCAACGTGGCCAAGCACGCCCACGGCGCCGACGCCGAGATCACCCTCGCCTACAGCGGCAGCCGGGTCGCGGTCAGCGTCGCCAACGGCCGCCCGACCGTCACCGGCCGACCCCGCGCCGTGTCCCCGCCCCGGCAGGCCTCCAGCGGGAGCGGCTTCGGGCTGATCGGCATGCGCGAGCGGGCCGGCGCGGTCGGCGGCCGGCTCAGCGCCGACCGGCGGCCCGGCGGCGGCTTCCTGGTCACCGCCGAACTGCCGCTGCGCACCGGCGCCCGCGACGACGGCCCCGAGACCGCGGGCGCCTTCACCGCCGAGGACGTCGCCCGGGCGGCCCGGGCCGTCCGCACCGTCCGTGGCGATCGTCCGACGACCGACCGCCCGACGACCGACCGCCCGACACCAGCCGAAGGACAGGAGCGCGCCGCCCGAGCGGACGGCGCCGTTCGAGAGGACATGGACCACGCATGACCATCCGGGTACTGCTCGCCGACGACCAGGCCCTGCTGCGCGGCGCCTTCCGCCTGCTGATCGACGCGGAGGAGGACATGGAGGTGGTCGGCGAGGCCGCCGACGGCCGGGAGGCCGTCGCGCTCGCCCGGGCCACCAGGCCCGACCTTGTGCTGATGGACATCCGGATGCCCGGCGTCGACGGCCTCGGCGCCACCGCCGAGATCTGCGGCGACGAGGAGCTGTCCGGCACCCGGGTGCTCATCCTCACCACCTTCGAGATCGACGAGTACGTGGCCCAGGCGTTGCGCGCGGGCGCCGGCGGCTTCCTCGGCAAGGGCGCCGACCCCAAGGAGCTGCTCGCCGCGATCCGCACCGTGGCGGCGGGCGAGGCGCTGCTCTCGCCCGCCGCGACCCGGGCGGTGATCGACCAGTTCCTGGCCCAGCCCGAGCCGGCGTCCGGAACCCCGACCAGTGAGCGGCTCGCCGTCCTCACCGCCCGCGAGCGCGAGGTGATGTCGATGGCCGCCACCGGCCTCACCAACGAGGAGATCGCGGAGCGGATGTTCGTCAGCCCCTTCACCGTCCGCACCCACGTCCACCGGGCGATGAACAAGCTCGACGCTCGCGACCGCGCCCAGCTCGTCGCCATCGCCTACCAGAGCGGCCTGGTCCCGCCCGGCCGCCCGGCCTGAGTCGCCGGGGACCGGGTCAGGGCTCGATCGGCTCAGCCCGCGTTCGGCTCAGCCCGCGATCGGGCCCGGTCGCGCCTCGGCCCGCTCCGCGCCTGGGCGCGGAGCCCGGACGCGGGGGAGACCGAAGGCGGACATCTCCTTCTCCTCGTAGGAGAGGAACCCCAGCGAGCGGTAGAAGGCGTGGTTCCGCACGCCCTCCGGGGTGGACTCGTGGTCGGTCGAGAGCAGGAAGAACCGGCAGTGGGCGTAGCGGTCCATCAGGTGCTCCATCAGTGCGCGCCCCACGCCCTTCCGGTGGTGGCGCGGGTGCACCAGCACGTCCTGGACGTAGCAGACCGCCTCGTCGTCCGAGACGGTGCGGGCCAGCCCGAGCAGTTCCCCGGACTCGTCGCGCGCGGTCACGACCAGGTGGGAGTTGGCCAGGCCGCGCAGCAGCTTGTCGACGTCGCCGGTGTAGCCCTCCCACCCCACCGCGTCGTACAGCTCGAACATCTCGTCGCGGTCGAACTCCACCTCGCGGGCGATGATCACATTGCCTCCCCGATCATGCGGCTCTCCCCGGAGCCGCCGTTCCTGACGTCCTCGAACCGCCCATCCTTCATCGGACGCCCCGCTCCGCTCAAGGTGGTCTGGACCGCTCGGACCACAGCGTCTGCGGGCCACCCCGTCGTACCTGCCGACGTGGTCGGCGCCGGGGCCCGTGGGCCCGTCGTGCGCCCCCGTCGCTCCCGGCGGAGGATGGGGGGATCCGGGCCGTGGAAGAGCCGGAGGCGGGAGGCCGGGCCATGGGCATCGCAATGGCGGACATCCGGGAGTGGCGCGGCCACGCCGTGGTCGACGAGAAGAGCCGCCGCATCGGTTCGCTGGAGTCGGTCTACGTGGAGACGGCCAGCGACGAGCCGTTCTTCGCGACCGTCGCGGTCGGGTTCGCCGGCCGTCGCCGCCTGGTGTTCGTCCCGCTGGAGGGGGCGGTGGCCGGACCGGACTACCTCCGGGTGGCGTACCCGCGCAACGTCGTCAAGCAGGCTCCGGCGATCGGCACCGACGACGTGCTGCCCGCCGTGGACGAGCCCGCCGTGTTCGCGCACTACGAGCTTCCGTACGCGACCGGCGCCGGCGGGGAGCGCCGCCTGGCCCGCCGCTGACCGGTCCCCGGTTCCGCCGCTGACCTACCCCAGGCCGGGTACGACTTTCGCCACCCGGGAATGAATACCCCGCCGGGTACACTTGTCCATCGACAGTCGATATGAAAGGCGGCCCCGACATGCAGGTGGACGAGGAGGCGGTCGGCGCGGTCCTGAACCGGCTGCGCCGCGCGCAGGGCCAGTTGGCCGGAGTGATCGCGATGATCGAGGCGGGCCGGGACTGCAAGGACGTGGTCACCCAGCTCGCCGCCGTCTCGCGCGCGCTCGACCGGGCCGGGTTCAAGATCGTCGCAAGCGGCATGCGCCAGTGCATGGCCGCCGCCGACGAGGACGCCCCGCCGATGAGCGAGGCCGAGCTGGAGAAGCTCTTCCTCGCCCTGGCCTGACCGGCGGCGCACGCCCGGGGAGCACGGAACGGCGGGGGGGGGGGGGGGGGGGGGGCCCCCCCCCCCCCCCCCCCCCCCCCCCCGGGGGGGGCGGGGGGGGGGCGGGGGGGGGGGCCGCCCCCCCCCGCCCCGGGGCCCCCCCCCCCGGCGCCCCCCCCCCCGGCGCCCCCCGGCCCCCCGCGCGGGGGGGCGCCCGCGGGGGGGGGGGGGGGGGGGCGCCCCCCCCCCCCCCCCCCCCCGCCGCATGCCCGCGGAGGTGTCCGAGGAGGCGTCCGAGGAGGCGCTCGAAGACACGTCCGCGGAGGCGCCCGCAGGCGCGCCCACCGAAGTTCCCGCTCCGCCCGATACTCCGTCACGCGTCGTTCACGTGCTGGTCGCTGACCTTCGGATGAATGAGGGCGCCAGCAGTTGTACAGCCAACTGCGGCACTACCCTCTCTCAGCCTCCGTGACCAGCCCTACCCGGCCCCGGTGCACCGTCCCCCGGCGGGCCCCGGCCCCGGGCGGCGGACAGGAAAACCGTGGCCGCAGGCAGCGCCCTGACGCTCAGCTCCTCCAGCAACCCCACCGAAGGCGACCGGCTCACCTTCCACTGGACCACCGACGCCCCCGACGCCAAGAACTGGGTCGGCATCTACGACGGCGGCCGCCAGCCCGGCACCGGCAGCTCGCTGCTGTGGAAGTACACCCCGGGCACCTCGGGCGACGTCCAGCTCGACACCTCCGCGCTGACCGGCGGCCCGTACACCGCCTACCTGCTCGCCAAGGACGGCTACGGCATCCTCGCCCAGACCGAGCCGTTCGCCTTCCGCCCCAAGCCCGCCGTCGTGCGCCCGCACGCCGCCGTCGACTCCTTCACCGCCACGCCGGTCGCCCCGGGCGCGGCCGTGACGGTCCGGCTCGGCGGCCTCTGGTCCCGTCCGGCCGGAAACCCGGCCGGCTCCGCCACCTTCCGCAAGGTCGCCGGCCCGGCCTGGGCCTCCGTCAGCGCCGACGGCATGCTCACCGGCACCGCCCCCGCCGCCCCCGGCAAGGCCCCCGAGCCGGTGGTCGTCGGCGTCAAGGACAGCACGGGCGCCACCGACACCGTCACCGTCCTCGTCCCGGTGGTCGATCCGGCCGCCGCACCGCGCCTCAAGGCCGCCGGCTGGAACCTGCAGGACGCGGGCTCCGCCCACACCGACGCGCTGGAGAAGCAGCTGCGCGTGGTCCTCGCCCAGGGCCTGGACGTGCTCGCCCTCCAGGAGACCGCGGGGGAGCGGGCCAGTACCCTGGCCGACGCCCTCGGCTGGTACGCCTACCAGAGCCCGGGCAGCATCGGCATCCTCAGCCGCCACCCGCTCGGTGACGTCACCCCGCCGACCGCCGAGCTGCCCGCCGCCGCGGTCACCCTGCGGCTGCCCGGCGGCCGCAGTGTCCGCTTCTGGGCCGCCCACCTGGACGAGGCGGGCTACGGCCCGTACGCGGTCCAGGACGGCCGGACCGCCGCCGAGGTGCTGGCCGCCGAGAAGGGTTCGCTACGGCTGAAGCAGGCCGAGGCGCTGGCCGCCGCCGTGCGCGCGGACATCGCCCGGCGCATCCCGGTGGTGCTGGCCGGCGCGCTCTCCTCACCCTCGCACCGGGACTGGACGGCCGCCACCGCCGCCGCCCACCAGGGGGTCGGCGCGCTCGCCTGGCCGGTCACGGTGGCCCTCCAGGGCGCCGGCCTGACCGACGCCTTCCGCGAGGAGTGCCCCGACCCGGTCAAGGCCCCGGGCAACACCTGGTCGCCCACCCGCAAGCGGCGCGGCGACCGCCCCGAGCCGCAGGACCGCATCGACTACGTCCAGTACGCGGGCCCGCTGAAGCTGGTCGAGGCGCACACCCTGGTCGCCGACTGGCCGCAGCCCGAGCCCGGTGCCGCCGCCAACGAGTGGCCCTCCGACACCGCCGCCGCGGTCGCCACCTTCCAGCTCTGAGCTCCCAGGCTCCCCGACTCCCAGCTCCGAGAGGCCAGTTCGTCATGCCCGAGCTCTCCCGCCGTACCTTCGTCGGCGCCACCGCGGCCGCCGGCGCCACCGCCCTGACCGGTCTGACGGCCACCCAGGCCGCCGCCGCCCCGGCCCCCGCGCCCGCCGCCGGTGCCAAGCCGGCCGTCCCGCTCACCGGCACCGTCAAGGACGTCAGGCACGTCGTCGTCCTGATGCAGGAGAACCGTTCCTTCGACCACTACTTCGGCACCCTGGCCGGCGTCCGCGGCTTCGGCGACAAGCAGGCGCTCCAGTTCCCGGACGGCACCGACGTCTTCCGCCAGCCCGACAGCCGGCGCACCGACGGCGGCGCGATGCTGCCGTACCGGATGGACACCGCCAAGTACAACGCGCAGAACGCCGGCGGCCTCCCGCACGACTGGGCCACCGGCCACCAGGCCATCAACAACGGCGCCATGAACAAGTGGATCGCCGCCAAGGGCGAGCGCACCATGGGCTACTTCACCCGGGACGACATCCCCTACCAGTACGCCCTGGCCGACGCGTTCACCGTCTGCGACGCCTACTTCACCTCGCTGGCCGGCCCGACCGACCCCAACCGCCTCTACCTGTGGACCGGCACCTCCGGCCCCGGCCGCGACGGCACCACAGGGCCGTGGATCGACAACACCCCGGTCACCGACAACCCCGTCGCCGACTGGACCACCTACGCCGAGCGCCTGGAGGCGGCCGGCGTCAGCTGGCGCGTCTACCACAACCCCAGCAAGGACGACCGCACCGGCGACTACGACGACAACGCGCTCTCCTACTTCAAGCAGTTCCACGACTTCCCGCACGACGACCCGCGTTACGTCAACGCGATGACGAAGTTCGACCCCGCCGACTTTGACCGCCACTGCAAGGACGGCACCCTGCCGACCGTCTCCTGGCTGGTCGCGCCCTACCTGTTCTCCGAGCACCCGGAGGCCGGCCCGGCCTACGGCGCGCACTGGGTCGACCAGGCCCTGCAGTCGCTGATGTCCAACCCGGAGGTCTGGCGACACACCGTCTTCCTGGTGATGTACGACGAGAACGACGGCTACTTCGACCACATGGTCCCGCCCACCCCCGAGCCCGGCACCCCCGAGGAGTTCACCCAGGGACGGGCCATCGGCCTCGGCAACCGGGTACCGCTCTGGGTGATCTCGCCCTGGTCGCGCGGCGGCTGGGTCAACTCCCAGGTCTTCGACCACACGTCCGTGCTGCGCTTCATGGAGCTGGTCACCGGGGTGGCCGAGCCCAACATCTCGGCCTGGCGCCGGGCCGTCTGCGGGGACCTCACCAGCTGCTTCGACTTCGCCGCCCCGGAGCACTCGATCCCGGCGCTGCCCGACACCAAGGCGCTGATGGCCAGGGCCGACGCGGGCACCAAGCTGCCCGGTGTCGCGCTGCCGGCGGTCGGCGCCCAGGCGATGCCCGTCCAGGAGCGCGGCGAGCGCCCGCACCGCCCGCTGCCGTACCAGCCGTGGGCCGACGTCGAGGTGGACCGGAGGACCGGCAAGGTCACCTGCACGATGAGCAACGACGGCTCGGTGGCGTTCCCGTACACCGTCTACCCGAACATCCTGCTCCCCTTCGCCGGCACCCCGTACACCGTCGCCCCCGGCACCACCGCCCGGTACGTCTGGGACGCCGCCACCACGGGCGGCCGCTACGACTTCACCGTGCACGGCCCGGACGGCTTCGTCCGCCGCTTCGCCGGCACCGTGGTGCGCGACGGTCAGGACGGCCAGAACGACATCGGCGTGCCGATCGTCACCGCCGACCTGCGCGGCAACCGCAAGCTCACCCTGCAGCTGGCCAACGACGGGATGACCGACGTGGCCTTCACCGCCGCGCCAAACGACTTCGCGGGCACCGCGCAGACCGTCTGGGTCAAGCCCGGCAAGCAGGCCAACCTGGCCTGGCCGCTGGACAAGCAGGGCCGCTACGACGTCGTCGTGACCGCCCACACCGGTCAGCGCTTCGTCCAGCGCTACGCGGGCTGGGTGCACTGACGTGAGGCCGGCCGGGGGCGCCGATCCGGTGACCCCCGGCCGTGGCTCGGCCGCCGTACCGGACCCCGCCGTTACCGTCGGGCGCATGCAGAAAATCACCACCGTCCTCTGGTTCGACGACCGGGCCGAAGAGGCCGCCGCCTTCTACACCTCCCTGCTCCCGAACTCCCGGATCACCAGGACCACCCGCTACGGCGAGGCCGGCCTCCGCCCGGCCGGCTCGGTGATGACCGTCGAGTTCGAGCTCGCCGGCCGTGAGTACACGGCCCTCAACGGGGGCCCCGAGTTCCACTTCACCGAGGCGATCTCGCTCCAGGTCGAGTGCGAGGACCAGCAGGAGGTCGACGCACTCTGGGCGGGACTCACCGCCGACGGCGGTCAGCCGGGCCCGTGCGGCTGGCTCAAGGACCGCTACGGCCTCTCCTGGCAGATCACCCCCCGGGTGCTGCTCGACCTGGTCGCGGGCGAGGACCGGGCCAAGGCGGACCGCGTCTTCGCGGCCATGCTGCGGATGCAGAAGATCGAGATCCGGCCGCTGCTCGCCGCGGCCGGGGGGTGAGGCCGTGACCGCCCTCAGCCACCGCGGCATCACCTACCTGCGGGCCACCCCCGAGCGGGTCTGGCACGCGCTCACCAACGCCGACGAGTCAGGCCTCTACTGGGGCCACCGCAACGTCTCCACCTGGCTGCTCGGCGCGCCCTGGGAGCACCAGCGGACCGACGGCTCCGGCATCGCCGACGTCACCGGCACCGTCGAGGCGGTCGACCGCCCGCACCGGCTGGTCACCACCTGGGCCGGGCCGCAGGAGGACCGGGCCGGCTGGCCGTCCCGCGTCACCTTCGAGATCCAGGGCTGGCAGGACCTCACCCGGCTCACCGTCATCCACGAGAACCTCGCCGACGAGGCCGCGCGGGCCGACGCCGAACAGGGCTGGTCGGCGGTGCTCGCCAATCTCAAGACCTACCTGGAGACCGGCCACCCGCTGCCGCAGCAGCCCTGGCTGATGCCCTGACCGCAGCGCTCCGGGGAACGGCGCCGGGCGGGACACCCCGGGGAACGGCACCGGGCCCGCCGGCCCGGACCCGGCGTCGGGCGGGACACCCCGGCGACGGCGCCCGGCCTACGCCGCCGGGCGCTGCGCCTTGACGGAGGACCGCCCGCCGCGGGCCCGCTCGCCCCGCAGCAGGCGGCGCAGCGCGGCGTAGCGGGAGAACCGCTCCCGGTTCGCCACCGAGGCCCGGTCCAGCTCCTCCATCAGCCGCCGGCCGCGGTGCTCCAGGTCCATCTCGTCCAGGATGCGGTCCACCTCGGCCAGTATCGATCCGTGCAGCTGCCAGGCCTCCGGGTGCTCCTGGACCTTGCGCAGCAGCACCTGGGCGACGTTCTCCCGGCAGGTCCACGCGGCCGCCAGCTCGGCGGTCAGCCGCTCCTCCGCCTCCTCGGCGTTGCGGCTCACCTGAGTGGTCACCAGCACCGCGTAGCTCACCATCGCGCCGCCCACGTGCGCCAGCAGTTCCTCGAGCCCCACCGCGACGTCCGGCGGGAAGAGCCGTTCATCGGGCCCGCGCCGCTTGGCCAGGTCGGTCAGCGAGCGGGCCAGCACCCGGATCACGACGACGCAGATCTCCAGCGTGTCCAGCCCGGTGCGCAGCACCAGCCGGGACAGCAACCCCTCGCTGATCCGCGGGTTGAACCGCAGGCTGTCCTCGGCCTGGCGCAGCGCCGCGTCCACGTCGGCGATCGCCTGGTCCAGCCGGCGGGCCTCGTGCAGCCGCTCGGCGGCCCTGGCCACCGGGGTGGGGCGGCCCAGCTCCTCGGAGATGTCCAGCAGCAGCTGGCGGGCCCGCCGGGCGAGGTCCTCGATCGACTCCCCGGCGGTGTCCACCCAGAGCGGTGGCGCGAACAGCAGGTTGAACAGCAGGCCGACGGCGGCGCCGATGAGCGTCTCCAGCACCCGGTCCCAGGCCTGCGAGGCCAGCTTGGTCACGCCCAGGATCAGCATCGCGCTGATCGCGACCTCCTGGACGAACTCCTCGACCCGGACGAACCGGCCGACGACCAGTGAGGCCAGGATGATCAGTCCGAGGCTCCACCAGGAGAGCCCGACCACGGCGCTGAAGCCGATCGCGATCAGCACCCCGACCACCACCGAGTTGACCCGCCGGATGCTGGTCTTGAGCGTCGAGTAGACGGTGACCTGGACGACCAGCAGCGCGGTCAGCGGCGCCGTCAGCGGGGCGGGCTCGCTGCTCAGCTGCGTCGCCACCGCGTAGGAGATGGTGGCCGCGACGGTGGCCCGGATGGTCTGGACCACGAACGGTTCTCGGGCGCTGCGGCGGACCAGGTCCTTGAGGGTCTCCGGGAGAAGGGCCATGTCGCCCTTCTTTCCCCGAAGCCGCCGTTCACACCGCTCCCGGGACCTTCCGGCACCCGTACGCCCGCATCGGGCCGGGCCGGTGCGGGCCGGGCCCGTGCCGTGCGCCGCCGCCGGTACCCGCTAGTTGTCGCGGTTGAAGCGCAGCTTCCAGGGCGCCAGCGCGGACTCGACCTGCACGCCCATGCTCATCTTCGAGGCGCCCTCGATCCGCTCCTCGAAGCGGATCGGCACCTCGCGGATGGTCATGCCCTGCTTGACGACCCGGTAGTTCATCTCGACCTGGAACGAGTAGCCGTTGCTCTGCACGGTCGGCAGGTCGATGGCGCGCAGGGCGTCGGCCCGCCAGGCCTTGAAGCCGGCCGTGGCGTCCCGGACGCCGAGGCTGAGGATCGCGTTGACGTAGAAGTTCGCCCAGGCGGAGAGCGCCTTGCGGTGCCAGGGCCACTCCTCGGCGGTGGAGCCGCCCGGGACGTAGCGTGAGCCCAGCACCACGGCGGTGCCGTCGGTGAGCAGCGTCTCGACCATCGCGGGTATCGCGGAGGCCGGGTGGGAGAGGTCGGCGTCCATCTGCACCACGACGTCGGCGCCCTCGTCCAGCGCCTTGGCCATGCCGGCCAGGTAGGCGCGGCCGAGGCCGTCCTTCTCGGTGCGGTGCAGCACGCTCACGGTGCCGCCGGAGTCCGCGGCGAGCTTGTCGGCGATCTCACCGGTGCCGTCGGGGGAGTTGTCGTCGACCACCAGCAGGTGCAGGTTGGGCACCGGGAGCTCCGCGAGCAGGCCCGCGAGGACCGGGAGGTTCTCCCGCTCGTTGTACGTGGGGACGACCACAACGACCTTGGGGGAGGCCTCGACCATGTTCTGTTTCCCTCGTGCCTGCTCCGGATGGGACCGTGCGAGTGTACCGGGGGTGTCGGGCGCCGCCGGCCCCGGCTCAGGGCGCGGGCATCCGCACCGCCGCTCGCGGCCGTTGAGCCGGGCCCGCTACGCCGTGCCGTAGACGGCCGCGAGGTTGTCCTGGGCGGGGTGGGTCCGGCCGGCCGGTCCGGCCGCGAAGGCGCGCAGGACGTTCTCGGTGACCTGGCGGACCAGGTCCCCGGCGTGCGAGTCGATGCCGTGGTCGGCCTTGCCGCCGCCGGGGCCGCGGGCCTCCAGCGCCTCGACCCAGCGCATCGTTCCGGTGGCGAACACCCCGGCGCCGCTCGGCACGGTGTGGTAGGCGGTGTCGGAGTGGGAGCGGCGGCCGTCGCAGACCACGGGGGAGTGGGCGATCACCTCGATCGGCCGCGGGGTGGGGAAGCCGGTGTCCACCCGGTCGTACTCCACCCCGACCAGGTGCGGGAACGACGCGCCCGCCGCGACGCCCGTCCCCTCGAAGGCCCAGTGCCCGGGCGAGGTGACCACGTACGGGGCGTCCACCGGGTAGCCGTCGTAGATGACGCCGAGCATCGAACTCTCCGGGTCGGCGCCCGGGCCGACCCGGAAGTCGGTGGTCGCCGGGGCGCCCGACCGGTGGCCCGGATCCTGCGCCCACGCGTCCTTGTAGCAGACCACCGAGCGGTCGGGGCCGAGCTCGGTCGGCTCGAAGCGGACCCGGCGGAAGCAGCAGTTGGCGCCGAGGATCGCCAGGTTGGTCCCGGCGTCCCGGGCCGCGACCACGTTGGCCCGCTGCTCGGGCGACCAGTACTCGTCGTGGCCCAGGGACAGGACGGCGCTCGCCCCGGTCAGCAGGCCGGGCTCGCGGGCCACGTCGATGCCGGTGGTGTACGCGAGCGGCAGGCCGAGCCGCTCGGCGAGGGCGACCAGCGGCGCCTCGTAGACCAGGAACAGCCCGGCGCCGTGGTCGTAGTCGTACGGCCGGTCGAAGACGACCTGCAGCGAGCGGGTGGCCAGGCCGCCGGTCGGGCCGTTGTAGAGGCTGTAGCCGCCCCACTCGTTGTAGGCCTGCCAGGTCGCCGGGGCGCTCATGATCACGGTCCGGCCGGCGGTGCTCGCCGAGCGGACGGTGAGCGGGACGTAGCGCCGGCCGGAGCCGTCCTCGGCGTCCAGGCGCAGCAGGTAGGCGCCCTCGGGCCAGCCGGCGGTGTCCACCGCGAGGGTGCGCTGCCAGCCGGTCAGCACGGTGCGGGTCGCCGGGTCCACGTGCGGCGCGGCCTGCTTGCCGCCGGGGACGTGCTCGCGGCGCCAGACCAGCCGGGCGCGGGCGCCGTCGTACCAGCCCATCCGGTAGGCGGAGACGGTGAAGGCGGCGGCGGGGGTGGAGACGTGCAGGCCGAAGGACTCCCCGGGCAGGACGCTGACCCGGTCGGCGAAACCCTCGATGGCGCCGTCCGGGCCGGGGTCGGTGATCTCCCAGTCGGGGTTGCCGGGCAGGGAGCGCTCGCTCGTCGGGCCGGTGTGCCCGTCGGCGACCGGGCCGCCGGTGGCGGGGGCGGTGGCGCCGGGGGACGAGGCGCCGGGTGCCGAGGCGGCTGCCGGGGTGGAGGGGTGCGGGTCGGCGGCGGGGTCCGGGCGGCGGGGGCCGCAGGAGGTGACGGCGGCCGCCATCAGGCCCAGGCCCAGAATCCTCCGCCGGCTCGGCTCCACCACCGCGACCTCCCTGTTTCCCTCGTCCGTGCCCGTGCCCGTGCCCGTGGCCGCCCCGGCCGGGCGTGTCGGGTGCGCGGACATCCTCGCGCGTTTCGCGAGGCCGGTGTAGGCCGCCGCGCCGGACCACGGGGTGCCGCGGGGGTGCCGCTCTGTGGGGGGTGGGGCCCGGGACGGCCCGCCACCGGGGAGGGCCGTACGGGCGCACCCGGGTGTGTCGGCCCGCGCGCTTGCCCGGCCCCGGCGATCACGTCCCCTAGCCTGACCAGGCCCGCCGTCCGGCGGCCGCAGGGGGCCCGGAGCCGCGCGCCCGGCCGAGTCGTGGACAGGGGTGGCACGTGGTGTCGTCGGGGTCGGCCGAGCAGGGGGCGGCGCCTTCCTCCCGGGGTGGGCGGTTCCGGGCCTGGCTGCTGGAAGGCCTGTCCGACATGGCCAAACAGCACCCCGGCCCGCACGCCGAGCCGCAGCAGGAGAAGGGCCAGCGCTGGTGGCGGGTCATGTGCCTGACCGGCCTGGACTACTTCTCCACGCTCGGCTACCAGCCCGGCATCGCCGCGCTCGCGGCCGGGCTGGTCTCGCCGCTGGCCACCATCGTGCTGGTGATCGTCACCCTGCTCGGCGCGCTGCCGGTCTACCGGAGGGTCGCCAAGGAGAGTCCGCACGGCCAGGGGTCGATCGCGATGCTGGAACGGCTGCTGTCGTTCTGGCAGGGCAAGCTCTTCGTGCTGACCCTGCTGGGCTTCGCGTCCACCGACTTCATGATCACCATCACCCTGTCCGCCGCCGACGCCAGCGCCCACCTGGTGGAGAACCCGCACCTGCACAGCGCCCTGACCGGCAGGCAGATCTCGCTGACCATGATCATGATCGCCCTGCTCGGCGCGGTCTTCCTCAAGGGGTTCAGCGAGGCGATCGGCCTGGCCGTGGTGCTGGTCGCGGTGTACCTCTCGCTCAACGTCGTGGTGGTGGCGAACGGGCTGTGGCACGTGCTCAGCGCCCCGCACCTGTTCAGCGACTGGACGGACGCGCTGACCGCGGAACACGGCAACGCCATCGCGATGATCGGCGTCGCCCTGATCGTCTTCCCGAAACTGGCGCTCGGCCTGTCCGGATTCGAGACCGGCGTCGCCGTGATGCCGCACATCGAGGGGGACCCGGACGACACCGAGGAGAAGCCCACCGGCCGCATCCGCGGCGCCCGCAAGCTGCTGACCACCGCCGCCGCGATCATGAGCGTGTTCCTGATCACCACCAGCTTCATCACCACGCTGCTCATCCCCGAGGACCAGTTCAAGACCGGCGGCCAGGCCAACGGGCGGGCGCTCGCCTACCTCGCCCACGAGTACCTGGGCAGCACCTTCGGCAGCGTCTACGACCTCTCCACGATCGCCATCCTCTGGTTCGCCGGGGCCTCCGCGATGGCCGGGCTGCTCAACCTGATGCCGCGCTACCTGCCGCGCTACGGCATGGCCCCGCACTGGGCCCGCGCGGTGCGGCCGACCGTCATCGTGCTCACCCTGATCGCCTTCCTGGTGACCTGGATCTTCGACGCCAACGTGGACGCCCAGGGCGGCGCCTACGCCACCGGCGTGCTGGTGCTGATCAGCTCCGCGGCCATCGCCGTCACCATCGCCGCCCACAAGGCCGGGCAGCGCCGCTGGCGGGCCGGCTTCGGAGTGATCTCGGCGGTCTTCCTCTACACCACGGCGGTGAACATCGCCGAGCGGCCGGACGGCGTCAAGATCGGCGCCTGCTTCATCGCGGGCATCATGCTGGTCTCCTTCCTCTCCCGGCTCAAGCGCGCCTTCGAACTGCGCGTCACCGACGTGGTGCTGGACGAGGTCGCGGGGCGGTTCGTCCGGGACTACACCCACCGCCCGCTGCGGCTGATCGCCAACGAGCCGAACAGCCGGGACCTCGCCGAGTACCGTGACAAGATCCACCAGATCCGGCGGGACAACGACATCCCGGCCGAGGACGACCTGGTCTTCGTCGAGGTCACCGTGCTCGACCCGTCCGACTTCGAGGCCGAGCTGACCGTGCGCGGCGAGGTGCTGCACGACCGCTACCGGGTGCTGTCGCTGGAGAGCTCCAGCGTGCCCAACGCGCTGGCCGCCCTGTTGCTGCGGGTGCGCGACCTCACCGGGCAGCAGCCGCACATCTACTTCGAGTGGACCGAGGGCAACCCCTTCGCCCAGTTCCTGCGGTTCTTCCTGTTCGGACAGGGTGAGATCGCCCCCGTCACCCGTGAGGTGCTGCGCGAGGCGGAACCGGACCGGGCCCGCCGCCCGGCCGTGCACGTGGGCTGAGCGGGCCCGGCCGGGCGGCGGCTGAGCGGGGTCGGCCCGTCGGTCGGCGGCCGAGCCGCCCCGGCCACCCGCGTGGGCCGGGCCGTCCCGGCCGGTCAGCGGCTCGGGCGCGACCTGCTCCAGGCGGGGGCGACGATGGCGACCAGGGCGACGGCGAAGGCGAGTTGCAGGATGTGGCGGATCCAGTCGATGCCCGAGGTGTGGCGGACGCCGATCCAGCCGGAGACGGCGTTGCCGAGCCAGGCCCCGGCCGCACCGAGCAGCATGGTCAGCCACCAGGGGATCGACTGCGGTCCCCGCAGGATGAGCTTGGCGATCACGCCCAGTACGAAGCCGATGAGCAGGATCCACAGGAGTTGGAACATCGCGGTCCACCTTCCGGGCGCTCCCCGGGCCGACGGCCGGGTACGCCGAATCGCCGATGACGCGGTTCGTCCCATGATCACCCGGATCGGGTGAACGGGCACCTCGGCGGGGGACCGCGCAGGTCAGCGGCATCTCGCCGGGCCGCCCTCGGCGGGGATGGGCGAGAACGAGCCGCAGGCGGGGCCGGAAAGTCGCTGTCCGCCGTCCTGGCCGTACGGATAGGAATGGGCGGGACGCGGACGGGCCGCGTCACCGAAAGGAGCCGACCCTCGTGACACGCCTTCGTTCCGCCGTCCTGGCCCTGGGCTGCACCGCCGCCGCGCTGACCCTGACTGCGGGGACGGCCCAGGCCGCGCCCGGTGACACCAGCACCATCTGCTCCTCCTCGCTGACGCCGGGCGGCTACGTGGACGTCCAGTGGTGGAACAGCGCCGGCTGCGGCTCCGGCTTCAACCCGAACACCAAGAAGATCATGCAGCTCACCGGCTACCCGGTCGGCACCGTGGTCAACGCCTGCGCCTCCACCTGGCCGCCGGCCGGCTGGACGATCGTGAGCACCTTCTACGGCTCCGGCTGCAACTACTCCGCGGTGCCGAGCCTGGAGAAGAACTCCTGGCAGCTCAAGCGCGTCTCCTGACGGAAACGCCCGACCTGTTCCGATCCGACGGCGGCCGGGGCCTCAGCGGTCCCGGACCGCCGCGACGGCCTCAGCGGTTCCGGACCGCCGCGACGGCCTCGCGGACGCCCGGGGTCGGGTCGTCCGCCAGGCCGTCCAGCAGTTCGGCGACACCCGGGGTCGACCAGCGGCAGACGGCCCAGACCAGGTCCCCCCGTACCGCCGGGTCCGGGTGGGCGGCCAGCGGGGCCAGGCGCTCCAGCGGGCCGCGCCGGCGCAACTCGAACCAGTGCAGCACCGAGCGCAGTTCGGCCGGATCGCCCGGTACGCCGGCCGCCGCGATCCGCGCGAGCAGTACGGCGACGGGCGGCGGCGGGCCGTCCAGCGGGTGCGGGTGGCGCTCGCGCAGTCGGCGGGCGCCGTACTCGCCGTAGATGCGGCAGCCGAAACAGGTGCACGGCCGGGTGCCGTGGGCGCCCGGGAGGTAGCGCCAGCCGGTGACCTGCGGTACGGCGCGGACCCGGTGCACCTCGCGGGCCCCCACCGCGCGCGGCAGGAACACCTCCCAGCCGCGCGGGTCGGCCAGCGTGCCGATCCGCCGGACCGCCTCGG
Organism: Kitasatospora sp. NPDC048298; assembly: GCF_043201465.1. NCBI lineage: Bacteria > Bacillati > Actinomycetota > Actinomycetes > Kitasatosporales > Streptomycetaceae > Kitasatospora > Kitasatospora sp. NPDC048298. Next base: position 82,431 of record NZ_JBICYZ010000034.1, read on the forward strand.
CGGCCCGCAGCGGCCGCTGGTTGCCCCGGTCACGGTCGCGGTAGTGCCCGGCCAGGACCTCCTGGTCGTCCTCCAGCCGGAGGTGCACCGCGACGAGCGCGCCCTTGGGGTGGAACCGGGCCAGTTCGCGCAGCCACTGGTGGGTCAGCGTGTACGAGGGCAGCACGGGGAAGCAGTACACCCCGCGCGCGCCGCCCTGGCCGTGGCTGTCGGCGCGGATCCCGGCGCGGCGGATGCGCGGCGCGTTGGCCGCGGCGGTCAGGTGCACGAACATCGCCATGAGGCGCGATGGTAGCGAGTGAACGGGCGGCGCTCCGAACGGTTTTCGGGGAGCGGGGCGGGCGAGGGCGGGTCGGTCCGGCTCGGCGGGTCGAGGGTGGGCGGGCCGGTCCGGCGGGTCAGCCCGCGTTCGCGCGGCGCTCGACTCGGGGCCCGGTCCGGCGCTCGATCAGGGCGGCCAGGCCGTCCAGGATGCGTTCCAGGCCGAACTCCAGCGCCTGGTCGCGGCCCTCCGGGTCGGCCATGGCGGCGGCGACGGCCGGGAAGCGGTCGGCGTGCTCCCGGACCACGGTGCCGAGGGCGGCGAGGAGTTCGGCCTCGGGGGTGCCGGCCGGTCCGGCGGCGCGGGACTGCGCGGTGATCCCGCGCACGTGCCCGGTGAGCAGGACGGCGGCGTCCATCCGTTCGGGGCCGGTCAGCCCGTGGCCGTCGAGCGCAGCCACCGCCCGCTCCAGCCAGGCGAGTTCCCTCGGGCCGAGCGCCCGGGCTCCGACGGTGGCGTCCAGCAGCCACGGGTGCCGGGCGAAGGACTCGGCCAAGTGGTGGGCCCAGACGGTGAGTTGTTCCCGCCAGTCGGCTCCGGTCGGTGCGTCCGGAGGTGCGCCGACGGCCGACTCGACCATCAGGGCGATCAGTTCGGCCTTGCCGGGGACGTACCGGTAGAGCGACATCTTGGTGAAGTCGAGCAGCCCGGCCACCTTCTGCATGGAGACCGCGTCGAGCCCCTCCGCGTCGGCGACCTCGACCCCGGCAGCGGCGATCCGCTCCAGACTGAGGGCCGGCTTCGGCCCCCGGGTGGGCCTGGCCGGAGGACCCCAGAGCAACCGCACGGTGCCGCTCACCGACTCGACCATCATCCACTCCCGTCCTGGGCCCCTGCGGGGCGTGCCGCCCCGGGCTTCCGGCCGGGTGTCCGTCCATGCCGCGACCTGGGGGGTTGCCCATCCGATGCAACTGTGTCTACCGTACACAGCAACGAACAGTGTCCGCCAGACACAGTTTCTCGTTCCTCGGACGGAGTGGTTTCCATGAGCACCAGGGTCCTGATCTCGGGCGCGAGCATCGCCGGTCCCGCGCTGGCCCACTGGCTGGGCCGGTACGGCTTCGAGGTGACCGTGGTCGAGCTGGCGCCCGCCCTGCGCGACGGCGGCCAGGACGTCGACTTCCGCGGCCGCACCCACCTGACCGTGCTCGAGCGGATGGGCGTCCTGGACGAGCTGCGCGCGCTCGGCACCGGCGGCAGCCCGATGACCTTCGTGGGCCCCGACGGGCGCGGACTGCTGCACCTGCCCGTCGAGTTCGCCGGCGGTGACCTGGAGGTCCCGCGCGGCGAGCTGGCCCAGTTGCTCCACCGGCACAGCAGCGCCCGCGCCGAGTACGTCTTCGGCGACTCGATCACGGCGCTGGAGGAGACCCCGAGCGGGGTCCGGGTCGCCTTCCGGCACGCGGCGCCGCGCGAGTTCGACCTGGTGATCGGCGCCGACGGCCTGCACTCCAACGTCCGCCGGCTCGCCTTCGGCCCCGAGCGGCACTACGTCCGCCACCTCGGCTACTACGCGGCCACCTGGCGGCTGCCCAACGAGCACGGGCTGCCGGTCGGCGCGGTCGGCCTCAACGTCCCCGGCCGGCTGATGTCCGTCGGCGCGGCCCACCGCGACCCGGCCCGGGCCGGCGCGTTCTGCCTCTTCGCCTCGCCCGAACTGCGCTACGACCGCCACGACCCGGCAGGGCAGAAGGCGCTGGTCCGGGCCGCCTTCGCGGGCCTCGGCTGGCGGGTCCCGCAGCTGCTGGAGAGTCTGGACGCCGCCCCCGAGCTGTACTTCGACTCGATCAGCCGCGCCGACGTGCCCGCCTGGTCGACCGGCCGGATCGCCCTGATCGGCGACGCCGCCTGTGGCGCGACCATCGGCGGCATGGGCACCGGGACGGCGGTGGTCGCCGCGTACGTGCTGGCGGGCGAGCTGGCCCGGGCCGACGGCGACCACCGCGCCGCCTTCGCGCGGTACGAGCGGCTGCTGCGCGGCTACGCGCAGGGCTGCCAGAAGGGCGGGGACCGGACCGGGCCGTTCCTCGCGCCGCGGACGGCCACCGGGCTGCGGCTGCGCAACGCGCTGCTCAACCGGCGCTGGGTGCTGGAGCGGATGCTGGAGCTGGGCAAGCAGGTCAGCAGCGTCGAACTGCCGGACTACGAGCGGGAGTCGGCCCGGCGGCCGTTGGTCACGGGCTGAACGGGGCGGGGCCTCAGGTACGGACGGGGCCTCGGCGTGGACGCGGCCCCGGGGGCGGACGGGCTGCTGACGGGCTGCGGACGGGCTGCGGACGGGCTTCAGTGTGCTGGGCTGATGCGGGTGCCGTTGTCGAGCAGCGCCTCCACCTGGACGGCGGCCCGGGCGGGGCGTTCGACGGCCAGGGTGCGGTCCGGCGTGGAGCGGTCGGCGGACCAGTCCGTGCCCTTGACGGCGAGCCGGGTGACCCGGCGACTGCCCGCCGCGAGCAGGAACTCCGAACCGCGTGGGGAACGCCACCAGGCCCAGGACACGGCGTCCCGTTCGAAGCGGCTGCACGTCCGGCCCGATCCGCCGCCGGTACGCTGCGGGCGGCCGGAGCCCGGCAGCAGGACGGCGGTGGCAGCGCTGCCCGCGCTGCCCGCGCCGTCCCAGCGGTCGGCGCGCAGGCAGACCCAGGAGGCCGAGCCGGCGTCCTGCGGCAGCGGCTGCACGGCGAAGGCCCGGAGGTCCAGTTGCCTGACGCCCGGTGTGCCGTCGGGGGCGGCGCAGCCGGCCCGGGACCAGGCCCGCAGCGCGTCCTGGGCGGTGGCCTCGCGCGGCTCGGGGTCGGGCAGGGCGTGGTCGGCCTGGGTGCGGTCCGGTGGCGGGGCGTAGGTGAGGTGGGTGGGGATCAGGCCGCCCAGGTCGGGTCAGCAGGAAGGCGTGCCGGTCGGCGACCACGGGGGAGGAACGCAGTTGGAGCAGGGTGGCGCCCCGGCAGTCGGCGGGGCCACCGGCCGGGGTCGGGGCGGTGAGGCCGTCGGGGTGGGCGGCGAGCACCTGGGTGTGCCGGTCGCGGTCGGCGGGCAGCGCCAGGTGCGGGAGCCGGACCAGTCGCCGGTAGTGGCGCACCAGCGCGGCCTCCGCCAGGGCCACCGGGCGTGCCCTGACGCCCCGGCGCAGCACGGCCGCGCTCACCGTCCGTCCTGCCAAGGAACCCTTCCGGGAGCCGTGGTGCCGTCGTGGTGGACAGTCCAACGAGTCGATCATGTGATGGTTGCGCCGCCCGGGGAGACCGGCGGTCATATGACGGGTGTGCGGCGGGCCCCTGAGGCAAGGACGTCCGGCGTGTGCCGGCGGCTCTCCCGCCGACGAGCAGCGGTGGATGCTCCGCCGGTCTGGTCGGCGTGGGTTCCCGAGCCGTCGACACGCTCGTCGACCGGCTCGCGGCGGACCGCAACGTCTCGCTCGCGGCGGTCGGGGAGACCACCTCGCCCCGGCTGTACGGCCGGGACTCCCGGGGGTCCGGCACGATCACGCCCGCGTGACCTCCGGTGTCGGGGCGGACCACGGGAGGAGACGCGGTCCCTCCACGACCCGAACGCCGTCGTCCCGTACTCGGTCGGCCGCCGGCTCGGCCGGGTGACCGGCGGGCACCGGGAAGCCGGGCGGCGACCCCGGCGTGCTCGTGCCGCGGGCCCTGGAGAGGGTCGTCCCCACGGCCGGCGGCAAGATCGCTGTGACCTTCGCGGCGAGCCCGTACGGTCGGGCCCGCTACTCCGAACGCGGGGCGCCGGGTGGACGGGCCCGATGTGCACGGCCAGGTCCTGCGGACACGTACGGCCGGAACGGCTGGTTCTGCGGTTCCGCCACGGCCTCCGGCCGGTGCCCTCCCCGTCTGTGGGGCGACCGTCCGCCCCTGACCGTTGTCGGGAACGCGTTCGCGGGCCGAGGCCCAAGGTCCCACCCGTTCGGCCCCTTGGCCCCTGGCGATCGCGGCCGCCACGAGCGATGCTGCCGGTACCGGCCGGGACGACCCGTGCCCGGTCGGACCAGCATCGTTGGACGAGGTGAACCGGCGTGCGGCATGCCACCGTCGAATCCGTGATGACCAGCCCCGTGGTCCTGGTCTCACCCGAGACCGGATTCCGGGAGATCGTGGCGCTGATGAGCGAGTACGACATCACCGGCGTACCGGTGGTGGACCCGGAAGGGCGGCCGCTCGGCGTGGTCTCGGAGGCCGACCTGCTGCGCACCCTCGCCGCGCAGGAGGACCCGGCCAGCCTGCTGCCGGCGCCCGAGTCGGCCCAGGCGGGCCCGGACGGCGAGGTGACCGCGGCCGACCTGATGACGGCGCAGCCGGTCTGCACCACGCCGGACACCAGCGTGGTCGCGGCGGCCCGGCTGATGAGCCGGCACGGCCTCAAGCGGCTGCCGGTGCTGGACGAGGAGGGGCGGGTCATCGGCATGGTCAGCCGTGGCGACCTGCTGCGGGTGTTCCTGCGCGAGGACGCGGTGATCCGGCGGGAGATCGTCGAGGAGGTGCTGGGCCGGATCGACGGGGTCAGCCCGGCGGAGATCGGGGTGGAGGTCAACCAGGGGCGGGTGGTGCTCAGCGGGACGGTGCCCGAACCCCACCTGGTGCCGATCGTGCTCAACCTGTGCCGCTCGGTGGACGGGGTGGTCTCGGTGACCGACCGGCTCGGGGCCGGAGGCGCGGCGCCGGTCGGCTGACCGGCCGCGCCAGCGCCGAATCGCACGTTCGTCCCGGGCTCGAACTATCCGCTTCGCATACTGCGGAGGGTATCGGGGAACTCACCCTGTGTGCCCGGCGTGCGGACTGCCGGGACGCCGGAGCTTCGGGGAGGCGGCCGTGACAGTCGTGTTCGACGCGGACTTCACTTCGACCAGCCAGTGGACCGCCGGGCGCAGCAGCGCCTATCCCCGGATGGGGCCGACCAACAGAAGTGACCACAAGCTCGACTACCTCAGCCGCGACTACTGCCCCGGCGGGGTGTTCACGGCGGTCAGGCGGCACAGCGGCGGGCTGTGGAGCTGCAGTCTGCTGACCACCGAGGGAAGTCCGGAGGGCTTCCAGCTCCGCGCCGGGGACGTGCTGTCGGCGAGCGTGACGCTGCCCGTCGAGCTGGGCGCCTGGCCGGCGATCTGGACCTGGCGGGACGGCGGCAACGAGGTGGACGTCTTCGAGTACCACCCCGACAACCCCGACCTGCTGGAGATCTCCAACCACGTGCGGGGCGGCTTCCGTTACTGGCACGGCGCGAGCGCCGGGATCGGGCCGGGAGCGACGTTCGACCTGCGGGTCGTGCTCGGCGCGAACTCGGTGGACTGGTACGTGGCGGACGAGCTCGTCTACGCGGACCTGCACGGGGTCGGGTCGACGTGGCACGCGTACCTGATCGTCAACATGTCGGTGGCGGACGGGACTTACCACGACCGGCCGCCGTACGGCGGGCCGGACCGGCTGAGCTGGGTGTGCCACAGCCTCCAGGTCGAGCGTTGAGCGTCCGGCGGGGGCGTGCGGTTCGGCGGCTGAGTGTGCGGCGGGGCGTGCGGCGGGGCGTGTGATTCGGCGGCTGAGCGTGCGGCCGGGTGCGTGGCCCGGCGGGTGTGCAGGGTGCGGCGCGTGTGCGGCGCGGGGTGCGGGTGCCTACGGTTCGCGGGGTGCGAAGAAGGCGGTGATCGGGCCGCGAGGGGTGTACCCGCCGAGTGGGTCGAGCGGGGTGAGCAGGTTGTGCGGGTCGCGGGGGCCGCGCGGGCCGGAACGCTGGAACCAGACCGCCCGGCGGCGCGGGCCGATGTGGGCGGGGTCGGTCACGTACAGGTCGTCGCGCGGGGCGCGCTCGTTGCCCGGGGCGAGCGCCGCGTCCACGGCGCGGTCGGCGATCGAGTTCAGCAGCGCGGTAGCGGTGGTCTCGGCGGCGGTGGGTGCGATGGCGAGGGCGGTGAGCTCGGCCCAGAGTTCGGTGCTGACGTAGCCGATCGGGGAGTGGCCGAGCGCGGGGTGGGGGCGTGGGTCGGGATGGTGCCGCAGCACCCCGGCGGCGACGAGCTGCTCGGGGGAGCGGTCGTCGTCGGGTGCGTGGCCGCCCGTGAGCGGTGGGACGGCGGACATGGGCGGCGGGTGGTGGGTCACGAGCGGCACGCTACCCGGGGCGCACGTCGGACCGGGCACCGGACCGTCGTCCCGGACTTCCCTTACGTCGCTTTCACTGTCGACGGGCGCACGATGGTGGTAGGCGCTGCTCACCTCGGCGGGCCCCGGCGGGGCCGGAGGAGGAGGTCCTGATGAGGTACTGGCACGGACACAACCACGTCGGTGGCTGGGGCACGGGGCTGATGGTGTTCGGGATGCTGGTGATTCTGGTGATCCTGGTGCTCCTCGCGGTGGCCCTGTTCCGTTACGTGTCGCACACCCGGCAGCCGATCCCGCCCGGACGGGCGGCTCCGGGCGCCGGTGGGCCGGGGGTGGGCGGAGCACAGGGCTGGGGCCAGGTGGGGCAGGGGGGCCAAGGGGGCCAGAGGCCGGCCCCGGAACAGCTGCTCGCGGAGCGGTTCGCGCGGGGTGAGATCGACGCGGAGGAGTACCGGCACCGACTGGACACGCTGCGCTCGGCGAACGGGCCGGGCGGGGACTGATCCGGGGCGGCTCGGGAAGCGGGCCTCGGGGAGGCATGACCTGGGGGCCTTGGGGATACGAGCCTCGGGGTACGGAAGGGCCCGCCGCACTTCGCGTGCGGCGGGCCTCGTCCGTCGGCGGGGGTGTCCGGGGTGTCCGACCGGTTACTCGACGACCAGCTCGACCGGGATGTTGCCCCGGGTGGCGCGGGAGTAGGGGCAGACCTCGTGCGCCTGCTTGACCAGCAGCTCGCCGGTCTCGCCCGCGAGGGACTCGGGCAGCTCGACGCGCAGGACGACGGCGAGGGCGAAGCCGGCCTCGTCCTTGCCGATGGACACCTCGGCGGTCACCGAGACCTCGCTGGTGTCCACCCGGGCCTGCCGGCCGACCAGGCCGAGGGCGCTGGCGAAGCAGGCGGCGTAGCCGGCGGCGAAGAGCTGCTCCGGATTGGTGCCCTGGCCGCTGCCGCCGAGCGCGGACGGCATGGCCAGCGTGAGGTCCAGCTGGCCGTCGGAGCTGACGGCACGACCCTCCCGGCCGTTGGCGGTGGCGGCTGCGGTGTAGAGCGCGTCCATGGTGGCTTCCCTTCGGGTCCTGGGTGTTCCTGCGGTCGGTCGTCCGGGCGGTTGCGGGCCCGGACCGCTTGGCGGCGGCCGCTCGGTCGTCGCTGCGTTGCGACAAGTAGAGCACGCAATTCAATTGCGTACAACTCAATCGCGCGATGGCGATCGGTACCATGGGTCCATGACCACCAATCCCGGCCTGGCGGACGAGGAGCTGCTCCGCCTCGACCAGCAGATCTGCTTCTCGCTCAACGCGGCCTCCCGTGCCTTCGGCGGTGTGTACCGGGTGTTGCTGCGGGATCTCGGGCTCACCTATCCGCAGTACCTGGTCATGCTGGTGCTGTGGGAGGAGGGCGAACTGCCCGTCAAGCGGATCGGCGAGCGGCTGCGGCTGGACTCCGGAACGCTCTCCCCGCTGCTCAAGCGCCTGGAAGCGGCCGGGCTGGTGCGCCGCGAGCGGAGCCCCGAGGACGAGCGGTCGGTCACCGTCCGCCTGACCCCCGAGGGGTCGGTGCTGCGCGAGCGGGCCGGGCAGGTCCCGCGCCGACTGCTCGCGGCGACCGGGCTGCCGCTCGAGGACCTGGCGGCGCTGCGCGGGTTGCTGGACCGGGTGACCGCCGCGCTGGACGCCGCCGAGGTCGAGCCGGCTCCGTAGGGGCGTGGTCGGCTGAAGCGGGGGCTGTTGGGGCGGGATGGCCCTGGGGTGGCCCTGGAGGGCTTGTCAAGCCATCCTTCCGTGGGCTTGTGATCTGGGTCACGTTTCGGGCGCGTCCGTTGGGTTCGCGAGGGTGAAGCGGCAGGTCAGCGGCACTGGCCGAATGTGAACGGAATCTTTCGGCAATTGTCCGCCCGATCCGGTCAACATCGCGGAGCTCCCGGACGGTTACACCACGAGCCCCAAGGGGCCGTCGGCGTGCCACCAGGTGGGCCGGCCAGCTGACCGACGAAAGGGGGGCCGCGTGAGCACTCCCGGGCCGGGCGAGGAGCGGGGGCTGCGAGCCGACCCGCTCGGCGACCTGCCGAACGACTTCGAGGCCTTCTTCACCCGAGAGAACTCCGGGTACCTCCGCTACGCCCAGCAACGCCTGCGGCACCGTGAGGACGCCCAGGACGCCGTCCAGAACGCGGGCACCACGCTCTACAAGAACTGGCGCCGGGCCCTGGCCAGCCCCGATCCGCAGGCCTTCGCCTTCAAGATCGTCAAGGATGCCGTGGTGGACGTGCTGCGCGAGCGCCGCCGCACCGAACGCAAGCGGCTGCGGGTGATCGCCCAGCGCCGTCCCGACACCAGCCAGGACGAGCTGAACGAGCTCGCCGAGCTGGACGCGCTGGACTGGGCGATGGAGGAGCTCGCGCGGGCCGCCCCGGTCCAGGCCGACGTGGTCCGGCTGCGTCAGGCAGGACTGTCCTACCCCGACATCGGACGCTCCCTCGGCATCGCGCACACCACCGCCCGCACCTACTACAGCCTCGGGCGGCGCCACCTGGAGTACCTGCTGGAGCACCCGGACGACGGCGGGGCGCGGACATGAGGGTCGCGGACCTGCTGCACGCGCACGCCGTCGAGCTGGAGCGGGAGTTCGACGACCACGATCCGGTGGCCTTCACCCGCCGACTGGCCGAGCGGCTCGCCGTCGTCCGGCGACCCGCCCCGGCGGCGCGCGAGCGCCCCGCCCGGCCGCCCGCCGGCGCCCGGCCCCCGCATGCTCCGGCAGCGGGGCCCAGCCCGGGCGCGTCCGTGGCGGCGGGCTCCGGGACCGGCGCCGGGGTGGGGGTGGGGGTCGTCCCCGGGGTGCGGTCGGGCTTCGGGGCGGCGGCGGTTCCGGGACAGCTCAGGTGGGCCGGGGGACGGGCGGAGCTGCGGCGCGACCTGCGGCACCTGTGCGCGGGGGTGGCGGGCGCGGTGGAGCCGGGGGAACTGGCCCTGGACCTCGAACTCGCCGAGAAGACCGCCTTCCGGACCCTCGGCTGCCTGTTGTACGGCATGGGCCGCACGGCGGACGGCGTCTTCTGGTGGCGGATAGCCGCTCAGTACGGGGATCAGCTGGCCGTGCACTGCCTGGCCGTGCACTACACCGCCGAGGGCGAGCGGCGCGACGCGGCCCGCTGGGCCGCCCAGGCCCAGGACCTGAGCGCCCCGGGCCGGTTGCCGGAGCTGGCGCCCGACGTCCGGCCCGGCGGGGCGGCGGAGCTGGCACGGCTGCTGGCTGAGCGCTACGACGGCGAGATCCTGCTGACGGTGCGGGAGGCTGTGGCGGCGCGACCGAGGGCGCACCCCGGGCGGTTGGGGGTCCGGGCGGTGCGGGGGCGGGGGGTGGTCCGGATCCGGTGACGGGTGCGGCGATGGGTGTGGGGACGGCGGCGGCGATGGGTGCGGGGACGGGTGCGGCCGGTCGGGGTTCAGGCGAGCCCCGAGACGGCGGCGCCCAGGTACTCGGCGCCGAGCAACAGCGGAACGGCGGTCATGATCGCCGCGTTGTGCGTGGCCGTCCAGGCCCGCCACTCGCCGAGGGTGTGCCGCGCGTGGTCGTTGCCCACGAGGTGGACCACGAGCGGCAGCAGGGTGCCCAGCGAGCCGAGGAGCACCATCAGGGTGGCGGCCACCGCCTTCCCGCCGATACCGATGCCGATGCCGGTAGTGATGCCGACCCCGACCCCGACCCCGGTGCCGGTCGGCGCGGCGGCGATGGAGGCGGCCCCGCCGACGGCCGGGATCAGGGTCTTGGGGTGGGCGACGATCAGGACCACCGCGAGACCGGCGGACCGGGCGGCGGTCAGTCGGTCGATCGAGAGCAACCAGGCCGGTGGCGCGGTGACCCGGCCGGGGCGGGGCCGTTCGCGCCACTGCCGGGCGGCCAGCAGGAGGAGCGCGGTGCCGAGGCCGAGCTTCAGCCAGGAGGACCAGGTCGGCGTGGTGCGGGCCGGGTCCAGCGCGGTGCCCGCCGCGACGACGGAGGCCACCACCGCGGCCAGGCCGAGCAGCCAGCCGGCCGTGAAGGCGATCCCGTTGGCCCGTCCGTGCGGTGAGGCGAGGATCAGGAGGACGGCGATCAGCGGCAGCGGGCTGAGCGCGACCGCCACCGCGGAGGCCAGCATCGGGCCGATCGCCTCACCCATCTCCCGACCCGCCTTCCCGTCGCCGGGTACCGTCCGCCATTCAGCTACCGACGGGCGGTCGGCGCACGGCCGGTGCCGCCGTTCGGGTGAGGTCGGGTGGGGAGAGCGGGTGGGGGACGGACGCGGAGTCATGGGGGAGGGCCGGGGTGGGTCGAGAGCGGCGGAGGGCCGCCGCACCGCTGGGGTGCGACGGCCCTCCGCGAGCGCGGAGCGTGTCAGTCGTTGCCGGACTCGATCGCCGCGTGGTCGAGTGCGGTGGGGTCCTCCTCGTCACCGGTGCCGGCCGCGATGGGAGCCGCACCGCCCGGGGCGAGCTCGCCGATCAGGCCGCTCCACGGCGCCAGCTGGCCGTGTACCGCGTACTGCTCCAGCTTGCTGCGCGAGTCGGCGATGTCGAGGTTGCGCATGGTCAGCTGGCCGATGCGGTCGTCCGGGACGAACGCGGCGTCGACGCTGCGCTCCATCGACAGCTTCTCGGGGTGGTAGCTGAAGTTGGGGCCCTGGGTGTCGATGACCGAGTAGTCCTGGCCGCGCCGCAGCCGCAGGGTGACGGTGCCGGTGACCGGGTGGCCGATCCAGCGCTGGATGCTGTCCCGGAGCATCAGCGACTGCGGGTCGAACCAGCGGCCCTCGTACAGCAGCCGTCCGAGCCGCCGACCCTGGGTGTGGTACGTCGCGATGGTGTCCTCGTTGTGGATGGCGTTGAGCAGCCGCTCGTAGGCGATGTGCAGCAGCGCCATGCCGGGGGCCTCGTAGATGCCGCGGCTCTTGGCCTCGATGATGCGGTTCTCGATCTGGTCCGACATGCCCAGACCGTGCCGGCCACCGATGGTGTTGGCCTCGTGGACCAGGTCGACGGCGCTGGCGAACTCCTGGCCGTTGATCCGGACCGGGCGGCCGAACTCGAACTCGATGGTGACGTCCTCGGTCTGGATCTCGACCGCCGGGTCCCAGAAGGCCACGCCCATGATCGGGCTGACGATCTCCATGGAGGCGTCCAGGTACTCCAGCCGCTTGGCCTCGTGGGTGGCGCCCCAGATGTTGGCGTCGGTCGAGTAGGCCTTCTCGGCGGAGTCCCGGTACGGGAGGTCCCGCTCGGCGAGCCACTCGGACATCTCCTTGCGGCCGCCGAGCTGGTCGACGAACGCCTGGTCCAGCCACGGCTTGTAGATCCGCAGGTTGGGGTTGGCGAGCAGGCCGTAGCGGTAGAACCGCTCGATGTCGTTGCCCTTGTAGGTGGAGCCGTCGCCCCAGATGGAGACGCCGTCCTCCTGCATGGCGCGCACCAGCAGCGTGCCGGTCACGGCGCGGCCGAGCGGGGTGGTGTTGAAGTACGTCTGCCCGGCGGAGCGGATGTGGAAGGCGCCGCAGGCGAGGGCGGCCAGGCCCTCCTCGACCAGCGCGGCCCGGCAGTCGACCAGCCGGGCCTGCTCGGCGCCGTACGCGCGGCCCCGGGCCGGGACGTCGGCGAGGTTCGGCTCGTCGTACTGGCCGATGTCGGCCGTGTAGGCGTAGGGGAGGGCACCGTGTTCGCGCATCCACGCGACGGCGACGGAGGTGTCCAACCCACCGGAGAATGCGATGCCGATCCGTTCACCGACCGGCAGCTTGCTCAAGACCTTCGACATGGATGCACCCTCTGACCCGCGAGGAGCGGGCCCCTGATCTAGCGATGTGTGACGGGATTCGGCGTAATCGATCCGATGCCCGAACTCTGGCATAGATTTGCAGAGTAATGCAAGGGCATACGGAATCCCGGGTGGCGAGGGTGGCTCGCCGGGCCATCGCGTGCGGGTCCTGTGCCCGGCCAACTCCGTTGTTTAGTCCGGTGGTTGGCGCTGATCAGAGCGCCTGGGCGGGCCGCCGGGTGCGCAGCCAGGCGGTACGGGAGGCGAGTACGCCCAGCCCGAGGGCGACCAGGTGGCCGGCGTCGGCCAGCTGCTGGTCCAGCGCCCAGGCGGTAGCCAGGGCCAGCGCGAGCGCCGACAGGCCGTAGCGGCGCAGCGGGAGCGGGCCGAGGGCGAGCAGACAGGCGCCGGTGGAGACCAGGCCGTAGCTGATCCCCACGTCGCGGGCGTGGGAGAGCGCGCCGGGGATGCGGGCGGTCACCATCACCCACATGGCGCCCTCGGTGAGCAGGGTGGCGCCCAGGTGCCCGAAGACGAAGACCGCTCCGGCCCGGGCCGGACCCCAGCGCCACTCGGCCAGGCCCAGGACGGCGGCGACCGCCGCGATGCCCGCCCAGGCCGGGACGCCGTCGACCACCAGGCCGCTGGTGAACAGGGTCCACCACTTGCCCAGTTCCAGGTGATGGACATTGCTGCTGTTGTGCCGGACGAACCGGGCCCGCTCGGCATGGCCCTGGCTCGCCAGCCAGGCTGCCGTCACGGTCAGCAGCAGGACGTACGCCGCGGTCAGCCGCAGCCGGGCGGCGGCTCCCAGGGCGGAGAACCTCGGGGCGGCGGCTCTCGGGGCCGGGCGCCGGGAAGCATTGGGGCCGGTCGGTGTCCTCGTCGTGAGGCGATCGCTCATCGTGCCTGGTGCCCTTGTTCGGCGGTTCCCGGTGCGGGCTCGCCCGGTGCGCGGCCGGGAAGCCCGTGGCCGGACGGTCCGAGCGCCAGCGTACGCGAGCGGCCGGAAGGCAGTGGGGGCCGGAGGCGGGCGTGCGGTCCGGGGCCGGGAGCCCTCGTGCGGTCGCGCATCGGCTTCGGCCGTGGCGGGTGGTGGGTGGCGGCGGAGCCGGGTGGGGGCGAGGGTGAGGGGAGCAGTGTCGAGGAGGCGTCGATGGCCGGTAGCACCGCCAGGGGCTCCGAAGCGCACCGGCGGCCCTGGTGGGCGCGGGCAGGCCGCGCGGTGTGGGCCTACGTGCGGCGCGCGCCGGGCACCTACATCTGGCTGGCGATCCTGCTCGTCACCACGCAGGTGATCCGGCACGTCGATCCGGCGACCGCGGACCGCGTCCTGCAGCGGCGCTCGACCAACCTCCACCATCTCCAGGTCTCACCGGCGCGCGTCCTGGTGACCAGCGCCCTGTGGATCGCGGGCGGTGGCTGGCCGTTCTACTTCCTGCTGTACAACCTCTTCCACGTGCCGGCCGAACGGTGGCTCGGCACCCTGCGCTGGATCTCCGTGGCGGCCCTCGCACACGTCGGTGCGACCTACCTCAGCGAGGGCGTGCTCGGCTGGGCGATCCGCCGCGGGGTGGCCCCGCCGAGGGCCGTCTACACCCTGGACTACGGCGTCAGCTACGCGCTGGCCGGAGTGGTCGCGGTACTCGCCTACCTGATCGTGCCGCCCTGGCGGTACCTGTACGCGGCAGGGGTGCTGGTCGTCTACGGACTGGGTGTGCAGCAGAGCCGGGACTACACCAGCATCGGTCACTTCAGCGCGGCGCTGATCGGATTCGCCTGCTATCCGCTGACGCGGGACCGCCCGGGATCCTTCGACCCGGTCGCCTCGACCCGGGCGCTCTGGCGGCGGGCACGCGGGCGGTGGGCGCGCGGGCGGGCCGTGACCGGACGCTCGTGACGGCAGAGGCTGGCCGACCGGCCCGCCGCTGCCCGGTCCGCTCCGTACGAGCGGGCAGGGCAGCGGTGGCGCATATGACGGGCGCGGGGCGGCTACGCGCCGACTCGCTGGGACACGCAGAGGATGTTGCCCTCGCTGTCCTTGAACCAGGCCGCGCGCATGCCCTCGCCCTCGGCGACGCCGTTGACGGTCCGCAGGCCGGGGAAGTCGTACTCCTCGAAGGTGATGCCGCGGCCGCGGAGGCCGGTCATCTCGCCGTCGAGGTCGGCGACCTTGAAGCTGGCGAGGGTGTGGGCTGCCTGACCACCGCTGGGGTGCGGTAGACGGTGAACTGGGTGCCGCCGCTGTCGCAGACGAACTCCTCCTCACCCTCCTCGGTCAGCTTGAGGCCGAGGGTGCCGGTGTAGAAGCCCTTGGCGCGGGCGAGATCGGTGGCGGGGACGACTGCTTGTAGCGGAGCGTCTCCAAGCATGGTGCTTCGCCTCCTCCCTGTCACCAGGCTAGGGACGCGCGGGCTGTGCCGCCCGGTGAGCGCAGGACCTAGGGCATGTATTTGGTCGTGATCAATGGGCCCTGGTGAGGTCCTTGATCCAAATCATCGCGCCGCGGAGGTGAAGGCCGGCGAGGTAGCTTTC